>QHWJ01000349.1 GCA_003222535.1 Acidobacteriota bacterium | reverse complement strand
CCCTGCGTCTTACGAACACGCGCCTTGCGTGCGCTCCCGGCCCCTCGCTTGATCATCCTCGACACGCCGGCTACCACGCAGCGTTCGACGCGCGCGGCGAACAAAGGGCGGCAAGAACGGCCGTAGGAAGGGCCGCAAGAAACGCCGCCAGAATGCCGGCCTGGCTTGGAAGGAGTGTGTCCTGTGACGATCAAGATCACACCGAACGAAAAAGGGAATCCACCCGGGAAGCTCGCCGATGCGGAACTGCATTTCAGCGACGGCCCGATGGAGGGCATGAAGCTGATTGGCTTCTCAATCTGGGAACGGCGCGGCGGCAACGGGCGCAACGTGACCTTCCCGGCGCGCCAGTACAGCGTCAACGGCGAGCGCCGCACGTTCGCCCTGTTGCGACCCATTGTCGACACCACGGCTCAGAGCAAGCTGCGCGATCTGATTCTGGAAGCGTTTCAGGCGTACGAGGAGCGGGCCGCGATCGCCAGCTGAGTCGCGTGATTGGCCAAACGACTGCCGATCATTGAATCACCGGCAGAAGGTGCGCGTTTTCCTTCGCGCGCTTCGGCGGCAGTGTCCATTCCTCGCGGAGGCTCTTCGCGTACTCGGCTTCGAAGAACGGGCGCTTCAAGCCGCCGTCGATGATGTCCCACGGCAACGCGGCGTCGCCGCTGCGATCGCGGAAAACGTAGAAGTCGCCGTCGATGCCCGCGTCGGCGACCGCGGCGCGCCAGTTCTGTCCGTTCCGCTCGGCGATCGCAATCGCCGGGGCGACGCGGCGGTCGCCGAGCGAGAGCAGCGCCTGAAAGTACGAGTGCCGCTCGGACTTGATGTTGAAGTACACATTGTCGATGTCGGCCGTCAGGCTGCGCAGCCGCTTGATCTTACGATCGACGGCAGCCGGGTCTTCCATGGGGATCCACTGATATGCGGTGCCAGGCTTCGGAATCAGCGGGTTCACGCTCCCGACAATGCGGCCTATCTGGCCTCTCGGGCGCGCGTACTTCAGCATCCGGTCGCGGATCTGCAGCGTCAGATCGCGAATCGCCACGAGATCCTCGTCCGTCTCGGTTGGGAGGCCGATCATGTAATAGAGCTTCAGGTTCTCGATGCCGCTCGCGAAGATCAGATCGGCCCGGTCGAGAATCTCGTCGTTGGTCACGGTCTTGTTGATGACGCGACGGAGCCGGTCGGAGCCGGTTTCCGGGGCGATGGTGAGCGTCCGCTCACCGCTCTCTCGCAGGACCCGGACGATCGACCCGGTCAGATCGTCGAGCCGCAGCGAGGCCGGGCTGATGGAGTAGCCCATCCCGTTCAGGTTCGCGAGGATGTGCTCGATGTCCGGGTGGTCGCACAACGCGATCGACACGAGCCCCACGCGGTTCGCGTGCGTGCGCGCGGCACGCGCGAGATCGAGGATGCGATCGGTGGAGAACGCGCGGACCGGCAGATAGTTGTAGCCGGCCCAGCAGAAGCGACAGAGGTTCGCGCAACCCCGGACGATCTCAATCAGGAAGCGCGATCCGAATTCCGTGTCCGGCGTGAAAATGCTCGTCACCGGCGGATCCACCGCCTCCGTCGTCTTCAACGCGGCCTTGCGGACCGGCAACGGCGCGTCGACCCCGGCTCGTACGGTGTAGCCGGTGAGCGTTCCGTCCCCGGCGTACCGCGGCTCGTACAGCGACGGCACGTAGAAGCCGCGCTCGGTGGCGAGGAGCCTCAGGAGATCGTCGCGGCCGGTCGCGGCGGCAACGGCCCGGCGTAGACCCTGGACCAGCGCCTCGCCCTCGCCGGCCGCGATCGCGTCGGCGAAGGGCGAGAGCGGCTCGGGGTTCACGAACGTGACGGCGCCGCCTATCACGATCAACGGGTGGCGCGCCGAGCGCTCGACGGCATAGCTTGGAATGCCGGCAAGGCGGAGCAGGGTCAGCACGTTCACGTAGTCCCACTCGAAGGACACCGAGAACGCGACGACGTCGAAGTCGCCGACCGGCGTCTGGGACTCGAGGGACAGCAGCGGCGCATTCGCCGCGGACAACTCGACCAGCTCCTGCTTCGGCGGGAGAAAGAATCGCTCGCAGACGATGTCCTCCTCGGCGTTGAAGAGGCGGTACACCGTCTGGAAGCCGAGGTTCGACATCCCGACCCAGTAGGTGTTCGGAAACGCGAGGGCCACGCGCAGACGATCGCCGTGCGGCTTCTTGATGTAGCCGACTTCTTTCGCGAGGGTTTGCCGTGCGCGTTCGCGTTGTTCCCAGGCCTTCATGTGAGGCGGCTCGGACGGCCTCGGTCGGGCCCCGTGGAGGGATTCGTCCCTTGAGGCTCAGACGTCGGCGTTCTCGAGTGCCGTGGATCTATCTACTCTACCATCGAGAGCGATGATCGCCCGGCGGGCACCTGCCGCAGCTCAGCCTTCCTGGCGCCGCAGGAACGCGGGCACGTCGAACGAGCTGAGGTCGAAATCGCGATCCATGGCGGCCTCCTCCGCCTCGGGGGCATTCCGGGGCGTTTCGCTGCCGCCGGCGCCGGCGGGAAGCGTCGGCCCGGCCGGCGGACCGGCGGGGGAAGAGACCGGCGCAGCGCTCGCGGAGACGGCGATTGGGTGATCGACCAGCGGCCGTCTGGCGATTGACAGCTTCGGGGACGTCATCGGCCCGATCGGGGCCGGCACGGCGTCGGCGCGCACACGTGGGACGTCGGCGTAGTGCGACAAGTCGACGGGCGTCCGCGCCGCTCCCGTGGCCGGCCGGGCGGCCGCCACCGGTCCGAACCCGGTGGCAATCACCGTGATCTTCACCTTGCCCTTCAGCGCGGGCTCGACGACGGCGCCGAAGATGATATTCGCCTCTTCATCGGCGGCCTCCTGCACGATCGACGACGCCTCGCTCACCTCCACGAGCGACAGGTCCGGCCCGCCGGTGACGTTGATGATCACGCCGCGGGCGCCGGTCACCGACGTGCCCTCGAGCAGCGGGCTGGAGATGGCGCGGCGCGCCGCTTCCATGGCGCGATCCTGCCCTTCGGCGACGCCCGTGCCCATCATCGCCATCCCCATGCCGGCCATGATCGTCTTGACGTCGGCGAAATCGAGGTTGATCAGCCCCGGCACCAGAATCAGATCCGAGATCCCCTGAATCGCCTGCCGCAGCACATCGTCTGCCGTCGCGAACGCCTCGGTCATCGGTGTCGTGCGATCGATGATCGTGAGCAGCCGTTCGTTCGGGATCGTGATGATGGTGTCGACGCACTCGCGGAGCGCGTCGAGGCCGCGCTCCGCCTGCATCTGCCGTTTCCTGCCTTCGAACTTGAACGGCTTGGTGACGACGGCGACGGTCAGCGCGCCGAGCTCGCTGGCGAGGCTGGCGATGACCGGCGTGGCGCCGGTGCCGGTACCGCCGCCGAGGCCCGTCGTCACGAAGACCATGTCGGCGCCGTCGAGGGCCTGGATGATCTTTTCCGTGTCCTCGAGCGCGGCCTGACGCCCGACGTTCGGATCGGCGCCCGCGCCAAGGCCCTTGGTCAGCTTGCTGCCGATCTGCAGCTTCATCGAGGCGGCGTTCATGCGCAGCGCCTGCAGATCCGTGTTCACGACCATGAATTCGACGCCGTCGAGTCCGGTCTGGACCATCCGGTTGACGGCATTGCTGCCGCCTCCGCCGACGCCGATGACCTTGAGGCGGGCGCCCATGGTGGACTCTTCGTCGAGCCGCAGTCTCAGACGTGGAGCCTCACGCGTCGCATCGCCAGCCGTGTAATCGTCCATGCGTCGTCTCCTGGTTCAGGGCGCCGGCCTTCAAGCCCGTCGCCCGATGTGCCCGCCGTCAAAAGAATTCTCTGAACAGTCCGCGCAGCCTGCCGGCGACACGAACGAACGCGCCGGCGCCGACCGGCGGGCGCGCCGACTCTCCTATCGAATTGCGATACCCGTAGAGGACCAGGCCGACGCCGGTCGCGAACGTCGGGCTGTTCACGTGATCGGCGAGGCCGCCGACGCCGCCGGGGCAGCCGCGGCGGATCGGCAGGTCGAAAATCTGCTCGGCGATTTCCGGCATGCCGTCGAGGATGGCACCGCCGCCGGTCAGCACGATGCCGGAGTTGAGGCTCTTCTCGTAGCCGGCCCGGCGGATTTCGTCCCACACCAGGTGGAAGATCTCCTCGGCGCGAGGCTGCAGGATCTCGGACAGGATGCGGCGCGCCATCACGCGCGGCTTCCGGCCGCCCACGCTCGCAACCTCCATCGTCTCGTCTTCGTCGACCATGCCCGAGAGCGCGCAGCCGCATTTGCGCTTGATCTTCTCCGCGTCGGGCACCGGCGTCCGCAGACCCACGGCGATGTCGTTCGTGAAGTGATCGCCGCCGACGCCGACCACGGCGGTGTGCCAGAGGCTGCCGCGCTCGTAGATCGCGATATCGGTCGTGCCGCCGCCGATGTCGACGAGCGCGACGCCGAGCTCCTTCTCGTCCTCGGTCAGCACGGACTCGCTCGCGGCGATCTGCTCGGCCACGGTCTCCGCTACCGTTACGCCGGCACGGTTCACGCACGCGACGATGTTCTGCGTCGAGCTCTGGCTGCCGGTGACGATGTGGACGTTCACCTCGAGGCGAGCCCCGGTCATCCCGACCGGCGCGCCGATGCCGTCCTGTTCGTCGACGACGAAGTCCTGCGGCAGCACGTGCAGGATTTCCCGGCCTGTCGGCAGCGAGACCGCCTTGGCGGCGTCGATGGCGCGCCGGACGTCCTCGCGCGTGATCTCGCGGTTCTTCCCGGCCACGGCGATCACGCCGCGGCTGTTGAAGCCCTTGATGTGCGGCCCCGTCAGCGCGAGATGCGCCGTGTCGATCTCGACGCCCGCCATCAGCTCGGCCTCATCAATCGCCTTCTTGATCGAATCGACCGCGGCCTCGAGATTCACCACGACGCCGCGGCGGATGCCGCGCGATTCGGCGACGCCCAGCCCGACGATGTCCAGCCCCGCGCCGTCCAGCATCTCGGCGACCACCGCCGTCACTTTCGAGGTGCCGACGTCGAGACCGACCAGGTACCGCTCTTTTCGCGCCACTCGGGTCTCCCACGGCAGCCCTGAAGGGCCGCGCCACGTCTGCGTTGGCAGCGCTGAAGGCGCTGCCCTGCCTTGTGCGCTCGCAGCCCTGAAGGGCCGCGCGACGCTGTCTCTGGCAGCCCTGAAGGCCGCGCCACGTCTGCGTCGGCAGCCCCGAAGCGCCGCCCTGCCTTGTGCGCTCGCAGCCCCGAAGGGCCGCGCGACGTCGGTCATGCGCCCTGAAGGGCCGCTACTTCCTTCGCTCGTGGGGCGCCGCTTCAGCGGTGCCGGTCGCCCCAGTCGGCCTGGTGACCTTCGCCGGGCGCACATAAATCCGATCGTCGAACCGCAGATCCACGTAGTCGATGTCCGGGACGCGCTCGCGCAGTGCCGGTGCGAGGTCGAGATACGCCTGGAGCCGCGCGAGGAACCGGTCGTCGCCGAGTTGAAGGACCGCCCGATCGCGGTTGAGAATCACGGTCGCGTTGTGCGCGTCGGTGACGTCGACCTGCGACAACCGGCGCGCCACCTGGGGCATCATCCGGACCGCGGCAATCACCCGCGCTGCGAGCTCCGCGCGCGCTTCGTCGGTCGTCGATCCACGGCCGGTCGGCGACGCCGGGAGGCCGTCGACGATCGGCAGATCGAGATCGGCGTAGCGCGGCCCGTACTGATCGATGATCACGCCCCGTTCGTCGACGAGATACATGTCGCCGTTGATGCGCCCGATCCCGATCGGCTGCCGCTCGGTCACGACGACCTCTACGGTTGACGGCAGGGAGCGCCGAAGGGCCGTGTCCCGCACCCAGGGCGACGCCAGCAGCCTCGTGCGCCAGCGATCGAGGTCGGTCCAGACGAGGCTCTCGCCGCGCAGACCGTTCAGCACCGCGAGCACTTCGCCCCTCGACAACCGGTTGTTGCCACGCACGACAATGCGTTCCACCTGAAGCACGTGCGCGCGCGCCGCCACGCTCGACGCCCAGTACACGCCGTACGCCAGCGGGACGCCGAGCGCGCCGGACAGCAGCAGCGGCTTGATGAGCGCCCGCCAGCTTCGCTTCCTGCGCGCCGGCTTGACGTGCGCGCGGTGGAAACGGCGATCGGCGGGCGCGGCAACAGCGTTCATGAACGATCCCCCTTGGGCGGAGCCTGCTCCGTCCCTGCGCGTGGGGCCGTGGCGGCCGCGCCAGGGATCAGAGGGGCGGAGCCTGCTGCGCCCCCGAGCGCGGCGACGAGCCGGTCTGGCACGCTGCCAATCGACCCGGCGCCAAGCGTGATGACGATGTCGCCGGGCTTCGCCACGCGAGCGATGGCCGGAATGACATCGTCGACGTCCGGCACCAGATCGACCGGCACGTTCACGCTGCGGCGGACCGAGGCGCCCAGCGCGGCGAGCGTGACGCCCGGCAGTGGTTCCTCGCCGGCGGCGTAAATGTCGGTCAGCACGATGTGGTCGGCGCCTTCGAGCGCCGGCCCGAAGGCGCTCATCAGCGCCGCGGTTCGCGTGAACCGGTGCGGCTGAAATGCGACGACGATCCGGCGGCTGAACGTCCGTGCCGCCGCGAGCACCGCGGCGATCTCGGTCGGGTGATGACCGTAGTCGTCGACGACCAGAATGCCGTTCGGCTCGCCGCGCACGTCGAACCGCCGCTCCGCCCCGCGGAACTCCTTCAAGCCGGCGGCCACCTGGTCGAATGACAGGCCGAGCTCCATGCCGACGGCGATGGTGGCCAGCGCGTTCAGCAGGTTGTGGCGCCCGGGCACAGCGAGCGCCAGCCTCCCGAGCGTCACCTGCACCTTCCGGCGATCGTCCGAACCTGGCGCGCCTGCCGGACCGCGCGCGCGCCGCGTGACCGTCGCCGTCACGCTCAGCGGTCCCAGCGTCACGTCGCTCGCGGTCACGTCGGCCTCTGTCGATTCGAGGCCGTAGGCGGTGACGCGCCGCGCCACGCGCGGCATGACGGCCGCGAGATTCGCGTCGTCCACGCAGGCAATGACGGCGCCGTAGAACGGCACTTTGTTGGCGAAGTCGACGAACGCCTGCTGGAGGTCGTCGAAGCCGCCGTAATTCTCGAGGTGCTCGTGGTCGATGTTCGTAATCACCGCGATTGTCGGGAACAGTTTCAGAAACGACCGATCGCTTTCGTCCGCCTCGGCCACCATCAGCTCGCCGCGGCCGAGCCGCGCGTTGCTGCCGAACGCGCTGAGGCGTCCGCCAATCACCGCCGTCGGATCGAGACCGGCCCGCTCGAGCATCAGCGCGATCATCGACGTCGTCGTCGTCTTGCCGTGCGCGCCCGCGACCGCGATCGCGAAGCGGAGACGCATCAGCTCGGCGAGCATCTCGGCGCGCGGAATCACCGGAATCTGCCGCCGCGCCGCTTCCGCGACTTCCGGGTTGGCCGCCCGCACGGCCGACGAGATCACGACGACGTCCGCCTCGCCGACGTGCGCCGCGTCGTGCCCGATCGCGACGCGGATGCCCAGCATCGCCAGCCGATCGGTCGTCGCCGAGCGCTTCTCGTCCGAGCCGCTGACGATGTAGCCGAGATTGGCGAGCAATTCGGCAATCCCGCTCATGCCGATTCCGCCGACCCCGACAAAGTGCACGTGACGCGTCTTGCCCAGCAACGACCTGTCTCATGTAGGGCGGGCCTTTCAGGCCCGCCGGGCCAGGCGGTCCTGAAAGGGCCGCCTACGTACGGATGAGTTCCATCGCCCGGTCGACGATGACCCGCGCCGCGTCCGGCCGGGCCAGCAACCGCGCCGCCGCCGAGATCCGCTGCCGGCGCGCGCGATCCCCGGCGAGCGCGAGCAGCCGGTCCGCAAGCACCGGCCCGGTGACGTCGTGCTGCAACAGCACCTCCGCGGCACCGGCCGCGGCCAGCGCCTCGGCGTTCTTCCGCTGGTGATCGTCGGTGGCGGTCGGCAGCGGAATCAGAATCGCCGCTCTGCCCGCCGCGGTGATCTCCGCCAGCGTCGTCGCGCCGGCGCGGCAGACGATGACGTCGGCAGTCCCGAGTTGCCGTCCCATGTCGTAGAGAAACGGCTCGACCTCGGCCTGAAGTCCGGCCTGCCGGTAGGCGGCGCGCACCATCTCGACATCCCGTTCACCTGTCTGGTGGACGAGACGAAGATGCGAGCCGCCGGCCGCCAACAGCGCCGCTGCCTCCACCATGGCCATGTTGATCGCGTGTGCCCCCTGAGAGCCGCCGAAGACCAAGACGCGTATGACGGACGCCTCGTCATCGAGAGCCGACTCCTGATGAGATCCCGTCGCCGCGAAGAACTCCGGCCGGACCGGGTTGCCGCTGACAAACGCCTTCGAACCGAAGAACGCCTGTGTCGAGTTGAACGTCACCGCCGCCGCCTCGACGTAACGCGCGAGCAGTCGATTGGTGAGCCCTGGCACCGCGTTCTGCTCCAGCAGCATCGTCGGCACACCGCGCAGCGCGGCGACGAGGACGACCGGCCCCGAGCTGTAACCACCGACGCCGATGACGAGCGCCGGATGCCGTGTCGAGACGATCCGCCACCCGTCCACGAGGCCGAGCGGCACGAGCGACGCGCCGCGCGCCCGGTCGAGGAGCGACTTTCCCTTCACGCCGCCGCTGCGAATCAGATCCAGAGGAAACCCTTCGCGCGGCACCACCCGCGCTTCGATGCCGCGCGCCGTTCCCGCAAACGACACCCGTGCGTCCGGACGCCGCGACAGCAGCTCGCGCGCCACCGCGATCCCCGGATACAGGTGACCGCCGGTGCCGCCACCGGCAATCACGACCCGCAACGGCTGCGCCATTCATGCCTCGGTCGCGTGCTGAGACACGTTGAGCAGAATCCCCATCCCCGCGAAATTGATCAGCAGCGACGATCCCCCGGCGCTCACGAACGGCAGCGGAAGCCCTTTCGTCGGCATCAGGCCGAGCACGACGCTGATGTTCACCAGCGCCTGCACCGCGACCATCGTCGTCAGCCCGAGCGCGAGGAGCGCGCCGAACGCGTCGGGCGCGCGCAGCGCGATGCGCATTCCCCGCCACGCGACGACCGAGAAGCAGACCACCACGGCGGTGGCGCCGACGAGCCCCAGCTCCTCCGAAATGACGGAGAAGATGAAGTCGGTGTGCGGCTCGGGCAGATAGAACAGCTTCTGAACGCCGTTCATCAGTCCTTTCCCCCACACACCACCCGTGCCGATGGCGATGAGCGACTGAATGATCTGGAAGCCGTCGCCGAGCGGGTCGTCCCACGGATTGAGAAACGCGAACGTGCGGCGGCGCCGATACGCGGAGCCCATGATCACTATGTAGAGGACCGGCAGCGCCGCGAGCGCGGCGCCGATGATGTAGCGGTAGTTGAGACCCGCCGCGAACACCATGACGGCCGCGATCAGCATCAGCGACATCGACGTCCCGAAGTCGGGCTCGGGCAGGATGAGCGCGACGAACCCGAGCACGACGATGGCGATCGGCGGCAGCGAGTAGCCGACGTCGTCGATGCGATGCATGCGGCGCTCGAGGAGCGCGGCGATGAAGAAAATCGCGACCAGCTTCGCCAGTTCCGATGGCTGCACGCCGATGCCCGCGACGCTGAACCATCGCCGCGCCCCGTTCACGGGCGCGTTGAAGTAGACGGCGACGAGCGCGAGCGTCACGAATGCTAGGCACGACCAGATGAACACCGGCTCGCGGTAGCAGCGGTAGTCGATCCGCATCAACATGTACAGCAGCGCGATGCCCAGGAGCGAAAACATCCCCTGCTTGATGAGGAATATCGAAGCTCTGCCGTAGCGCTCGAGGGCGACCGGCGCCGACGCGCTGTACACCATGACGACGCTGAGCGCGACCAGGAGGATCGTCGTGATGAACAGCACCTTGTCCGACTTCAGCTTTCTGGCCATCTGCTCCGTCACGTGCGGCCTTCAGCCGGTTCCCCGCGGGGCGCAGCCTTTCAGGCTGTCCAGGCGCAGGGCGCCCGTTTTTCCGGCCGCACCTAAAGCTCGATCTCGTTTCTTCCGAAACGTCCCCTCGAGCGCATTACCATTCGCCGTGAGCGGTCAGCCGTCATCAGCCGGCGTCGGGCAGAGGCATCAGCTTCCCAGGCCGGGGCAGCCTGGGTTCCCAGCAGCCAATCCTCGACCGCAACAACCGGCTGACGACGGCTCACCGCTCACGGACGCTGATCCGCTTCACCTCTTCTTTGAAGCGCCTTCCCCGTTCAGCGTAGTCGCGGAACATATCGAAGCTCGCGCACGCCGGCGCGAGCAGCACCACCCCTGACGGCTTCGCCAGCGTGTAGGCGCGCTCGATCGCGTCCCCGAACGTGTTCGCGTCGTGCACGTCGATCAGATCGGCCAGCGCGTCGCGCACCAGCGGGCGCGCTTCGCCGATTGCGACGACGGCCCTGGCGCGCGCCTTCAGCGGCTCGCGCAGCAGGCGGAGGTCGCCGCCTTTGAAACGACCGCCGATAATCGGCACGAGATCCCGATCGAAGCTCTCGATCGATCGCAGCGCCGCCTCGACGTTGGTCGCCTTCGAGTCGTTCACGAACCGCACGCCGCGTACGTCGGCGACGAGCTCCATCGCGTGCTCGAGGCCGCGGAACGTGTTGACCGCGGCGGTCATGGCCGTCGGCGCCGCGCCGGCGATCGCGCCCACGGTGGCTGCCGCCATGACGTCATACACCAGATGCGGGCCGAGCAGATGGATCGCCTCGAGCGGGACGAGCCGTTCGGTCGCATCGCGCGTCCGATTGACGATCCATCCGTCTTCGACGACCGTGCCGTGGTCGATCGAGCTGGCGCGGGCGAACGGCCGCATCGCGGCGCGACCGCGCCGCGCGATCGCCAGGACCGCCGGATCGTCGGCGTTGACGACGGCGAAGTCGCCCGCGTCCTGGTTCTCGAAGATCCGCGCCTTCGCCGCGGCGTACGCGTCGACGTCCGGATGTCGATCGAGATGATCCGGTGAGAAATTGAGCATCACGGCGATCCACGGATGGAACGTGTCGATCTGCTCGAGCTGGAAGCTGCTGGCCTCCACCACGTGGAACGTGTCCGGCGTCGAGTCGCCCACCTGGGCGCTGAGGGGGGCGCCGATATTGCCGCCGACCGTCACCTTGAATCCCGCCGCCTCCAGCATCCGGCCGGTCAGCGCCGTCGTCGTCGATTTGCCCTTGGTGCCGGTGATGGCGACGACGCGGCCGAGGAGCCAGCGCGACGCAAGCTCGATCTCCGCGATCACCGGCACGCCGCCCCCGCGCGCGGCCTGCACCGCCGCCTGCTCCGGCGGCACGCCGGGGCTGAGGACGATGAGATCGGCGGTCGTGAAGGTCTGCGTCCGGTGGCCCCCCAGCTCCAGCTGCACGCCGAGTCGTGTCAGCGGCTCGGTTTCCGGTGCCTCGCTCCGCGTGTCGGAAAGCGTCACGTGCGCGCCCCGGCGGGCGAGCAACTCCGCGGCGGCCAGGCCGCTTCTCGCGGCTCCCGCGACGGTGACGCGTTTGCCGGTGACGTCGAATGCCAGATCCCTCGCCATGAATCCGTTCAGCGGAGCTTGAGCGTGGCCAGACTGAACAACGCAAAAATGATCCCGACGATGACGAAGCGCGTGATCACTTTCGGCTCGCTCCATCCGCTCAGCTCGAAGTGGTGATGCAGCGGCGCCATACGGAAGAGGCGTTGACCTCCGGTCGCTTTGAAATACCCGACCTGCAGGACCACCGAGAGCGCTTCGAGCACGAAGATCCCGCCGACGATCGGCAGCAGCAGCTCCTGCTTGATGAGAATCGCGACAATGCCGAGCGCGGCACCGAGCGCGAGCGACCCGATGTCGCCCATGAAAATCTCGGCGGGGTACGAGTTGTACCAGAGGAATCCCAGCGACGCGCCGACCAGCGCGCCGCAGAACACCGTCAGCTCGGCGGCCTGCGGAAAGCGCACCAGCAGCAGGTACTCGGCGAACACCCGGTGGCCGGTCACGTAGGCCAGCGCGGTATATGCCGCCGCGGCAATCGCGAACACGCTGATCGCCAGGCCGTCCAGACCGTCGGTGAGATTCACGGCGTTCGACTCGGCCACGAGCACGAACACCGCGAACGTCAGGTACCACCAGCCGAGATCCGGGATCAGCCGCTTGAAGAACGGGAAGACCAGCCGCGTGTTGTAGAGACCTTCGTGCTGCAGCACCAGCAACGCGACGCCGACGCCGATGCCGATGAGCACCTGAAACCCCATCTTGTAGCGCGGCAACAGGCCGTGATGGGATCGCCGCACGATCTTCAGGTAGTCGTCCGCGAAGCCGATGCCGCCGTAGCCGGCCGTCGTCAGCACCGCAATCCAGACGTAGGCATTCGTCAGATCGGCCCACAACAACGTCGGCACCAGTGCCGCCGTCAGAATCAGCAACCCGCCCATCGTCGGCGTTCCGGTCTTCTGCTGATGTGTCAGGGGCCCTTCCGCGCGGATCACCTGGCCGATCTGGAACTCGCGCAGCTTGCGGATCAGCCATGGCCCGAACGCGAGGCTGATCGCGAGGGCAGAGAGCGTGGCCGCCGCGGTACGGAACGTGATGTAGCGCGTGACGTTCAGGACGGCGAGCTGCGTCCGCGGATACACCAGCTGGAAGAGCAGGTGATACAGCATCAGCCGCGCTCCGACCGCGCCGACTTGAGACGCTCGACCACGCGATCCGTCTTCACGCCCCGCGACCCTTTCACGAGCACGACGTCGCCTGCCCGCACGAGCGCGACGGCGGCATCCGCCGCCTCGTCGATCGTGGCGAAGTGACGGACACTCGCGCGAGGCATCCCCGCTCGGACCGCGGCGTCGGCGAGCGCCATCGCGGGACCACCGCCAACCGCGAGCAGGAGGTCCACGCCCGCGTTCGCCGCCGCGCGTCCCACGCCTTCGTGCAGCTCCGCCGCGCGGTCGCCGAGCTCGAGCATCTCGCCGATGACGGCGATGCGGCGCGACGCGCGCGAGCCGGCGAGCACGGCGAGCGCGGCCTTCGTCGCGGTCGGGTTGGCGTTGTAGCTGTCGTCCACGATGGTAATGCCGCTCGACAACCGCACGATTTCGCCCCGGTGTGACGCGGGACGCAGCTGCGCGGCCTTCTCGGCAACGGAGGCGAGCGGCACGCCGAGCTCCAGCGCCACCGCGGTCGCCGCAAGGATGTTCGCCAGGTTCCCCCAGCCGACGAGCGGCGTGGCAATGTCGACGCTTCCATGCGGCGTCGTGACGCGTGCGGTCGTGCCTTCGATACCCCGGTCGACGAAGCGCGACGCGCGGATATCGGCGTCGCGGGCGATCCCGAAGGTCACGACGCGGCCGCGAAAGGACCGCATCCGCGCCGCAATCCGCTCGTCGTCCGCGTTCGCGACCAGCACCGTCGACGCGTCAGCGCCCTCGAGGATTTCCGCCTTCGCGTCGGCGATCGCGTCGAGCGACGCGAAAAACCCGAGATGTGCTTCACCGACGTTCGTCCACACCCGCAGGTCCGGCCGGGCGACGCGCACCAGCGTGCTGATCTCTCCAGCGTGATTCATGCCCAGTTCGACAACGGCGATCTCCGGCCGCTGTCTCAGCTCGATGAGCGACAGCGGCAGCCCGATGTGGTTGTTGAAGTTCCCGCGGTTGCGGACCACCCGGTACCGCCCTTCGAGAAAATCGCTCGCCACTTCCTTCGTCGTGGTCTTGCCGGCGCTGCCGGTGATGGCCACGACTCGAGTGCCCGACTCGCGCCGAATGCCGTGCGCCAGCGCCTGCAGTGCCGCGGTCGTGTCGTCGACCTCGATCACGACCGGTTGAAGACGCCCGCGCTCGCCTGACCAGCCTCCGCCAGCGCTTCGGCCGTCCGCCGCCGCGTTCGCGAAGACGGAAAGGCTCCCGCTGCGGCCGCGGGGCAAGACGACACCGGCCGCCCCCGCATCGATCGCCGAAGCGGCAAATTCCGCTCCGTCGAACCGATCGCCACGAATGGCGATGAACAGGTCCCCGGCCTTCAACGTCCGTGTGTCGATTGACACGCCCCCGAACTCGCGCGTTTCGTCGCCCGCCGTGATCGCACCGTCCATCTCGGCCGCCACCCACGACGCGGTCAGCGGGATCTCGCTCACCACCACACGCCCGCGAGCCCTTCGACTCGCTCACCCTCAGCCCGGCGACGGATGCGCGTCTCGCTCAGGACAGGCCCTTCGACTCGCCGCTCACCCTCAGCCCGGCGAAGGATGCCCGTCTCGAGCACCTCAGGGTCGCCCTGAGCGAGGTCGAAGAGCGACGGGCTCAGGACGATCTGTTCCATACACCACGCCGCGCCAGCGCCTCGCGCGCCACGGCGACGTCGTCGAACGGCAGCACGCGATCGCCAATCACCTGATACTTTTCGTGCCCCTTGCCGGCGACGAGCACGAGATCGCCCGGCCGCGCCAGCTCGATTGCCTTCGCGATCGCCGCGCGCCGATCGACGATCGTCAGCGGGCCCTGCGCCTCGTCGCGGCCTTCGACAGGCTCGGGGCGACGCGTGTCCGCCGTGATGCCTCGCTGTACCTCTTCGATGATCCGGTTCGGATCCTCGCTCCGCGGGTTGTCCGAGGTGATCACGATGAGATCGCTCAGGCGTCCGGCGACCGCGCCCATCAGAGGGCGCTTCGTGCGGTCGCGATCGCCGCCGCAGCCGAACACCGTGATCAGGCGCCCACCCGCGAGCGGACGCGCGGTCTCGAGCAGGTTGCGCAACGCGTCGTCGGTGTGCGCGTAGTCGACGACGACGGTGACTTCGTCGGTGGCGCTGGAGACGACTTGAAATCGGCCGGGCACGCCGTCGAGCGACTGCAGGCCGATCTCGATCGCGTCGAAGGGCACGTCGAGAGAAGCGGCGGCCGCGATCGCCGCGAGGATGTTGTAGACGTTGGGACGGCCAACCAGCTTCGAGCGCACGTGCAGCGCGCCCCTCGGCGTGCGGACGTCGAACGTCAGCCCTGCGAGCGAGAACGACAAGGGCCCCGGCAGGATGTCCGCCGGACGGTTGATCCCGTAGGTGACCGGCCGGCCGCCGGCGCCGGCGAGCGCCATCCCACGAGGATCGTCCACGTTCAGCAGGCTCGGCGCGTCGGGCGGGAGCATCTCGAACAGACGGCGCTTCGCACGGAAGTATTCGTCCATGTCCGCGTGGAAATCGAGATGATCGCGGGTCAGGTTCGTGAACACGCCGGCGGCGAACGTGATGCCATCGACACGGCGCAGCGACAGCGCATGCGACGACACCTCCATCGCGCAGGCGCCGCATTGTCGATCGACCATTTCGCGCAGAAGCTCCTGGACGTCGGGCGCTTCGGGCGTCGTACGCGTCGCTTCACGGATCTCGCCGCCGATGCGATAGGCGACGGTCCCGAGGATGCCGCAGCGGATGCCGGCCGCGTCGAAGATCGACGCGATGAGATACGCCGTCGTCGTCTTGCCGTTGGTGCCGGTGATGCCGATCACCCGCATCTCGCCGCTGGGATCGCGATAGAACGCCGCGGCCAGCACCGCGAGCGCGAGCCGTGCGTCCGCGACGATCGCCCACGGAACGGGGACGCCGGGCGGCGCCGCCTGCTCGGACACGACGGCCGCCGCGCCGCGCTCGATCGCCTGCCGGGCGAACGACGTGCCGTCGGCGTGCTGCCCCTTGAGCGCGACGAACACCTGGCCGGGCGTCACGGCGCGCGAGTCGTACGCGACGCCGGTGACCACGCCGGCCGCAGCCTCCGGGCGCAAGGCGTCGTCTGACCGGATCACGCCACGTGCACGCAGCGCGCCGTCCAGTTCAGCCCACGTCATGGGCGGCCCGCACCGAGATCGTGCCGTGATGGCCATCGATCGAGCACCAGGCGGCACAAGCCTTCGCCCTCGATCGGCGCGCCGGCCACGGGCTCCTGCGACACGACGAAGCCGTCGCCCGACACCCGCGCGCTCATCCCGAGCTTCACGAGCTTGCGTACCGCTTCGCGCGCGCTCAGGCCCCGCAGATCCGGCACGGTTCCCGACGGTCCGTCGGCCGCCAGGCTGACGACCGGATCGTCCGAATCGGCGCGGCGGGTGGGCGCGCCCGACCGACCGTCGCGCCGCGCCACGAAAACGGCAGGCGTCGGATTGATCGTCGGTCCGACGCCGAGATAGCGAATCGTCGCCTCGGCGATGCGCTTGAACACCGGCGCCGAGACGGCGCCGCCGGTGGCCGGCCAGGTGCGCGGCGAGTCGGTGACGACGATGATCGCGACGGCCGGATTGCGCGAAGGGATGAAGCCGACGAAGGACGCGTTGTAGTCGGACGTCGAATAGCGGCCGTTCACGAGCTTCGCCGCCGTGCCGGTCTTGCCCGCGATCGGGTAGCCCGGAATCTGCGCCTTCTTCGCCGTGCCGTGCGGATTGGCGACCACGCCTTCCATGATGCCGGTGAGCGCCGCGGCGGTATCGGCGCTGACGGTGCGGCGTACGACCTTCGGCTGCACGGCGTAGCGGCGGTTGTCGCGGTAGACCGCGCGAACGGCGCGCGGCTCGATCAGCTCGCCGCCGTTGGCCACCGAGCTGACCGCGGTGACCATCTGCAGCGGTGTGACGCCGATCTGATAGCCCATCGACACCGACGCGAGCGCGCTCTCGGTCCACTTGGCCGCGTCCCACACGATGCCTGGACTCTCGCCGGGAAAGTCGGGCGACGCGGGGCGCCCGAACCCGAACCGCGCGACGTACCGGCTGAGCCGCTCGGTGCCGACGCGGAAACCGATCTTGACGGCGCCGATGTTGCTGGATCGGATGATCACGTCGGAGAACGACAGCACCTGGTAGTTGTGGTGGCTCGCCTCGGTCACCGGCTTCGACCGGCCGGCGATGTGGAGGACTCCCGGACTGGTGTCGATCATCGTGTCGATCGGCACCACCTTTTCTTCGATCGCCGCGGATGCGGTCACGACCTTGAACGTCGAGCCCGGCTCGTACAGATCCTGGACCGCCCGGTTGCGGCGCTCGTCGTCGTCGAACTCGCGATACGCATTCGGGTTGAACGTCGGCTCGTTCGCCATCGCGAGAATCTCGCCTGTGTGCGGATTCATGATGATGGCGGTGCCCCCGGCGGCGCGGTTCTGGACGACTCCGGCATGCAGCTCGCGTTCGGCGATGTGCTGCAGGTACTCGTCGATCGTCAGCTCGAGGGTCGATCCGGATGTCGGCGGGCGCTCGAAGCGACTGAAGGCCTGGTGCCGCGCGTCCGTGTGAATCAGGATGGTGCCCGCCTTGCCGCGAATCTGCGGGTCGTAGGCGTATTCGATGCCGCCCAGCCCCCTGTTGTCGACCCCGACCCAGCCGAGCAGGTGCGCCGCCAGCTCCTTGTTCGGGTAGAACCGCTTGCTTTCCTTGATGGAGCCGATGCCGTCGAGATGGAGATCGGCGACGCGCCGCGCCTGATCGGGAGTGACCTGGCGCCGCACATACGCGAACGCTCTGCGCTGGCCAAGCTTCTCGGCGAGCGCCCGGCGATCTTTGTCGTCGCAGTCGCCGAGAGCGCCGCAGAGCCTGTTCGCGGCCTCCGTCGCGCCGACGATCGCAGTCGGCACGGCGATGATCGAGTCGGCGTCGGCGCTTGCGGCGAGGACCCGGCCGCGCCGATCGAGAATGTCGCCGCGCTTCGCCGGCGACGCCTGGGTCCGCTCCTGCTGGCGCTCGGCGCGGCCGAGCAGATCGGCATGCTGGAAGATCTGCAGGTAGACCAGCTTCGTCTCGATGCCCACGACCCAGAGCGCGAGCACGGACACGACGACCAGGAGGCGCGCCTTCAGCGTGACGCGCCAGTCATCGAAGGCAGGCGTGCCGGGAGCCGTCATCACCGCCGCGCAACCACCGAGGCCGCCGGCGGATCGGCCGGCACGATGCGCTCGATCACGATGGCGTCGTCAAGGGACGGCGTGACGAGATGGAGCTGCTCGGTGGCGACCGTCTCGATCCGCTTGGGGGATTTCAGCGTGTCGACCTCGAGCCGCAGCCGGCGCCCCGTTTCTTCTTCCGCGGCCCGCTGACGCTTCATCTCCTCGATTTGATAACCATGGCGGAGCAGCTCGAAATGCTGCCATGCCGAGAAGAGCAGGACGAGCACGAGGAACGCGGCGACGCCGACCGACTTCGCGAGCTCGACCTGCCGCGCCTCGTCCACCTCGCGGACGATCGGGTTGTTGCGCACATCCTTCTTGATGGCGAATTCGAAGGGCTCCATCAGGCAATCCTTTCGGCGATGCGAAGCTTGGCGCTCCGCGCGCGCGGGTTGCGTTCCACTTCGTCGTCGCGGGGCACGATCGGCTTTTTCGTCAACACCTGCACGAGCGCGTCGCGCTGCTGGAGCGCGCGCAGCGTGTGCTTCACGATTCGGTCCTCGAGCGAGTGAAAGGCGATCACGACGAGCCGCGCGCCGGCGCGGAGGCGGCGGGCCGCCGCCTCGACGAACCGGTCGAGGCCGTCGAGCTCGCGATTCACCCAGATGCGCAGCGCCTGAAAGGTCCGCGTCGCCGGATCGATGCGCATCGGCCCGCGTCGGGGGATCGCCCGCCGCACGATCGACGCGAGCCGGCCCGTCGTGACGACCGGCGCGTCGTGGCGCGCTTCGACGATAGCGCGCGCGACGCGTCGTGAATAGCGCTCTTCGCCGTACTGGAAGATCGCGTCGGCCAGATCCCGCTCCGTCGAGCGCGCGACGAGGTCGGCGGCGCTGTCGCCGCCGCTGCGGTCCATGCGCATGTCGAGCGGCTCATCGCGCTGGAAGCTGAACCCGCGGCCCGGAGCGTCGAGCTGCAGCGACGACACGCCGAGGTCGGCGAGCGCGCCGTCGATCCGGGCGATCTGCCGGCGATCGAGCACCGAGTCGAGCGTGCGATAATCGGCGTGGACGAGCTCGACGCGGTCGGCCCATGGCGCGAGGGTCTCGCGGGCGCGGCCGAGCGCGTCCAGATCGCGATCGAGGCCGATCACGCGCCTGGCGCCAGCCTCGAGCAGCGCGCGGGAATGCCCGCCCGGCCCGACGGTGCAGTCGACGAACAGACCGCCCTGCTCGGGGCGCAGATGCCGGAGGACCTCGGCGGTCAAGACCGGGAGGTGCGTCATCAGATGCCGAACTCCGAGAGGGCGCGCGCGTCTTCGTCGGTGAAAGGCTCCCGCTGAAGCTTGGTCAGGAAGCGATCGTGGTTCCAGACGTCGAGCGAGTTGATTTGGCCCAGCACATCGACGTCGCCGCTTATCATCGCCGTGTCGCGGAGGCGCGCGGGTACGAGCACGCGCCCCTGGGTGTCGAGCTCGGCGACCTGGCCAAAGTAGTTGACGCGATCGAGATAGCGCAGTCTGGATGGGTGTGTTGACGGCATCTTGCCGAGCTTTTCCTCGCGGTCGATCCACACGGGCATCGGATAGAGTTGAACGTATTCGCCGGTCAGGCTCGTGAGGAACAGCTCGCGTCCGAATTTGCTCTCGAGGAAGGCACGGAACACGTTCGGGACCTTGAGTCGACCCTTGTCATCTATGCGGGCCTGTTCGTGACCTCTGAACACTCCAAACCCCTACACGGAAACCCACTTTCCACCATAAAACTCCACTGCGATAGTAGGAGACGCTCGAGTGGATGTCAACCGCAAAATCCACCCCGTCAGTAAGTTACGCCAAATATTCGCGTTTAATCGCCTCTCGGAAGATATATTGCGTACGCCATCCGCCCGACCCCAACCGCACGGTCTGCCCGGTCTGATCAAGGCGCCAGACGCCGGGTCAAACCCCGAACGGAACTGCGGCGACGGGACGGTGCTAGGATGCAGATCTTCTCATGCTCAGGGCAGCCCTCATCGGATTCGGATCCAGCGGCAAGTCCACCCTCTTTCAGCTCATGACCAGCGCGCGGGAGACCGGTCGCCAGACGCACGGCAGGGGCGAGGCGTCGATCGGCATTTCGAAAGTGCCGGACGCGCGGCTGGATCGGCTCACCGCGATGTACAACCCGCGGAAACGCGTGCCTGCGACGGTCGAATTCACCGACCTCGCGATGCCGGGCGGAACCGGGGGCGTACAAGCGCTCGTTGACGTGGCGGCGTACAAGAACGCCGACGCGCTCGTCCACGTGCTGCGCGCGTTTCAGGATCCGGCCGTCGCGCACCCATCGGGCCCCGTCGATCCCTCTCGCGACGCACAGGCCATGGAAGACGAGCTCATCCTGGCGGACCTCGGCGTCGCCGAGCGCCGGCTCGAGCGGCTGGAGAAAGACCTGAAAAGGAGCCGCACGGGCGAGCTCGAGCGCGAGCGCGACGTGATCACGCTCTGCAGGGCCGCCCTCGAAGACGGACGGCCGCTCCGCGCGCTCGACCTCAAGGGCGAAGATCTCAAACGCCTGCGTGGATTCCAGTTTCTCTCCGCCAAGCCGCTCCTCATCGTGATCAACCTGGACGAGTCACAGCTCGCGCCGGGCGCCGACACGGCGACTCGTGGCGAACTCGCCGCGGAGGCGGCCGGCTTGACGTCATTTCTCTCGCGCGCCGGGACGGCGGACGTCGCGGTGTGCGCGAAGATCGAGCTCGAGATCGCGCAGCTCGACTCGTCGGATGCGGCCGCGTTTCTCGCCGACCTCGGCCTCAGCGAGTCGGGGCTCGATCGCGTGATCCGCGCCAGCTACGATCTGCTCGGCTACATCTCGTTCTTCACGGTCGGCGAGGACGAGTGCCGCGCCT
>QHWJ01000260.1 GCA_003222535.1 Acidobacteriota bacterium | reverse complement strand
TCAAACGGACGTTCCCCGAGCTGAAGGTGCCGCTCCACGTTCTCGACCATGACAATCGCATCGTCGACGACGAGACCGACCGACAGCACGATCGCCAGGAGCGTGAGCAGGTTGATCGTGAAGCCTGCCAACAGCATCAGGAAGACCGCACCCACGAGCGAGATCGGGATGGCGACGGCCGGGATGACGACAGATCGCGCCGAACCCAGGAAGAGGAAGATCACGATGATGACGATCACGAGCGTGCCGGTGAGCGTCTTGAACACTTCGGAAATGGCGTTCTGGATGTACAACGTCGAGTCGTAGGGAATGCCCGCGGTCATGCCCGCCGGCAACTGGGCCTGCACCTCCTTCATCGCTTCGCGCACACGGGCAATGACCTCGAGCGAGTTGGCGGTCGGAAGCACCCAGACGCCCATGAAGGTGGAGTTCTGGCCGTTGAAGCGCACGTCCGAGTCGTAGTTCTCGGCGCCGAGCACGACATCGGCGATCTCGCCGAGGCGAACGACGACGCCCTTGTCCTCCTTGACGACGAGCTGCCGGAACTCCTCGGCGGTCCGAAGATCGGTGTTGGCGACGAGGTTCACCGACACCATGGACCCTTTGGTCCGGCCCAGCGCGGCGAGGTAATTGTTTTTCGAGAGCGCGTCCCTCACCTGTGACGGAGAGATTCCCAGGGCGGCCATCTGCTCGGGCTTGAGCCAGATCCGCATGGCGAACGTGCGGTCGCCGAGGATGTCGGCGCGTTGCACCCCGGCGATGGCAGAGAGCTTCGGCTGAACGGCACGCATCAGGTAGTCGGTGATCTGGTTCTGGTCGAGGTCGACGGACGAAAACCCGAGATACATGGCGGCGAACTGGTTGTCCGCCGTCTCGAGCTCGATCACGGGCGCCTCGGCTTCGGGCGGGAGGTTCTCGCGCCCTGCGCGCTGGAAGACTCGAGGTAGTCGATGCCGTCGGCGCTGGCGATCACCCGCTCGAGCGGGGTCGTGATGAAGCCGCGCACGAGATTGGCGTTCGCGCCGACGTAGACCGTCGTGACGCGGACGATCGCGATATCGCTGCGCGGATACTGACGCACCGACAGCGCGCGGACCGACTGGAGGCCGGCGATCAGGATGACGAGACTGACGACGATGGCGAGGACCGGTCGCCGGATGAACAGGTCGGTCGGTTTCATTAGCGGTCCTCGACCCGGGGCGCCGGGCTGTTGGAGGGTTGAATCGTGTTGTTGACCTGGACGGCGGCGCCGTTCCGAAGCTTGAACACGCCGGAGGTGACGACCTCTTCGCCGGTCTTGACGCCCGAGAGCACCGCGATCTGGTCGCCGCGCGAACCTCCAAGCCTGACGAACCGCTGAAGGACTCCGCGGTAGGTGTCGCCCTTCGGACCCTTCACATCGCCGACCACGAAGACGGAATCGCCGTACGGGGCGTAGTTGATTGCCGACGCCGGCAGAGTGACGACGGTCTCGCCGGTGCCGAGCAGCACGTTCGCCTGCACGAACATGCCGGGGTGCAGCTTGCCGTTTGCGTTGGGGAACGTCGCCTGAATCTGGGCATTGCGAGTCGCCTGATCGACGACCGAATCAATGGCGGTGACCTTCCCGGAGGCCCTGGCCTGCGCGTTCTCCGTCGTGACGCGCACCTCGGTGCCGACCTTGAGCGTGGCGACCTGCTGCTGCGGCACGGCGAAGTTCACGTAAATTGGATTCAGGGATTGCAGCGACACGATGGCGGCGCCTGCTGTCAGGTACTGCCCCAGATTGACCTGGCGGAGGCCCAGGACGCCGGCAAACGGCGCCCGAATCGTCTTGCGCCCGATCGTGGCGCGGATTTCCCCCGCGTTGGCTTCCGCCGTCTTGTTTGTCGCCTCGGCCTGGTCGAACTCTGCCTGGGCCACGATTCGATCCGCGGTGAGGCTTCGCATCCGCTCGAGATTGCTATGGGACAGATCGCGCTGCGCCTCCGCCGCCGTCAATTGCGCCCGCTCTTGTCGCGTATCGAGCTGGACGAGGACGTCGCCTTCCTGGACGGGCTGTCCGGAGTCGAAGGCGATCTTCTCTACAAGGCCTGGCAGATCCGCGCTGACGGTGACGCCGCGGACAGCCGCCACTGTTCCGATGGCGCCGAGCGTGGCGGGCCACTGCTCCTGACGAGCCACGATCGTCGTGACGGCCTCGGGCGGCGGCTGAAAGGACGCGTAGACGGCCATCGCCGCCTTGACCTGCTGGAACTTCACAAAGCCGAGAGCGGCGACGACCACGGCCATCACCGTCAGCATCAGAATCATTCGCTTCGCCATTGAGCTCCTTCTTCCTGGTACGACCACTTCGCACCGCAAGGTGAAACTGCCGAAGGGCAAAGGACGATCCGTAAAAGGACTGGACGGCCGCGGCAGCGTAAGACCCGCAGATTCAGCTGGTTGCCCGGTCTCTTCGCAAGCCGTGTGTCTCACGGCCCTGAGCGTCGCTGCGTAGTGGTGCACAGATTGCGCATCGGTGCGCAGGAGGTTCGCTTGCCAGTAGATGTAGTAGGCTGTGCGCGGCGGCTCATCATCTCGCGCGGCGTCTGCGACTGACGGCCCGGGAACAGCTGGAGCGCGAGGCTTTCAGCCGAGCGTGCTGCGTTGAGCTCCTTGCCGCTCGCCCTCAGCAGGCACGAAATGAGGTGCATGTGGCGACCTCTTCCATCCGGTGGGCCAGCGCATGCGCGGCTGGCTTTGTCCTGGCCTCAGTGCGTTTCGAGGCGCAACCGGTTCAACGTCTCCCGCAACTGAGCGTCCCGCTCCAGCCGCTCGCGCAGCAGGCGCGGCGGCTCGAAACCGCCCTCACCTACCTGGGCCAACCGCTCGCGTCGACCGATCGCCAGGCGATCAACGACGCCATCTCGACGGCCGATGAAGAAGCGGCGGTCCAGGAGCTTCAGACGACGCTCGACCGGCATGTGCTGGCGGTGGTGCGCATCAACCCC
Source organism: Acidobacteriota bacterium (assembly GCA_003222535.1). Taxonomy (GTDB): domain Bacteria; phylum Acidobacteriota; class Vicinamibacteria; order Vicinamibacterales; family CAVVIG01; genus QHWJ01. The sequence continues at coordinate 14,026 of QHWJ01000260.1, read as the reverse complement.
GAGAGCCGGGTCAGCGTCGAGCAGGGGCCGGCGAAACCGGAGCTCGTCGAAGGGGGCACGCGCCTGTTTCTCGTCAAGGTGCTGAACGAAGCCAACGTCACTGCGCCGCTGCGCGTCGAGAGTCCGAACAGCGGCGATGTCTCCCTCCGATCGGACAGCTCGCCCGAGCCGAAGCACCAATTGACGACGCGCGAGGTCCGCGATCGGTGGGCGACGATTTCGATCTACGACAAGCGGCCGATGCCACGGCGACTGTCAGGACTCGCCATCGAGTACGTGATCCTCGAAGTCTTCAGCCGCGACAGCGGTCAGCGATCGGCGCAGATCGCCTTCAATGTCGGGCAAGGCACGCAGGATGTCGGATATCGGAACGATGTGTCGATCCTCTTCACCGCGCAACCCGCGCGGCTGATGACGATTCGCGTCAGCGACGAGAACGGGAAGCCGGGTGTCGCGTCGCTGCTGATTCGCGACCGCTTCGACCGGATCTATCCGAATCCCGCGAAACGGCTGGCGCCCGATTTTCCGTTCCAGCCTCAGATCTATCGGTCTGATGGCGAGAGCATCCGCCTGCCGGACGGCGACTACACCGTGGTTTCCAGTGGCGGACCGGAATACACGTCACTCACGAAGCGTTTCAGTGTTCGGGCGAACGATCCGCGCGAGCTGACGTTCGCGCTCGAACGCTGGATCGATCCGCCCCGGCTGGGCTGGTACTCCGGCGACCATCACATCCACGCCGCCGGATGCTCGCACTACCAGAACCCGACCGAAGGCGTGCTGCCGGAAGACATGATGCGTCAGATCCTGGGCGAGGCGCTCAACATCGGCTCCGTCCTCACGTGGGGACCCTGCTACTACTATCAGAAGCAGTTCTTCACCGGCCAGGACAACCCGCTGTCCAAGCCGGATCGCGTGATGCACTACGATCTCGAAGTGTCGGGATTCCCCTCCAGCCACGCCGGCCATCTCGTGCTGCTCGGGCTCAAGGATCAGGACTACCCAAAGACGCATCGCATCGAAGACTGGCCGTCGTGGGACTTGCCCATCCTGACGTGGGCGAAATCGCAAGGCGCTGTCGTGGGATTCGCCCACTCCGGCTTCGGTCTTCAAGTGCAGGATCGGGAGCTGCCGAGTTACGAAATGCCGCCGTTCGACGGCATCGGCGCCAACGAGTACATCGTCGACGTGACGCACCCCAACTCAGTCGACTTCATGTCCACGGTCAACACGCCCAGCGTGTGGGAGTTGAGCATCTGGTATCACACGCTCAACGTTGGCTTCCGGACCCGCATCAGCGGCGAAACCGATTTCCCCTGCGTGTACGACAGCCGCGTTGGGTTGGGCCGGACGTATGCGCAAATCGATCGCCCAATGAGTTTCCAGGGATGGCTGAACGGCCTGCGCAGCGGCCGCAGCTATGTGTCCGACGGCAAGAGCCACCTGCTCGATTTCAGTGTGAACGGCGTCGAGGTGGGCCGCAACGGCAGCGAGCTGAAAGTGAGCGGCGGTCAAACGGTGCGGGCCCGATTGCGCGTGGCGGCGTTTCTGAGCCCGCAGCCCGATGAAAGCGTTCGCACGCGACCGCCCGATCAGCAGCCGTATTGGGACGTCGAGCGCGCTCGCATCCGAACCACGCGCGACGTTCCGCTCGAGCTCATCGTCAACGGCAAGGTCGTCGCGTCCAAACCGGTGACCGCCGACGGCGTGCTTCGCGAGGTGACGTTCGACGTGCCAATCGAGAGGAGCAGCTGGATTGCCGCACGCATTCTGCCGTCCGCGCACACGAATCCCGTTTTTGCGCTCGTCGACGGGAAGCCGATACGCGCCTCGCGACGGAGCGCCGAGTGGTGCCTCACCGCCGTCAACCAGTGCTGGACGCAGAAGGCGCCCGCGATCCGGCCGTCGGAGCGCGCGGCCGCGCGGGCGGCCTACGATCACGCGCGCGAGGTGTACAAGCGTCTCATAGCCGAGTCGTCCGATCCCGCGTCGGTCGCGCGAAACGGTCCGGCGTCCGGTGCGTTGCGAAATTAATTAAGGAACAACGTTGGCCTCGAGCAATGAGAAGCGAGCGCCAGAAGGGGGAGTTTCCCGAACACGCCGAGGAGAATCGTCGGCTGTGGGACGTGAACGCCCGCTGGTGGGACGACCGGATCGGTGACGGCAACGATTTCCAGACGCTGCTGATCGAGCCTGCCACCGAACGCCTCCTGGATGTCCGTGCCGGGGACACGATCCTGGACGCCGCATGCGGCGCAGGACGATTCGCCAGGCGGATGGCGGAACTCGGGGCGCGTGTGGTCGCGTTCGACCACAGCGCGGAATTCATCGCGCGCGCTCGCGAGCGTACGTCCGGCGATGCGGCGGTCGAGTACCACGTCGTTGACGCCGCCAATGCGGAGGCCGTCCTGTCCCCTGGATCGCGCCGATTCAACAAGGCCGTTTGCACCATGGCCATCATGGACATGCCCGAAATCGGCCCGCTGTTCGAGCTCCTCTCCAGAGTGCTGACGCCAGGCGGAGCATTCGTGTTCTCGGTCACTCACCCATGCTTCCATTCGGCGGCGATCCAGCGCTTCACCGAGATCCATGGAGAGCAGGCAGGCCGGCACGTTATTCGCTCCGGCGTCAAGGTGTCGTCTTATCTCTCACCGTTCGCGAGGAAGACCGAAGGCATCGTCGGGCAGCCCGAGCCCCAGTGGTTCTTCCATCGCCCGATCAGCATGCTCTTCGAATCCGGCTTCAAGGCCGGCTTTGTTGTTGACGGGATTGCGGAGCCGCGTCTTCCGGAGGCGGAGAAACCCAAGGCGGGTATCCGCTGGCACGATATGCCGGACATCCCGCCAATCATGGTTGTGCGGATGAAACTGAGTTAAACCTAATAGTCCTGTTTTACCGTCCATCGGGTCTCGCCGACGACGATGGTGCCGGTGCGCTCGACGCCTGTGGAGTTCCGCAGCACGCCGAAGTTGACTTCGCGTGAGAGGTAGCTGCTCACGCCCGCAAGGAACATCCAGTCCACGTCGCTGTAGTCGCGCGAGTGGCAGCCGGGCACGCCGAAGCGCACCAGAAGGCGTCCGATTCCTCCCTGTGCGGGAAAGACGCGCGGCGTTTTCGCGTCCGGCTCGATTGTCGTCTGACAGTTGACCATCTGAGTTATCCAGATGTTCTGTCCTTCCGCTTCGCTGCAACGTATCTCGATCACACCGGTGCGGACGTCGATCGCACCAATCGGGTTCGGCTGGACCTGGAACGGCAGCATCGCCGATCCGCTCGCGCTCGTGTTGGAGACCACGTTGACCCACGGCACATTCGGCTTCGCGGTCCAGTTGTGGGCGCCCTGGGTTTCAACGGCCACGCTGGCCGACGCACCTGCCGCCGGCACGCGATCGAACAGGACGGGCGCGACCGAGCTCAGGCACGAGCCGTAAGCCCACTTCAATGTGATGTCCTCGAGGTGGGTGTCGGCCATCGCGTGAACCGCCCGATCGACGCTGTCGTAGCCCGGCTTGCTCGCACGGATCGTGAAATCGCCTGGCAGCACCGGCGGCAGCAAGAAGCCGCCGAGGGGTGCGCCCGACGTGGTCTGCACGCCCGCATTCGGACCGGAGGTCACGGCGATTGTGACGCCGTTCAACGGTCCGACTCCTGCCTCCACGGTCCTACCGCTGACGACCACACCGGGCTGAAGCGTGAAGTCCTTCACCGCCCCTTCGGCGATCTCCATCGTTTCCGAGACCCGCAGATACCCCGGTTTGGAGACGGACACGGGTTCCCTTCCCGCGAACAGGCCTGACACCAGGTAGTGACCCTGCAGATCCGTTGTCGCCTCGCCGAACCCCGGCCGTCGTGGATCGTAGCCGACGTACACTTCTGCGCCTTGCAGGGGCGCACCAGCCTCGTCTCGCACCGTTCCGGAAAGCGTGTATGGGCCGTGCGGCGGGACCACGGTTGGCGCAACGGTGTTCGTAGGGGGCTCAGAACCGCACCCGACGAGGGCAAGAAGCAGAGCGCAACCGAAGAACCTGCGGCTCATGGTTCCTTACTTTTCGCGCGGACCTCGTTCTCCAGATTTTCCAACCGCTCCCGCAGGTCCGCAACTTTTTTTTGAGTCTCCGGATCAACACGCGCTTGGGCACGCGCGCGCCGTCCGCAGGGGGCGCGATCGTTGCGCCCGCGCCCGCTCGTCGTCCCGACGACGATCCAGTTGGCGGCCTGATAGCTCGCGCCATCGAAGCGGGCCGGGTCGATGAGCGTCTCCAGCAGCACCGGCGTGACCTCGTGCGCCGCCCGCCAGTCCGCCGCCAGCCGCCCCGCGAGGAAAAGCAGATCGATTTCGGCTATCGCGCGGTTCACGAGATGACGCTGCGCGCCAAGGAGATCGTGTCCAAGAAGTAAGAGCCGTACGCCGGACGACACGTCACCTCCGGCAGTCGGCATCGAGCGGTTCGACACTGAAGGTCCGGGCCTGGCTGTAACGTCCGGACACCCCATCGACTTCGGCTTCGACCTTCCATTCCCAATCGAAGCGGTTTCCTTCGATGATGTAGGCGCTCGGATCCACGTAAAGGTAAGACGACGAAGACGTGAACCTGTTGATGAGCGGCGCGGTGCCGCCTCGGTGCTGCACGATCAAATGGTACCGCGTTGCACGCTGAACATCTGACCAGTCGAATTCCCAGCTGATGCCGTCAGAGCGGTTGCTGCAGCCGTTGTCGAGCACCGCGCCATCGCCCGGCGACAACAGGGATGGTTCCACCGAAAGAGGTGGACCCTCGGAAACGGGAGACCGCGTTCCCTCCGAAATCTGCGACGGTCCTGTTGGGCCGACGCACGCCGATGCCAGTGCGGAGCAGAGACACAGAAGCAGGAGCGGGTGGCGGGTTCCGGACAGTCGGCTGGTGATTCCGGCGAAAGCGGGTGCGTTCATTTGTGCCCTCGCTCTCGTAATGTGCGATACGGCGGCGTTTCGGCTCACCAGCGCTGCATTCCCTCTCGATGCAGGTCTGAAAGCACAATTCTGAAATCAACCTCACCCATCGGCTGCGCTAGAATCGCGGCATCGATCGCTCCACCCCCAGCCCACGCGCGGGACGCGTGGTGGGGCCGCGCACGGATATCGGGCCAGGCGGCGCAAGAGCGGTGTTTGCGGATCGGGCGGGTGCTGAGTTTGGTGTGTACGAGGAGCCGTCGGGGTCAGCACCGGAGATGATGTGAACCGGGTGTGGCGATGGACAGACGTCCGATCTCGGTGACGCTCGTCGGCTGGCTGTTCATCGCGGCCGGCGTCGTCGGGCTCGCGTATCACGCGCCTGAGTTCGACCTGCGGCACCCGTTTGAATTCGACCTTGTCCTGGGCGTCGCCATTCGACTGCTCGCGATCGCAGGCGGCGTCTTCGTCCTTGACGCCCGCGCCTGGGCGCGATGGCTGGTGACGATGTGGCTCCTCTTCCACGTGATGCTCAGCGCGTTCGATTCGATGGGGCAGCTGGCGTTCCACGTGGTCCTGCTCGGTGTGATCTCGTGGGTCCTGTTCCGTCCCGCGACGACGCCGTTTTTCCGGAGAGATGAACGACCGGCCCCTGTTCGACTGTAGGATCGTGTCTGTGATGAAGGGTGCAGGCGGGACGAGCGGCGGCGTCGGCATGTTCTTCGGCGGCGCCGCCATGGTCATTGCGGGCGGATATCTCCTGCTCACCCGCGTGAGTGTCATCAGCGGCGGCTGGATGTTTTACGGATACGACGCCTTCGGGTTGTCGCTGTTTCCGTTGCTGATCGGAATCGGCCTGCTGTTTTACAACGGCCGCTCGATCGCAGGGTGGCTGTTGACGAGCGGCGGCGCGTTGATCATCCTCGTGGGAATCGTCGCCAACCTGCACGTCTACCTTCAGCCGACGTCGCTGTTCGCCACGCTGATGATGCTCGGATTGATGGCTGGCGGCATCGGGTTCGTGGCCCGCTCGCTGCGCGAGGCCTAGCAGGATGCTGAAAACGCATCCTGCAGGGCTAAGCGCTGAGGGCTAATGGCTAAAACAGGCGCACTTCAGCCATCAGCCTCTGCCCTCTGCCCTCAGGCTGGCTTTTTTCAGCAGCCTGCCAGGCGATTCGCGGCAAGCTCGAGAGCGTCAGGCCGGCAACGATCGTGAAGCTCGGCGATCGTCGCAGCGTCCGGATCGCGTAGCGGACGTCGTGCATCGCTACGGCGTTGCGACGAAGTTCGCCGTCACCCCCATTCGCACTTCGACAGGCGTGCAGTTCAGGAGCGTCGGACTGAACTCCCATTGGCGCACGGCGTCGACGGCGGCGCTTGCGAGATCAGGATCACCGGACGAAACCTGGACGTCCCGAACGGTGCCATCCGTGCCGATGAGTACCTCGAGGAGTACGACGCCGCCGACTTTCGCGGCCTGCAGGTTTTCCGGGTATCGCGGCTTGACGTCCGCGATCTTGGACGGCGCGAGGATGTTGCCGCCGACGCCGCTGGCGGCCGCGGCCGCGCCATTTCCGCCGCAGCGCTCGGCCACCTTCTGCATTCTCTGCTCCGCCCACTCCCGCGCCTTGGCACGCAATTCGAGATCCGGCTTGAACGCCGGACCGCCGCTCGTAATCGAAATCGTTTCGTGCAGATCGCCGATGCGCAGCTGGATCGTGCGCGTCACGTCATGGCCTGCAATCGCGATGGGTTCGTACAGATTCGCAAATCCCGCCTCGGCGATCGCCAACTGATAGTCGCCGTCGCGGAGACCGACGAGCTCGAAATGTCCGTTGGAATCGGTCCGCGCTTCGTTGCGCGTTTGCGCCGCCGCGTTGGTCAGCGTCACGGCGACATTTGGCAGCACGGCATTGGTCTGATCGACCAGCGTGCCGGAGAAGGTCGAGAAATGTTGCGCGCGGAGCCCGGCGACCGACGTCGCAAGGCACAGCAGCAGGATGGCGGCCGCAATCTGCGTCCGCGGCGTCAGGGGATTCCGGTTCAGACGTGCATTCAACATGGCGGCGATTCTCCCTTCGAGACCTGATGAGCGCGCCATCGCGGACGCGGGCACATACGGACGGCGATGCGCGCTCAGGGCGCGCGCGAGATCGACGAGATGCGACGCGTAGTCGGCGGGCGCCACGCCGCCATTCAACACCGCGTCGTCACAGGCGCGCTCGCTCTCGCGGCGCAGTTGCCGGCAGGCGAGCCACACGACCGGGTTGAACCAGTTGAGGCTTCGGGCGATTTCCGCGGCGATCTGTACGGCCCAGTCGCCGCGCCGCACGTGCGCGAGCTCGTGACGAAGGACGATGCGGGCGCGGTCGTCGGTCCAGTCGCGGGCGACGAACGGCAGCACAATCCGCGGCCGCATGACGCCCCAAGTCACGAGCAGCGTCGGGTGGTCGCTGCGGAGCAGCGTCACCCGCCGGTGGACGCCGCTTGCGCGCGCGAGCTCCCCGGTCAGCTCGGCCCACCGTCCCATCTCCAGCGGCTCCGCGCGCCTGGCAATCCGCCGAAGCCGCGCGAATCCGACGAAGAGCACTGCCGCGCTCGCCGAGGCGCCGACAGCCCACACCAGGCCCACGAGGACCCGAAGATTCATCCCGCGCCCAGCGTCGTCCGCCATCCGAGGCGTGTCCGCCGTCTGATCGAAGCCGCGCGCCGGCGACTGCCGCGACGCGATCGTGACGCTGACCGTCGCCGGACGCGGCGCGATCGAGCCGATTGTGAAGGTCGAGACCGGAATGTGCCAGGCGGGCGCGACGATGGTGAGTAGAGGCATCGCCACGGCGCACACCAGCGCGACCGCGAGCACCCAGTGCCGGAGGGCGGCGGACCGACCGCGAAGCAGCGGCATCACGGCGAGCGCCGCCCCAACGAGCAGCGACACCTTCACGACGATGTCGGCGAACAGGATCATCGGCCGCCTCCCTTCCGCGCCTTCTCCACCAGGTCGGCGATCCGATCGAGCTCCTCGTCGGAGACACGCGCGGTCTCGCCGCCGAGCAGCGCGCCGACGACCTTCTCGGTCGAGCCGTCGAAAAATGTGTCGACGAGATGTCGCAGCGCCGACCGGCGCGCGGTGTGGCGCGCCAGCGCGGGCACGTAGACGTAGCGCAGGCCTTCTTCCTCGTGCCGCACGTGCCCCTTCGTTTCGAGCACGCGCAGCTGCGTGCGGACGGTTGAATAGCTGGGGTTGCCGGTGAGATCCGCCATCACCTCGTTTGCGGTGGCGCGGCCCCGCCGGTAGAGAATGTCCATGATCTGCCGCTCGCGGCGGCTCAGGACGGCGTGGAGCGGCTTCGTCATGCTAGGTATATAACACAACTGCTATAAAAATAGCACGCTGCATCGTGCGGGTATCCGGCCGAGCGACCTGGCACCGGGAGCCGGGCTCAAGATCAGGGCCGTCCGATCAAGGATGGCAGTCCGGCGACGGCCCGGGTCGATGCGATCAGAGCTGACCGCAAGCGCTTCGAACCGGGCAAGGGATTTCAGGTATAAGGGTAATGATTTCGAGGACGGCCATGAAGTTCCTACGTTTCTCGGTCCCCGCCTTGTTCGTGGTCGCTCTGTCGGCGCACACCGACGAGCCCCGCGATGCGCTCTTTGCCGCGATTCACCGCGGCAACACGGGCGAGGTCGCGACGCTCGTCGACGGCCGCGCCGGCGCCAATGTTGTCGATGCAGGCGGCATGCCCGCACTGATGGCCGCCACGCTGTTCGGCGATGCCGCGATGGTCGACGTGTTGCTCCGACACGGCGCAGACGCCAATCGTCCCGGCGCTGCCGGCGCGACAGCGCTGATGTGGGCCGTGCCCAATCCGGACAAGGTCCGGCTGCTGCTCGATCGCGGCGCGAACGTGAACGCGCGATCGGACACCGGGCGCACAGCCTTGCTCGTCGCAGCGGCATTTCCAGGGACCGGCGACCTCCTGCGGCTTCTTCTCGATCGCGGCGCCGATCTCCGTGCCCAGGATCGCACGGGGGCCACGGCCCTGGCGTTCGCCGTGCGATCGGCGGATGTCGACGTCGTGCGTTTTTTGGTCGGCCGCGGACTCGATCCAACGGCGCTTTCGCCCCCCGCGCGCCGCGCGGCATTTGCCCGTTACGATCTCCCAACGACGGATTACTTGATCTCGAAGGGATTGAACCCGTTTCCCGACGTGCTCGTCACTGCGGCCACGTGGCAGCCGCCTGAACTGGTGAGCAAGTGGATAGAGTCGGGCGCCAGCGTCAACGCGGCCAACACCGCCCAGTACGGCAGAACGCCACTTCTGACCGCGGTGACCTCCGAGGCCGCAGGCGCCGAAACGGTGAAGCTTTTGCTGGACCACGGCGCCGACCCGAACACGCGCACGACCGAAGGCGAATCGCCACTCGATTGGGCGATCTACAAGGGCGACACAGCCAAGATCCAAGTTCTGGATGAGCACGGCGCCACGCGCGGCGATGGCCCGCGACGCGAGGACATCCATCCGCCGGCCAGGGGCGGAATCGCCGATCCCAGGGTCTCGCTGACTCGCAGCGTGTCGCGACTGCTGGACGCGGCGCCGGGATTCCGTGACAAAACGAATTGCATTTCGTGCCACCACAACGCGATGCCGTCGCTTGCCGCCGCAACCGCCCGGCGCAAAGGCATCGAGGTTGACCCGGCACGGGCGGGCAAAACGCTCGACGACATCGTGACGTTTTTCAAAACAAGCGCGCCGCGGATGATGCTGAGCGATCCGGCGGTCGGCGGCGAAGCACTCACGACCGGCTACTCGCAGTTGGCGATGGCGGCCAACGACTATCCGCCTGATGCCGTGACGGCGACGATGACGCATTGGCTGATCGCGCGGCAGATGCCCGACGGGCGATGGCTGGGCAACGGCCTGAACCGTCCGCCTTCGGAATACAGCACCATCAGCCACACGGCCATCGCCGCGGGAGGGCTGAAGGCCTACCCGCTTGCCGGTCGCGCGACCGAGATCAAAGAGAGCCTGCGAAAAGCCGGGCAATGGCTGCAGGCCGCCCAGCCGAAATCGGCGGAAGAACGCGCGATGCAGCTGATGGGGCTCGTATGGACCGACGCACCGCGGCCGCGCGTGGCCGCCGCGACAAAGGAGATTCGCGATCGACAGGACGCCGCCGGCGGCTGGTCACAATTCACGCGCACCGCGCCGGATGCCTATGCGACCGGGCTTTCGCTCTACGCGTTGCACGTCGCGGGCGTGCCGGCCTCGGACGCGGCGTACCGCAAAGGTGTGACATTTCTCCTCGGGAGCCAGTATCAGGATGGCGCCTGGCTCGTGCGGACGCATTCCTTCCCGGTGCAGCGGTACTTCGAAAGCGGCTTTCCATTCGGGCGCCATCAGTGGATTTCATCGGCCGGGACCAGCTGGGCATCGCTGGCGATCGCGCAGACGCTGCCGGACGCCGCCCGCGGTCAGGCGTCATCGAGGCGACCATGACGCGAGGACCGCGGTGGGATCACGGCGTTGCTGACCTGTGCTCGCCCGCGTCGTCTCCGCTGATTGTCGTCGCGCTCCATCTCGTTGCGGCGTATTTCGGCTGTCGTCAGGGGGGAGGGCAGCTGAGGGGGCTGAGACCGGGCGGTATGCTGACCGCGAGACGGCCCTGATGTTTCCTTCTATCGTCCCGCGGTCGAGCGAGGTTCTCTCCCTCAGCGAGTGCTGATGCCAGCCGTCGTGGTCAAGAGAACGGAAGTACCACCGCGCATCTCTGGCCACATCAGGCGGAATCGACTGTCCGGCGTCGTCACGAGACCGTAGTAGTCGCCATAGGTGGGAAAACGCCGACGCGCCATCTGATCATTGGAAGAGTTTCCGCAAATGGATGAAGACACGCGTTGCGGCACCTGGAACGTCTTCCCGCCATCGACCGACGCGGACAGATCGACCACGAGACAGGCATTGCCCGTGTCAGCGCGACGCTCGACCACCATCACGCCAGCGACTCCGTTGTTGTTTACCGCGACAGTCATCACGCGACGAGCGTCGCTATCAACACGACCCGAGCCAATCACGATACTCGGCCGAGTCCAGTTCTCACCGCCGTCGGAAGACGTCGTCACAACCACGGGGCCCCCGGCACTCTGCCGACATGCGAAGTACAGCCGATCACGAAACGGGGCGATCCGGCCGTAAATCCGGAAGCGCAGCGAGGGCTACGAAGACCGCCTGGCCGTCCGACAGTATTGCGACCTGAGCGTCGTAGCAATCAGCCAGAGCGAAGTCGTGACGCGACCAACTCATGCCACCGTTGTCTGATACGAACGAAACGCAGTGCCTCGCCTGGTTCTCGTCTTGCGACGTGCTGGCGGTCCAGACCGCTGCAAGAAAATGGTTCGCGTTGCGCGGATCAATCGCGAGGTGCGGTTCCGAAAAACGTCGGGGATCCGTCTCTTTCGCTACAACGACGGCTTCCTCGACCCGCAACACCTGTGCGAGGAGGGTCGAAACGCTTGCGCCGGCGAGCACCAAAGACAGAATTGCATGCCTCATCTGGCGGTCCTATCGGTCGGAGGATACTGCAGCTTGGGAAAGCATGCAGGCTCAGACCTCATCGCGGGCGTAAGACTAGCTCATACAGACTGCGCTGGGGGAAGCGCTTGTCGCGCGCGGGCGCCGCATTGGGATTTGCCCCGCGCACCAGCAGCCATTCGGCGAGCGGCACGTCGCGCTTCTTCACCGCGGTCTCGAGGAGAAAGCGCGCGCCGGATCCGTAGCCGCCCATATCGAACATCGGCCAGTCGGGATCGTTTCACGCCGCTAGGCTCGGCGTGTGAATCGTGTGCTCGTAGACGAGCGCGACCCACCACAACATCTCGCCGCTGAAATGCGTGTTGTAGAGGACCTGAGTGTCGAACGGTTCCGCGCCGCGCGCGAGCAGCAGCTCGAACAGCTGTGCGGCGTAGGGCTGCCGCGGAGAATCCTGCTCGCCTTCGCCCGCAACGCCGGCGAGGACGGTGTATCGCGCATCGCCGGCCATGTAGTAGTCGTTCGGGTCCGCGCCGTGGTCGAGCAGCCGCCGCGCGATCGAGAGGGCGTTCTCAATCGTCGGCTGGCGAGTGAACCGCGTGTACGCCAGATACAAGATCGGCGTCCAGCCTCTGGCGCCCCCCGCGCTCTCGCGCGGTTTGCGGACGCCCGGCCAGGATGCGCTCCACTTCCTGAACATCGCCGCACACGATGGCGGTGTAGACGTTCGTGGCGGGCGATCGACGGATCCTGCGCGAGGATGCGCTGCGCCGGTCGGTCGTGCAGCCGGTGGTCCCCTTGGCCGTGCACGTGATGATCCCAGCACGCGGACTGCAGGAAGGCGATGATCTGCCCGGTGCGTTGAATGTCAGCGCGCGTTCGCGTGCCGGCGCCGCGCTCGGTCAACACATGGAGAGCGTTCGGCTCCTTATGACCTCGGCCGCCGCTGATAGTGTTGACCTTCGCAATATAAAGTTATTGGCGTTATAGTCTTGGCGACCCTGAAAGGGTCGCCCTACATCTGACCGTGACCGCGGAGGGTTCTGAATGAACGTTTCACCGGCTAGACAGCCGAGCGCCTTCATTCCAATCGCCATGTCCATCGCAGCACTCATCACGGTGCTGTATCACATTGCCATGTCCGGCATTGCCCGCGAGACCGACGAAGGTGCCGCTGCCCATATCTGGCAGCTGCTCATGGCCGGACAGGTACCGATCGTCGCGTTCCACGCGGTCAAGTGGCTGCCGCGGGCTCCGGGAACGGCTCTGCGGATCCTCGCAGTGCAAGCCGGCGCTGCACTCGCAGCACTTGCGCCCGTCTATTGGCTCGGGTGGTAGCCGACGCCAGGCCCGGCACGGACCTCGAAACATGTGGCCTCTTTGTTCATCTGCGTGGATATAATCGTTGCTCCTGGAGGAGGGCCCCATGAGAACAATTGGTCTGTCCAGTGCGGCCGCCCTGGCCGTTTTGGCGTCGCTTCTGTCGACGACTGCCTCCGCACAGTGGCTCAAGTACCCCACTCCGGGAACCCCGCGCCTGCCCGACGGCAGGCCCAACATGGCCGCGCCCGCGCCTCGGACCGCGGACGGCAAGCCGGATCTGACCGGCGTCTGGAGAGGCGCCGGCCCTCTCTACCGCTTCAACATCGCTCAGGATCTCAAACCCGAGGACATTCAGCCCTGGGCCGAGGCGCTGTTCCTGCGGCGCGTGCGGGATTCCCGAAAGGACAGCCCCCTCGCGCGATGCCTGCCCGTCAGTGTCCCGTTCCACAATTTTTTCAACTTGACCAGGATCGTCCAGACGCCGGCGCTCATCATGATCCTGTACGAGTCTCCCAACAGCCCGCATCGAACCGTGTTCATGGATGGCCGCGATCTCCCAAGGGACCCCAATCCTGCCTGGCTGGGGTACTCGGTCGGGCGGTGGGAGGAGGAGACGCTGGTGGTGACCAGCGGGGGGTTCAACGACAAGGGCTGGCTCGACAGCGCCGGACATCCGCAAACCGAATCGCTTCGCATTACGGAACGCTTCCGGCGTCGCGACTTCGGCCACATGGACTTCGAAATGACGATCGATGATCCAAAGGTGTTCACCAGGCCGTTCACCATGAAAAGGGAGCGGTTGCTGGCGCCGGATACCGACCTGCTCGAAGACGTCTGCGAAAACGAGATCGATGCCACGCACATGTCCGGTGACACGGGGATCAGATTGAGCCCGGAACTTCTCGCGACCTATGCCGGGGTGTATGAGCTCGCGACGCGGCGCGAGGTCGTGGTCACCGTCACCGGCGACATGCTGTTTGTGCAGGGTCTCAATGAACCCAAGCTTCCGCTGCTGGTGCAATCGGAAACGAAATTCATGTCGACCGCGACCCCGACCGGCTTCGAGTTCGTCAAGGATGCCGGGGGCACGGTCACGCATCTGATAGTGCGCGGCGACTCCGGAGATCAAAAGGCGGTCCGCAAAGGCGCCTCCGTACCGGCCCAGCGAAAGTGACGAGCGTGGGGAGACGAGTTGGACGTTCACAACAGCCGCAGCGAATCACGCTGAACGCAGAGATCG
>QHWJ01000348.1 GCA_003222535.1 Acidobacteriota bacterium | reverse complement strand
ACCCAATTACCAGATTTCAGTACAGCAGGTAGCCCTCGCGGAGCTTCATGAACGCGCCGAGGGGCTCGTTCCAGGCGGCTGCGATCTCGCGGGCGGGGACTCCGCGTTCAATCTGCTCACGCAGCGCGGACGACCCGGCGAGGCAATCAATGGGCATCTTGTCGTGCTCGTACTCGTACGGCGGTTGTTTCCATTCGAACTGATCCGGTGCGGCCGCGCGGAACGCTTCGATGAGCGCCACGCCCGTTTCGACCGCGCGGAACGTCGAGCGATCCAGCACGTGCACCTGACAGCCGGCGCAGCCCCTGCCCGCATGTTTGTGAAACGTCGGCTCGAACAGCGCCGGACGGAAGAACACTCCGGGGAGCTCGCGGCGGTTCATCGCGTCCGCGAAGGGTTCCGCCACCACCCACGGCGCCCCGAGCAGCTCGAACGGCCGGGTCGTGCCACGCCCTTCCGACACGTTCGTGCCCTCGAACAGCACGCCGCCCGGATAGACCGTCGTCGTGTCGACGGTGGGGATGTTCGGCGACGAGATGATCCAGGTGAGGCCGGTCGCGTCGAAGTACATGTCCCGCCGCCAGCCCTCCATGGGGACCACGTCGAGGTCCGCGCCGATGCCGAAGTGATCGTTGAAGAGCCGCGCGATCTCGCCAATCGTCATGCCGTGGCGCATCGGGATGGGGTACATCCCCACGAATGACTCGAAACCCGGCACGAGCATCATGCCTTCGACCCTGGTGCCGCCGATGGGGTTCGGGCGGTCGCAGACAATGACCTTGAGGCCGTGCCGGCGCGCGGCCTTCAGGCAGTTCGCCATCGTGTAGATGTAGGTGTAGATCCGCACGCCGACATCCTGGAGGTCGATCACGAGCACGTCCAGGTCGCGGAGCATCGCCAGGGTTGGCTCGCGCGTTTCGCTGTAGAGGGAGTAGACCGGCACGCGGCGCGTCTCATCGTGTGCGTGCCGCGTCTCGACCATGTTGTCCTGCACGTCGGACCGGAACCCATGCTGGGGCCCGAAGATCGCGGTCAGGCGCGTCTCCCGGCGCGCCGCCAGACGGTCGGCAATGTGACGGAGCTCGCGGTCCACCGAGGCCGGGTTGCACACGACGCCGACGCGGTGGCCGTCCAGATCATGAGACGCCAGCAGACGGTCGGATCCCAGCAACAACGGCATTTCACGATTATAGGTGCCGCCGCACTTGCTTCTCATCCGTTCGCGTTGATAGACTACCCGCCCTTGGTGGTCAGCCCCGCCTGCTTCGCCCGCGCCGAGAGCCGATCGAGCCTTGAGTCCGACTCGCTCACTCCGTGTGAAAGTGCAGAGCCGACGTGCAGCAGCCATCTGGTTCGGTGACCGGCATCGAGCGCGCGCGATCGCGGTCTGGTGCGAACGAGGAGTGAATGATGGGTCGAAGGCTTTACGTCGGGAATCTTCCGTACACGACCGGAGAAGCGGAGCTGCAGGAGCTGTTCAGCCGAGCGGGCACGGTCGAATCGGTCCGCGTCATGCGGGACGCGGCGACCGGCCGGGCACGCGGCTTCGCGTTCGTCGAGATGGCGACAGACGAGGAAGCGCAGAAGGCGGCGAGCGAACTGAACCAGTTCCAGATGGGTGGCCGGGCGCTCACCGTCAACGAGGCGCGCCCGAAGCCAGAGGGGGGATTCGGCGGGGGCGGCGGTTTCGGCGGCAACCGTGGCGGCGGCGGGGGCGGCGGTGGACGCCGGGAACCGCGCTGGTAGGGCGCTTACCTCCCCGAGCATAGGACAAAGATGAAGAATTGGTCGAAGGGTGACCGGGTCACTCAGCCCACCTACGGGGCGGGCACGCTCGTCGAGGTCAACGAACATCACACCGTGATCGACTTCGACGAGCACGGTCGCCGCGTCTTCGCGACAAGGCTCGTCGTGCTGCAGGCCACCAGCGAGCCGGCGCCGCACAAAGCGCCCACCCGCAAACGCGCGGTCAAAAAGAAGAAAGCGGAAGCGTAGGAGAACCACGGGCGACTTCGCGCGACGCGCGAGGTTGCGAGGTGTAGGGCGACCCTTTCCGGGTCGCCTCGAGGCGAACCCGAAAGGCTCGCCCTGCTCTGTGCGCCAGCGTGCGACGTGCGGCTTTCTACCCTCCGCGGGCGTCGCTCTTCCTTCCCCGCTCCGCCAGGTAGTAGTGGACGGTCGGCGTGATCACCAGCGACAGCGCCATCGACGCCAGAATCCCGCCTATCACGCCAATGGCCAGCGGCTGCAGCATCTGTGACCCGGCCCCCAACCCCAGCGCGAGCGGGATCATCCCGGCGACCGTCGCGAGCGCGGTCATCATGATGGGCCGCAGCCGCCGCTCCCCCGCGTGAATCATGCTCTCGTCGGGCGGCATCCCTTCCGCTCTGAACCGCTGATCGGCGTCGAGGAGCAGAATCCCGTTCTTCGCCACGATCCCGATCACCATGATCAGCCCCATGAACGACGACAGGTTGAACGTGGTCCTCGTCACCAGCAGCGCCAGGAACACCCCCACGGTCGATAACAGCGCCGACGCGATCACCGCGATCGGCGCCGCGAACCCTCCGAACTCGAACAGCAGGACCGTGAACACGAGCAGCACCGCCAGCACCAGCACGATCACGAGATCGTGGAACGACCGCTGCTGCTCCTCGTACTGGCCGCCGTACTCGACGCGGATCGCCGGCGGCAGATTCAAGCCGGCGATCGTTCGCTTGGCCGATGCCACGCCGGCGCCGAGGTCGACCCCTTCGAGCCGCGCCGTGACGGTGACGTTCCGCTGCAGATTCTCGCGCCGCACCTCGGTCTGGCCCGGGATCTCTTCGACCGTCGCCAGCGTGCCGAGCGTCCCGGTCCGCCCGGTCGTGCTCACGAGCAGCGTGTTCTTGATGGCCTCCACCGACGCGCGATTCGACTCCGGAAACCGCACGCGGATCGTGTACATGCGGTCGTTGAGGACGACCGGCGTCGGCGCCGGCTCGCCCTGCAGGATCGCGCTGGCGTCCAGCTCGATCTCCTGTGGCGTGAATCCGGCACGCGCCGCCATCAGCTGGTCCACCCTGAACAGCGTCGCCGGCCCGCTGATGGTGTTTTCGATGCCGTCGAGCACGTCGACGACGCCCGGGATCTTCTTGATCGCCTCGCCGACCCTCGGCGCCCACGTCTTGAGCAGGGCGGGATCCTGCGCGAAGAGCTTGATGGCAATCGGCTCGGGCGCGCTCGTCAGGTCGCCGATCATGTCCTGCAGCAGCTGCACGAACTCGATGTCCAGCTGCGGAAACTCTTCATGGATCTTTTCCCGCACCTCCGCCACCACTTCGTCGCTGGCGCGGCTCCGATTCCGCTTCAGCCTCACCGCGATGTCGCCGGTGTTCGCCTCGGTGATCATCGCCAGCCCCAGCTGCAGGCCGGTGCGGCGCGACGTGCTCTCGACCTCCGGCGTCGATCGCAGAATCTGCTCGACGCCGGTGATCACGCGGTTCGTCTCGTCGAGCGACGAGCCGGCCGGCATGATGTAGTCGAGGATGAATCCCCCTTCGTCCATCGCCGGCAGGAGGTCCGTTCCGAGGAGCCGGTAGCCGCCATACGCGACGACGATTACGAGCACGCTCCCGGCGACGAGAAGGGCCGGACGCGCGAGCGTGCCCCGCAGCATGCGCTCGTAGGCCCGCATGATCCGAGGCGGCACGCCACTATGGCCGCCTCCGGCGTGCGCCGCCGACGCGTGGCGGCGTATGAAGAAATGGCTCAGCGTCGGAGTCCAGGTGAGCGCCAGCGCGAGCGACGTCAGGAGCGCCATGCCGACCGTGATCGCAAGCGCCTTGAAGAACGTGCCGGTCACACCGGTGATCGATATGAGCGGGAGAAACACGACGATCGGCGTGATCGTCGATCCGACGAGCGGCACGCGGATCTCGGCAATCGCGCTCCGGATGGCCTCGGCACGATCCTGTCCCGCGTCGCGATGCATCACGATGTTCTCGACGACGACGATCGCATCGTCGATGACGAGGCCCACCGCCGCCGCCAGGCCGCCGAGCGTCATCAGGTTGAAGCTCTCGCCCAGCGCGCGCAGCGCGATGAAGGTGACCGCCAGCGTCGCGGGAATGACGAGCCCGGCGACGAGCGAGGTGCCCCAGTCGCGCAGGAACAGCACCATGATCAGCGACGCGAGCGCGAGCCCGATGAGGACCGCGTCGCGCACGCTCGCGATCGAGTCGTTGACGATGTCCGACTGATCGTAGAAGGGCTGCAGCGCAACGCCCTTCGGGAGCTGGCGGCGGATGGCCTCGATTTCCGCGTGCACCGCGTCGGCGACGGCGACGGTATTGCTGTCAGGCTGGCGGAACACGTTCAGCAGCACCGCGCGCTTGGTGTTGGCGGTCACCGCGGTGTACACCGGCTTGACCGACGGCGTCACCGTCGCGATGTCGCCGATCCGGACCGGTGCGCCGAGCGGCGTCGTCTTCACGACGATGTTCGCGATCTCCTCCAGCGACCGCGCCTGGCCGCTGACCAGGCTGAGGACCAGCTGATGTTTGTCCTCGAACAGGCCTGGCGAGTCGATCAGGTTGCTCCGTCCGATCGCATCGAGAATCATCGGCACGTTGAGCTGGGTCTGCAGGAGCTTGGCGGGATCGAGCCGGACCTCGAATTCAGGTACCTGGCCGCCCTGAATGACGATCGTGGACACGCCGTTCATGCGATTGAGCCTCGGCTTCAGATCGTAGGTCGCGAGCTCCCACAGCTTCGTTTGCGGCACCGTGTCGGACGTCAGGCTGTAGCCGAGGATCGGAAAGGCCGCGAACGTCAGCCGCTCGGCGGTGATCTTGGCGGCGGCGGGCAACTCGGGCTGCACCCGCGCAATTGCGGCGTTGACCCGCGCGAGCGTCTGGAACATGTCGACGTTCCACGAGAAGTACAGGTCGATCTCCGCGGTGCCCCGGCTCGTGGTCGACCGGACTTTCTCGAGCCCTTGCACGCTGTTCACCGCCTCCTCGAGCCGGCGCGTGATGGCCACCTGCATCTGATCGATTGGTGCGACGCCGTTGTCCACGCCGACCAGGATCCGGGGGAAGTCGACTTCCGGAAAGACGGCCACGGGGATCGTGGTGGCGAGATAGGCGCCGACCGCGACCAGGGTGAGGATGACGAAGATGATCGGCTTGCCGTGACGGGCCGTCCAGTGTTCGTCGCGCGTGCCGCCCGGTCCTGCGGCGTCGTTCGGATCAGCGGCCATCAGCCTTTGAGTCCTTTGTTTCCTTTGTGTCCTTTGTTTCCTCGGTGTCTCTTGTGCTTTTTTCACCCGGCTTCATGACGCGTACCCGCGACTTGTCCTCCAGGCCGACGCCGCCGACCGTGATCACGCGCTCGCCGGGCTCGACGCCGCTGGTCACCTGCACCATCGCCGGTTCCCTGGCGCCGATCTCCACGACTTTCTCGTGCGCGATGTTCTTGTCGTCGACGACGAGCACGATCGTCTCGCCTTCCGCGTTCGGAAGGATCGCCGTCGTCGGGATGAGCGTCGCGCTCTCGATGGTCGCCGCCACGATCGACACGTGAACCGACTGGCCGGCCCGGAGCCGCTCGCCGGGGTTGTCCGCCTGCACCCACACCTGCACCGTGGTGCTGTTCGGATCGGACGCGGGGCTGACGACGATGACCTTGCCGGTGACCGGCATGTCGCCGTCCGACGGCGTCATCGTGGCCTCGTTGCCGACCTTGACGTCCTTCGCCTGGTCCCCGGCCATGTTGATGCGCGCGACGATCTTCGAAACGTCCATCACGGTCATCAGGGGCGTGCCCGTGGTGGCCATCTCGCCGGGATACAGCGGCCGGTCGGTGACGACGCCGGCGAAGGGACTGCGGATTTGAGAGTAGGACACTTGCGCCTGCGTCGCGTCGTAGCGCCCCCTGGCCGCCTCGACCTGCCCGGCCGCGCTCTTGATTTGTTCGTCCCTGCCGACGCTCTGCAGCGCCTGCATGTGCTGGAGCGCCGTGTCGTACTGCGCCTTGGCCTGCGCGAACGCGACCTGCGCTTCGTCGACCAGCTTCCGTGCGAGCGCGCCTTCCTTGAACAGCTGCTCGCGGTTGTCGAGCAGCTTCCTGGCGGCGTCCAGCGACTCGCGCGCCGCGGCGACGTCGGACTGCGCCTTGGTGACCTGCTCGGGAACGACCGCGCCAGCCGTCGACCGGTAGTTCGACTCCGCCTGGGCGAACTGGCCGCGGCTTTCCTGCGCGGCCGCGACGAGATCCCGGTTCTCGAGCTCAGCGAGCAGTTGTCCCTGCTTCACGTGATCGCCGCGGTTCACCAGGAACCGCCGGACCGGCGCGGTGACCTTCGGGACGATGTTGGCCTGCTCGCGCGGATAGAGCACCGCGTCCGCCGTCACAATCACACGGATGCTGCCCTTGATGGCGGGCGCCACCTGGACCGGGGCGACCGGTGCCGGCTCGGGCTCCGCTTTCTTGCACGCGACGAGCGTGACGCCGAGCAGACCAGAGCAGGCGAATCGAAGAAGGACACGCAGCGCGGTTCGCGACGCCGTCTCGCAGCGCAGGCCTCGAGAAGGTGTGAAAAAAACGCTCCTGTGCAGGCCATTAGCCGTGCCTCGACCCGGCACGTACGTAGGGCGCGGCTTTAGCCGTGCCTCGATCCGGCACCGCTGAAGTGGTGCCCTACGAGCAATTTCGCAACGCGTTTGAAGAGTGCTCATGGCAACAAAGTCCCCGTCAGCGTCTGCAGCGCCGCGAGCGCCACGCGATAGCGCACGAGCCCGTCGTCGTAGGCGTTGCGCGCCTGGATCAACGTCGTCTGGGCGTCGACGACCTCTAGCACACCGACCTCGCCTGCCTGGTAGCGCAGCAGCGTCAGCCGCAGGCTCTCGGTCGACAGGTCGAGCGATTGCTGCAGCGACGCGACCTGGTCACGTGCGATCTCCGCTTCGCGGTGAAAGGTGTTGATGTTGGCCTGCAGCTGCCGCTGCGCCAGCGTCAAGTCCGCTTTGGCCGCCTGCACGCGCAGGCTCGCCTGCCGCAGCTTGCTCTGCCCCGCACCCCAGTTCCAGAGCGGCACGGTGAGCTGCACCTGCACGACCGACCCGAGGAGGCGATTGCCGTCCGGGTTGGTGATCGCAAACTGGTTGGCGTCGATGCCGTAGAAATAATCGACGGACAACACCGGGAGCACGGCGCCCCGCGCAACCCCAAGGCCGGATGTCTCCTGCTGCACCGACGCCTCGGCGGCTCGAACATCCGGGCTGTACCCGGTCGCGGCCGCGTTCAGATCCGTGATCGCCGGCAGCGGCGCAATCGTCTGCAGGTCGTCGACGATGGAGAACTGGTCGCGATAATCCGGGAACACGAGCACGCCCAGCGTCAACCGGCTTTTCAGCGCCGCCAGCTCGGCCTCCTGCCCATCCCGAATGCGCTGCGCGACCTGGATCTGCGCCTTGATCACGTCGGAATGCGCGACCTCGCCGCCCTCTTCCAGTCGCTGGGCGATCTCGAGAAACTGCTGCGCCTCGCGGAGGCCTTGTTGCGCACTGGCCAGCTTCCGCTGCGACGCGACGAGCGTGTAGTAGCTCGTCACGACTGCCGCAACGAGACCGCGGCCGGCGACGTCGGCCCTTGCGCGCGCCACCGCTTCCGCGGCCGCGGCGCTTCGATACTCCGCCCACCTGCCGGGTGAAATCAACTCGCCGTGCACCGCCAGCCAGTCGTTGTAGATCCTGGGGCCGTCGTTCGCAACCCAGATCCCGGAGGACGTGCCGTTCGGCTGAGTGCCGATGAACTGGCTGAGCCCGGTGAGCGAGGGCAGCAGCGAGGCGCGCGCCTGTTTGCGGTCCTCGACGGCAAGGTTGGATGCCAGTTGCGCCGAACGGAACTGCAGGCTGTTCGCGCGGGCCTGTGCCAGCGCGTCCCGCAAGGTCAGCGGCGCGCCCGGTGGCGGCGCCGGCGCCGCGGGTTGAGCCTGGCCGATCGCCGGCGGAGCCTGACCCGCCGCCGCCGGCCCGGCCTCGAGCGCCACGACGAGCGCGGCGATCACGATGCGGGTGATGACACGACACATGAGGATCAGCTCACTTCATTTGGTACGTCAGCACTCTGAATGTACCGACCACCGCCTTCGGCCGCCCCTTCGCGCCCGCCGGCTGCGGCTCGTAATCGGTGGCGGACAGATAGATCGTATGCGTCGACGGATCGAGCGCCATCGTCCGCGCCCCTGGGCGCGTCTTGAGCGTTTGCACCACCTTCAGCACCGACGGCGAGTCCTCGTGCGCCACCGTCACGGTTCCCGATTCGCCGTTCGACGTGAAGGCGAGCTTCGTCGTGGGGTCGAACCAGGTGGAATCGACGCCTTCGCCCACCGGCACGCTGTAAATGACTCTGCCGGTGGCGCTGTCGATCATCAGCATCAGCTTGTTGTCGCAGCCGATGAACAGGCGATGGGTGGCGGGATCGAACGCCATGCCGGTGGCCGCTTCGCCCGGCGCGATCGACCAGGTGGCGGCGACCTTGTGCGTCGCCGTGTCGATGACCTGGATCGCGTTCATGTCCTCGATGTTGACGTACACCCGGCCCGCCCTGGAATCGGCCTGCGCGGACTCCGGCTTGCCCTCGAGCGGAATCGTGGCGACGACCTTGCCGCTCTGCGCATCGATGACGGTCGCCGACTTGCCGCGCCCGTTCATCGTGTACACCTCGTGGCGGCCCGGCTCGTAGAGAATCGCATCGGGGTTCTCGCCGGTGTCGACCTTCTGGATCAGCTTGAGCGTTTTCAGATCGACGATGCTCGCTTTGTTTTCACGGCCGTTGCTGCTGAACCCCCTGCCGAGATCGGCGGCGATCGCGAACCCGTGCACGCCGGGCGTGTCGGGGATGTCGCCGACGACTTTGTTCGCCTGTGTGTCGATCACGACGACGTGCGTCGCGTGACTGACGTAGAGGCGATGCGCCGCCGGGTCGATCGAAAGGTAGTCCCATCCGCCCTCTCCGCCGATCGGAATCTCCTTCCCCGCGTGGTACGGGCCATCCTGCCCCTGCAGGCCGCTTGTCGCCACCAGACACAGAATGGCCGCCGCCGCTAGTGCGTGTCGCATACTCGCTCCTTTGACGCTTGAGTGAATCCGTCAGAACTTCATGCGTGCCGAGAACTGCAGCTGCCGCGGCGGCCGCGCCGTCACCGGCGCGCCAAACAGCGGCGAGCCCAAGGTACCGACATCTTTCACGGGCTGTTTCCAGAACCAGCAGTCTAGTGTTCTGTTCATGAATCGAGCATGAACAGTGAGGAAGCCTCGCCTCCTAGGAGCCCGTCTGAGTAACGCCTCACGGGCTCCTAGTAGCCGCGCTTCGCGCGGAACGACTTGCGAATTCGGGGCGTTTTTCGCCGGCGGAGCCGGCCTACTGGGGGCGTGTTCACATTTCTCGGACACGCTCCTAGTCATGGCGAATTCATGTGGGGGTCGTTATGATCGACACGCTTCAGAAGGCTTTCAGCGATGCGAGTCCTGCTCGTGGAAGACGAACCGAATGCCGCTCACGTGCTCGCCAAGGGGCTCCGCGAGCAGACCTACGCCGTGGACATCGCGGCCGATGGCGACACGGCAATCTTTCAGGTCGGCACGACCGACTACGACGCGGTGATTCTCGACGTCATGCTGCCGGTCAGGGATGGCTTTGCCGTGTGCCGCGCGATTCGGGGCTCCGGGTGCGCGGTGCCGATTCTCATGGTCACCGCGCGCGATGCCGTTGAAGCCCGCATCGAAGGGCTGGATTGCGGCGCGGACGACTACCTGGTCAAGCCGTTCGATTTCGGCGAGCTCCTCGCGCGGTTGCGCGCGCTCGTCCGGCGCGGGCGGCAGCCGCTGTTACCTGAACGGCTCACCGTGGGTCCGCTCGCGATGGATACACGAAGCCGGCGGGTCCGGGTGCACAACAAGGACGTCTCGTTGACCGCCAAGGAGTATGCCCTCCTCGAGTACCTCGTCCGGCGAGCGGGCGACGTCGTCGGCCGTGGTGATATTGCCGAGCACGTCTGGGACGAGCACTACGATCCGGTGTCGAACGTCGTCGATGTGTACGTGCAGCGATTGCGGCGCAAGCTCGATCGGTCCGGATGCGAGTCCTTGATCCGCACGCGACGCGGTGAGGGCTATCAGCTCGTGACCGGGGCGGACGCGTCATGAGGATGTCGCTGCGCGCGCGCCTCACGTTGTGGTACACGCTGGCGCTCCTCGTCGTGCTGTGTCTGTTCGGCGCGGACGTGCTGTGGCAGCAGCGGCGAATCGGCGTCCGCCGGGTCGACCGCGAGCTGGAGGCGTTCACGGCGACGCTCGCGAACGTCGTCGGAGACGAGCTGACGGAAATTACCGATCCGCGGTCGGCCGCGCAAGAGGCGCGGAACACGGTGACAACTCCCGGGCGGGCGGTCGCGATTCTCGACGCTCGGGGCAACGTTCTGGCCGCGCAGTGGAGCGGCCTCGAGCTGCGCGATCCGCTGCCGCGCGGCGACGCGGAACCGGCCGTGTGGACCGCCACGACCGCCTCGGGCGCGTGGCGTGTGCATGCCAGCCCCCACGCGTTCGGGGCGACGACGCTCGTGCTCGTCGCCGCCAGCCCGCTGTCGGAGGTGGGCCGCGAACAGCGCGAGGTGCAGGAGGCGATGCTCGTCGGGATTCCAATCGTGCTGTTGCTCGCCGGGGCCGGCGGGTTGTGGCTGGCCTCGGTCGGATTACGGCCCATCACCGACATGGCGCGGCGAGCCGCCGGGATTCCATTGACGGGCCTGGAGGATCTCGGGCACCCCGATCGGACCGACGAGCTCGGTCAGCTGGCCGGGGCGTTCAACGGCCTCGTCGCCCGGCTGCGCGCCGCGCTGCAGACGCAGCGGCAGTTCATGGCCGACGCGTCACACGAGCTGCGGACCCCGGTCTCCGTCGTGCGCGCGACTGCGGATGTCATGCTCAATCTCCTTCATCGTGACGAGCCCGAGTATCGCGAAGCGCTCGCCATCGTCGGCGGCCAGGCGCGGCGTCTCGGCCGTCTCGTGGAAGACATGCTCGTGCTGGCGCGCGCCGACGCCGGCGGGTATGCGCTCCGGCCGGTGGATCTCTACCTCGACGAGGTGGTCGCGGACTGCCGTCGCGCCGTCGACGTCCTGGCGACCGAGCGTGGTGTCGCGATCCACTCGACCGGGTCGCCCGAGATTCCGTTTCGCGGAGACGAGGATTTGCTGCGGCGGCTGGTGCTGAACGTCCTGCAGAATGCCGTGCAGCATACGCCGGAGGGCGGCGCCGTCGCCGTCGATATCCGCCAGGATCGGGACGCGGTCAGGATTCGCGTCAGCGACCAGGGGTCCGGCATCCCTCCCAACGATCAGGCGAGGATCTTCGACCGTTTCGTCCAGCTCGATGGTGCGCGCCGCGGACAAGGCACGGGCCTGGGCCTGCCGATCGCACGTTGGATCGCCGAGGCGCACAGCGGCACGCTCGTCCTGGAGAGGAGCGGATCCGACGGCAGTACGTTCTGCGTCGTGCTGCCGGCCGCGTAACACTTAACGCGTTATTTGTCACGTCTCTTGTCAACGTGGGAATTATTTTTCAGTCGTTCAACCTCGTGTCCACCATGAGCGCCGCGGAGAACGTGGCGCTGTCGATGATGTTTGCCGGCGTCGCACGCCCGGAGCGGGATCGTCGCGCGCACGAGCTGCTGGAGGCCATGGGCCTCGGCGGCCGCGAGCGACACCGGCCGCCGGAGCTGTCCGGCGGCGAGCAGCAGCGGGTCGCGATCGCCAGAGCGCTCGCCAATCATGAAAGCGATTGGCGGGAGCGACGGCGACATCCGCCGCATTTTCCTGGTCGAGGCCTCCGTCATCGGGTGTATGTGTGGTGTGGCCGGCGTGGCGTTGGGGTGGCTGGTCGGACGCGTGATCAACTTCGGCGCGAACGTGTACATACAAAGCCAGGGCGGGCCGACCGGCAATTTGTTCACGTTGCCGCTCTGGCTCGTCGCCGGCGCGATTGGCTTTGCCTTCGTCGTCAGCCTGATCGCGGGCAGTTATCCGGCGTCTCGAGCGGCCCGCCTGGATCCGATTCAGGCGCTGCGCCACGACTAGTTCTGAGTTCTGACTTCTCAGTTTCATGACCCTCGATGTAGGGGCCGACTCCTGTGTCGGCCCCAAGGCGGACACGCGGGTCCGCCCCTACGAGCAGAGTGATGAAACCGGCTCCAGCAATCGTTCCCGTTTATTCGTACCGCAGCGCATTCAGCGGATCCACGCGCGTCGCGCGCAACGCTGGCAGATAGCATGCGACAAGCGCGACGGCGGCCAGCACGGCGACGGCGATTCCCGAGGCCGCGTCCGCGGCCGTCACGCCGAAGAGCAGCGACGAGACCAGCCGTCGCAGCGCGAACGACGCCGCCAGCCCGATGAGGATGCCGGCGGCGATCAGCCGCGCGCCGTTGCCCACGACGAGCCGGAGGATGTCGCGACCACCGGCGCCAAGTGCGAGGCGGATGCCGATCTCGCGCGTGCGCTGCGTCACCAGATACGACATCACGCCGTAGATGCCGATGACGGACAGCGACAACGCCACGGCGGCGAACACGCCCATCAGCCACATCATGAAGCGCGACTGCGAGGTCTGTTCCTCAATCCGCTCCTCCATGGTCGCGACCTGGTAGATGGGAATGGACGGATCGGCGCCGCGAATGATCCCGCGCAGCGGCGCGACGAGCGATGAGGGCGGCACGGTCGCCCGAACGGCGAGCGCATACTGCGAGTTGCGCTCGACGAAGGGAAGATAAACGTCCGGATCGCTGGTCGGATTGTCGGGCAGGCCTCGATACTTGACCTCGCCCGCCACGCCGACGATCGTGAACCACGGGCTGGCCGACGTCAGCTGCCCGAACTTGATGCGTTTCCCGATCGGATCCTGCCCGGGCCAGAACCGCTTCACGACCCGATCGCTGACGACGACCGCCGACGATGTCGGGGCGATGTCGGCGTCCGTGAACGTGCGACCGGCGACGATCGGAATCCGCAGTGTGCTGAAGAACTCGGGCGAAATGCGGTGGGTGTACGCGCGCGGCACGTTCTGGGCGTTCGTCGGCGGCATCCCTTCTGCGGCATAGGTGCCCGCCGCCGCGTTTCCGTCGAGCGGAAGGTCGGTGCCCAGCGCCGCCTCGCCAACGCCTGGCACGGCGCGGACCCGTTCGAGGAGTGCGCGGCTGCGGATGACCGGCTCCGAAGGCGCCGGCAATGCGCCGGGTGGGACCGGGGCTGCCGGCGCCGACGCGCGCGGAATGCTCACGCGCAGCGTCAGCACCGACGTGGGATCGAAGCCGGGATCGAGCGCCATCAGGTTCCGGACCGAGCGGATCATCAGGCCGGCGCCGACGAGCAGCACGACGGCCAGGGACAGCTCGGCGACGACGAGGGCGTTGCGGACACGCTGCGAGCGGTGCCCATCGCTGCCGCGCGCGGTGTCCTTGAGCGCGCTGTTGAGATCAACCGAGCGGGCCTGTAAGCCCGGGGCGAGCCCCACGAGCATCCCGCACGCCAGCGACACGGCGATGGTGAACGCCGCGACGCGGATGTCCAGCGCCGGCGTGACGAAGCTCGGAAACGTGACGGGGCTCTGGGTGATGAGAACGGCGACGGCTCCGCGTGCGAGCAGCAGGCCTGCCGTGGCGCCGAGCGCCGTCAGGACGCAGCTTTCGGTCATCAGCTGGCGCAGCAGCCGGCCGCGTCCTGCGCCGAGCGCCGTGCGGACGGCGATCTCGCGCCTGCGCGCTTCCGACCGCGCGATCAGCAGGTTCGCGACGTTTGCGCAGGCAATGAGCAGGACGAACGCGACGGCGGCCATGAGCGTCAGCAGGGCCGGCCTCAGCGCGCCGAACAGCTCGACATCGAGCGGGCTGACCTCGACCGCGCGCTTCTCGTTCGTGTCTGGATACGCCCGCTCGAGTTGCCGCGAGATGCCGTCCAGTTCGCTTTGAGCGCCCGCCACGGTCACGCCCGGCTTGAGCCTCGCCAACGCGCCGAACCCGCGAGTGCTGCGAGTGGCCATCGTCTGCGGCGGCGCGTAGACGGCGAACGGCACCCACAGTTCGGCGGTGTCCGTGAGGCCCTTGAAACGCGGCGGCATCACGCCGACGATGGTGTAGGTGCGCGTGTTCAGCGTCACCGTGCGGCCGACGATCCGAGGATCCGCGCCAAAGCGCCGCTTCCAGAAGCCGTCGCTCAACACGACCACATAGGCAGGCGTGGCGACGAGATCCTCCTCAGCGGAAAACGTGCGGCCGCGCACGGGGGTGACGCCGAGCAGCGAGAAGTACGGAGCCGAGACGAACTCGACCAGGATGCGCTCGGGATCGTCGATGCCGGCAAATGTCAGCGTCTGGTTGTCGAACGCGGCCATGTCCTCGAAGCTCTTCGACTGCGCGCGCCAGTCGAGAAAATCTGGATAGGAGTTGCCCCGCCGCTCGACTCTGGTCCGCAGCACGTTGCCCCAGAGCGCGACGAGGCGGGCGGGCTCTTTGTAGGGCAGCGCCCGCGCACGCACGGCATCGACGAGGCTGAAGATTGCCGTGTTCGCGCCGATGCCGACCGCCAGCGCCAGCACGGCGACAATGGTGAAGCCGGGCGATTTGCGAAGCGTCCGCAGTGCGTAGCGTACGTCCTGCAGCAGCGTTTCGAATGGCGAGAACGTCCACATGTCGCGGCACTGCTCCTTCAGAGAGGTGACGTTGCCGAACCGCCGGCGCGCGAACTGCCGCGCCTCGGCGTCGGCGATGCCGTCGTGGCGGTAGTCGGCCTCGCGCATCGCGAGGTGGAACGCGAGCTCGTCGTCCAGATCGCGCTCGAGGCGTTTGCGGCGCAGCAGCGCGGTCAGCCGGTGCCAGATGGCGAGCAGATGATTCATGAACGTCGCGCAAGTCACGTAGCGCGAAGGCTTCAGCCCGAGCGTCACGCCGTCTGCATCACGCGCGTCACCGCCGAGGCGATTCGAGTCCAATACTCCGCTTCATTGTCGAGCTCGCGCCGGCCGAGTGCCGTGAGCCGGTAGAACTTGGCGCGGCGGTTGTTGTCGGACGTGCCCCATTCGGAACGCAGCAGGCCGCGAACTTCGAGCCGGTGCAGCGCCGGATACAGCGCGCCTTCCTCGACCCGCAGCACGTCCCGCGATGCGTCCTGGATGAACTGCGCGATCGAGTAGCCGTGCATCGCGCCCCGGCTGACCGTCTTCAGCACCAGCATGTCGAGGGTGCCGGGCATGAACGACGGCTCGTGCTTGGTCTCTCCCATAATTTAGTTAGGGGACATGCTGCCCTTAGACGCAGGGTTTGGCAAAAAGTTCGAGGCGACGGTCCCTGAAGGCGGACACTCCGTACCAGCCAGGCCCCAAAAGGGCTGCGCTGCGTTCGCCGGTTGGATTAGAGGCTGTGGACGATGAGCTCGGTGAGCGCGTGTACGCCGCGCAGCAGCGGGGCGTACGCAAGCGCCACGGCCGTGGACCCCAGCGCGAGCGCCGGCCAGTGCCAGGCTGCGCGCGGCGGCGTGGCGGCCGGCACGTCCTCGAGCAGACGCTGGACACGGGACGCGATCTCGCCGCCCTCGACAAGCGTGCAGACGGGGTCGGCGATCGGCGTGGCGGGCGGCGCCAGGCGCGCGACCTTGACCAGCGCCGACGCGAGGGCGCAGCGCGCGCGGCCGCTGTGGCACGCCTGGCGATCCGCGGCCTGTTCGGACGCCGACGCCCATCGCCGTTCGACGGCGCGCGCGGCGGCCGTCGTCGTCATGAGATCGGGCGCGGTGCGCATGGCCAGCCGTTTCAGGTTGTCCCACGCGCGCTGATGGCCGATCTCGTGTGCAACGCTCGCGCTCAGCTCTTCGCCGCTCAACGCCTGGAGCACTCCGCGGGCGATGAGCAGCCGCGGCCGCACGACCCCGACGACCGCCATGATCGGGACGTCGGCGTCGATCTCGAAGGCCGGCATCGGCGAGCCGTCAAGCGTCAGCGGACGCGCCAGCAGCAGCCACGTCCGCGCGCGGCGCGAAGCCCGCCGGACAGCGGCGACGCCGCGCGCGGCCGCCGTCGCGACGATCATGAAGCCGGCGGCCGCCAGCGCGGCCAGCGTCACGTCGAACCCCTCGGCGAATTCGCGCGGCTCGTACTTCCAATAGGACGGCAGGAACACGGCAGCGACAAACCCGATCGACGCGGCGGCCGGTAACAGCCGCAGCCAGAGCCAGAACGCTGGCCGCCCGCAGAGCCCCGAATCCCGAGCCCCGAACCGTTTCACCGCGGAGATCGCCCAGTACGCATCCTTCGACAGGCTCAGGATGAGCGCTCGTGGTGAGCGTGTCGAACCACGTGCGCTCGGGGAGTTGCATTCTGTGACGCGCTCCTGTCGCGTCACGTGTCCTGCAACGGCGGTGACGAGCAGCGTCGCGGCGGCATTCACCACGAGAAACCAGACGAGCGCGAGCGTCAGACCATGAAGGACGAAGAAAAGGCCGCTCATCGGCTCCTCTCGCGATCGGAGGTGCGGCGCTTCTCGCGGATGAGACGCTCGAGCTCGTCGAGCAACGCGCGATCGCGATCCGATACAGCGTCGACGAGGGAAGACAGAATGGGAAGCGGCTCCCCGCCGTGCCGCTGCAGGAGACTGTGCACGAGCTCGGTCGCGACCGCGCCCTCCAGCTCGTCGCGCGTGGCCGTCGCCTCGTACACGAACGCGCGCCCGACCTTGCGCCGCGCGAGCAGTCCTTTCTTGAAGAGCCGATCCATCGTCGTCATCACCGTCGTGTAGGCGACAGGCGAGCCCAGTCGCCCGCAGGCCTCGCGAACGCTGGCTGCGCCTCGGCTCCAGACGACGCCCATCACTTCGCGCTCGAGCACGCCGAGACGGTTCTCCAGAATCTCGTGTGACGACTTGAATCCCCGGAAGAGAAACCTCCGATGCATCGCGGATGAGCGTAGGGCGCGGGCGTGCGTGGTGTCAAACAGGCACAGGTCCGCCCGAAGGCGGAAACGACTATCATGCTGCGCGTTCCCACGTTAACCGCAGAGTTCGCAGAAAGGAAGACCTCACCACGAAAACGCGAAGATCCACGAAAGACACGAAAAAGAGAACAAGCGCGCTGTCGCGCGCGCCTCTGCGTGCTTTGCGCTCTCTGCGGTTGGACGTCTTCTTCGTGCTCTTTGTGTATTTCGTGACCTTCGTGGTAAGGCGGCTTCGACCGTGATCCTCTTAGGCATTTACCAGATGTGCTCTGCTGCGGTGCCCGTCAACGAGCCGCTCCGCTCGCAACCGCGCGCCCGGCCACGAACCCGCTCGACCAGGCCCATTGAAAGTTGAAGCCGCCGATCCGTCCGTCGACGTCCAGCATTTCTCCGACGCAATGCAACCGCGGGCAACAGCGCGATGCCATCGTCGCGGGATCGATCTCGGTCAGCGGGACGCCGCCGGCTGTCGCCTCAGCGTAGTTGTAACCGCGCGTTGCGACCACCGGCAGCGGCCACGCCACCAGGGCGTTCAACAGACGCCGGCGATCGTCTCGCGGGACGTGCGCGAGCGCAACCGCGCCGTCGATCGCCAGCTGCCGCAGGAAGGCCGCCGCGACCGACGCCGGCACCATCGTCGCGAGCGTCGTCTGAATCGATGCCCTGGGGCTGGCGATCGCGAGCTGCCGCCACTCCGCATCGACCTCCTCGAATGGCGCGCCCGCGCGGACGTTGGCCGTGATCGAGACCGGACGTCCTTCGAGCTGCGCGCGCAGCCAGTGGCGTGAGGCGTTCAGCGAGACGGGTCCGCTGACGCCGAAATGCGTCCACAGCAGCGCGCCGGCCAGTCGGACCGCGATCGCACCATCGACCCGGACGGCGAGCTCGACGTCGTGCGAGACGCCGGACAGCTCCCGATGCACGGAATCTTCAGGAGCGAGCACGAGCGGCGCCAGCGCGGGGGTCGCCGGCACGATCGTGTGGCCGAGGCGTGTCGCGATCGTCAATCCGGCGCCGTCGCTTCCCGTCTTCGGCAGCGACCGGCCGCCGGTCGCGAGGACGACGGCCGCCGCCTGCAGATCGCCGCCGTCGGTGCTGAGGCGGAACCCGCCCGCGGATCGCTCGACGCCGAGAACGCGGCGGCCCGGAACGAGCGTCGCGCCGACGCGTCCGAGCTCGCGGAGCAGCGCCTCGAGCACATCGCGCGCGCGGTTCGTGTCCGGAAAAAGCTTGCCGCCCGCTTCCTCGTGCAAGCGCACGCCGATCTCGCGGAAGAAGGCGACGGTCTCGTCGACGGTGAAGGACCGAAGCACGCGGCGGACGATGGACGGCCGTCCGCCCCAGAAGTCGCGCTCGGTGACGGTCGCGTTCGTGACGTTGCAGCGCGACCCGCCGCTCACGAGGATCTTGGCGCCCGGTTTCCGCGCGCCGTCGAGGAGCACGACCGACGGCGAGCGGTTGAAGCGGCGGGCGAAAATGGCGGTCGCGAGACCGGCGGCGCCGGCGCCGACCACCGCGACGTCGCACGATCGCGGAAGCTCGAATGTCAGAGGCCGAAGCTTACCTTAGTACAGAATTTCGTAATTACGCCGACGTATTGATTGGGACAGGCCACGGAGACACTGAGACACAGAGGCGCTCGACGCGGGCGGCCTGCACCGCAGGCCGCGCCGTGAGGCGCGCCGACCGCAAACGAACGACCGAGCCACCGTCCATTGGTCGTTCGTTTGCGGTTGGCACGCCTCGCCCGCCGCTGCGCGGCGCCGCGTCGAGCGCGCTACCTGCAGCGTGTTCTTCTCTGTGTCTTTGTGTTCTCTGTGGCCAAGTATGTCGTCGTGTTTCTGAAATGGGGCACCGATCGCCGTCACGAAATACGTCGCCATAATTGTGAAATCGAGTACTTAGTTGTGATTGAGCCGACCGTGGCCGGAGAGAACCGCCTGTCGGCATTCGTCGTCATCGCGCCAGGGCTGCGATGCAATCAACGAATCCGCCGCGGCGACATCCACCGGCTTCGAGAAATAGAATCCCTGCACCGACTCGCAGCCGAGGGCCTGGAGCTGGGAGAGCTGGTGGACCGTTTCCACGCCTTCCGCCACCACGTCGATTCCGAGATTGCGGGCGAGCGCCACGATCGCGCGGACCATTTCCAGACCGTTGTCCCCGGCGCCGATTCGACTGACGAACGAGCGATCCACCTTCACGGTGTCCGCCTGGAGCCGATGGAGGTAGCTCAGTGACGAATAGCCGGTGCCGAAATCGTCGAGGCTCCACTCGACGCCGATCGATTGGAGCCGCTTCAGCGTGGCCTCCGCGGCACCGACGTCGCTGATGAACGCGCTTTCCGTGATCTCCAACTTGAGTCTCGAGGCCTCCAGGCCCGTGCCTTCCAGAATCGCTTCGATCTCGCTCGCGAGGCCGGCATCCGCCAGCTGCCGGCCCGACACGTTGACGCACATGGCCTGCGGTGCGTCCTTGCCGAATCGCTTGACCCAGGCCCCCATCTGCCGGCACGATTCGATCAGCACCAGCCGTCCAATCTGTCGAATCATTCCGGTGTCTTCGGCGAGGGGGATGAATTCGGCGGGGGTGAGCAGCCCTCGCGTGGGGTGGCGCCAGCGCGCGAGCGCTTCGAAGCCGCTGATTCGCCCGGTGTCCAGCGAGATGATCGGCTGGTACAGGACGGCGAATTCCCGGCGGTCGATCGCATTCCGCAGGTCGGTTTCCAGCGTCAGCCGGGCCACCGCGCGTTCCCGCAGTGCCGGATCGAACAGCTCACAAAGCGCGTCCCCGTCGGCTTTCGCGCGATGGAGCGCGATCGCGGCATCCTGCAGCACGTCCTCCGTGCGGGCATAACCCGTCGTGCTGACGGTGATGCCGACGGCGGCCGACATGAACACCTGGTGCCCCTCGACATCGAAGGCCAGCCGAAGCGCCGACTGCAGCCGTTCCGCCACGCGCATCGCGTCGCTCGCATCCGTGATGTCCTCCAGCAGGACGGTGAACTCGTCGCCTCCGAGCCGCGCCAGAGTGCAGGCGGGTTGATGCGTGACGGCATCGGTGGCGCGGAGGCTCGACTGCAGCCGCCGGGCGATCGCGACGAGCAGGCGATCCGCGGTCACGGGCCCCAGACTGTGGTTCACCGCCTTGAAGCGGTCGAGACCGAGGATGAGCAGCGCGAAGGTGCAGTCCTGGCGGCGTTGGGACCGCTTGATCGCGCGGTCGAGCAGATCGACGAACAGCAGCCGGTTGGGCAGCCCCGTCAACGCATCGGCCACCTATCAGCCAAAGGGCTGCGGCAATCCACAACCAAGTCGGGCGCTTCGGGGGGCTCTGAGCCGACGACTGAACCAGGCTCTCTGACGGTCAATATATGACTTTAAAGTGCAATAAGGACACCAACGAATGTGTCGCGAGCGTATTGCACCTCAAAATGCTGGTTTCACAGTGGTTACGCCTCAAGGCTTGGATGGGGGGGCGGATGGCGACACGTTCACGACGTGCCCAATTCAAGACGATGATCGGCTAATCGCCGATCAATAAAATCCGTAAGATCAAGATAACAGGCTGGATATATGAATGTGTTCCGGGGCGGAACAGCCTGCACCAAAACTGCGCGTCAGAGTATGGAAGGTTCTACACTCCGCCTCGAGCCGGTCCCTGCGTCGTCAACGGCAGGCCCTTTTTGGCGAAGATCATCGCGAGCAGCCGCGCGGGTTGGGTCTGGCTGGCGTTTCGCGATACCTCGTGGGTGGCGCCCGGCTGCTCGTAGAACATCTGACCGGTGGCGTACGTTTTTTCCTCTCCCTGTCCCGAGATCTTCGTGACGACGGACCCTTCGAGGACGTAGGCGAGCACAAACCCGGGATGGTGGTGAGCGGTCCCGACGCGGCCCGGGGGGTAGTCCACGTAGCTCACCGTCACTTCCCAGTCGTCCATCGTCACGTTCGGCAACTCGTGCTTGAACACTGGCGGGCGGGGAGCCTGCGGAGACAATGACGGTGTCTGAGTCTGCGCCTCGGCGCGGCCGGCGGAAGCGAGCAGCTCGGCGAACA
>QHWJ01000347.1 GCA_003222535.1 Acidobacteriota bacterium | reverse complement strand
TGTCAAGGCGAGCCTTCATCGAACTCATCTATAATTTTTGGACGATAGAACAAAAATCACGCGGCGGATGACTTATTTCGCCGCGGACGTCATTTTTTGAAAAAAGTGGCAGACTAATGGAGTCAGTTTGGCAGACTAAAATCTGCGAAACCTTACCGGGAGTATTTGAGCGAGGAGCAACGAAGCCCGCCACCGGGTCCCCAACGCGGCAGCCGCGTTGGGTTGGGCCACTGGGGTCCCCCGCGGCGGCTGCATTGGAGTGGGGCGGGGATGCATCACGATCGAATGCAGCCAGACTCGACTACGGGGCTTGTTAGCGGCCGGTCGCGAGCGGCGACGTGTGGTCGACGAGCGTGTGGGCCGAGAAGATCCGCACGCCGTCGACGACTTCGAACGCGCCCTGCGCGGTCACATGATCGCCAAGACGAATCGGCAGGAGGAGAGCGGCGTCCGTGATGCCGCGCACCGGCCGGCTCGCCGCCGCACAGACATCGCCCAACGCGCCTGGCACACAGGCCGCGTGCCCCTCTTCGAAGCGAACGGAATAGTGCACGACGTCGGCGCGAAAGCGTGCGTCGGGACTGCAATTGCCTTCGCTGCCGCACGCGACGCCGCTTTGAGCGCTCTGCCGCGCGTCGGGGTCGTTGATGCGGACCAGCGCGCCGCCCTGGTCGGCGCCAAATGCGCCGCCGATCCGCAGGTAGCCCTGTTCTTCGCTCACGAACGTGACCGCGCCAAACACCGAGCGGTCGTCTCGCGTCAACACGATCTTCGTCGCGATTGAATCCGATCCCTCGCCGCCGACGGCCGTCACGTGCGCTATCGTTGCAGGAGGGGCCCCGTTGGGCTCCGGCTCGAGCGTCGATCGCGGCGTGGTATCGTCCCGAGGCGACCACGGTGGCTTCGTCTGCGAACCGTCGCGACCGACGCGGCACGCATCCAATGCGAGAAGGCCGGTCGCGCCGTCTTTCCGGCAGCGTTCGGGCGCCAGCACGAAGAGCTCCTGCAGGGTCAGCGCGGCCCCCGGCAATTCGATCAGCAGACGTGGCGGGACGACGATGCGATGCGTGCCCACAGTGATGGTTCCGGCGGACCAGCGATCGTCGCGATTGTCGACGGCGGCTCCAGTCAGCTCGCCTTGAACGCGCACCTCCCCCGCAGCGGCTCGCCCACCAACGAGCGCCGGAAGTGCGAGCAGGACGGCCGCCGCAGCCAGTGTGCGAAGCGATCGCGCTCGATCGAACGACGTTACGAACGATCCATCCACGAGATGTATTTCACGATCTCGGTTGGTTCCGTCAGCGCCGGACACGCGGCCCAACTGTCCAACCGCTCGTTGCCATAGACCACGAGCCCGATGTGATTGGTGACGTCCCGATCCCTGACCGGATCCGAATCGGCGAAGCCGAGATGGCGGCGCAGCAGGTCGCAATCATCCGGCTTGCCGGTCAGCAGCGTCCAACCGGCCTTGATGCCGTGCATCTCCTCGTAGTCCTTCAGTTGCGCCGGCCGGTCCTCGCGCGGCTTGAGCGAGATCGAGTACATGAAGATGTCGCGGCCGACCCGGTTGCCGAGCAAATGCTGCACCTTGACGAGGTTCGCCGTCGACGCCGGGCACGTCCCCGTACATGAAACGTAGAAAAAGTTGAACATGACGATCTTGCCTTTCACGAGATCGTCGTAAAAGCGCACCGGCTGGTTGTCCTGCGTGAGCAGGGAGACATTCGGAAAGCGGCGCCGGCCGCCGTCCGGGGCGCCGGCGGAGGCGCGCCCGGGGACTGCGGCCGCAAGCGCGGCGAATGTTCTGGTGCGATCGGCGTGAACAGCTCTCTGCGTGTGATCATCTGAGTGCTCCTGGGTGCCGATCCCGCTACTCTACGAGGTCGAATCGAATCACCATCGCGTGATCTTCATGAACCACGTTATGGCAGTGCATCACATACCTTCCCAAGTAGTCACGGAAGTTCATCGACCATGAACCGCAGTGTGGGACAGGAGGTGCCCGCGACGAGGCTTGTCACGCGTCCTTCACCTTCAACTTCGACCTCCGCGCGATCCTTTGATCTCGATGCGCGAGGCCACAATCGAGCCGTCCAATTGTCGCGTGCCCTTCGCTTCGATTTTCACCCCTGCCAGGATGTCGCTGCACGAGCCGTCGTCGAACCTTGTTGCCGCCGTCGTACTCACGAAGACGCCATCGACGATGAACCGCAGCGTGGGACAGGAGGTGCCGTCGACGAGGCTTGTCACGCGCCCTTCACGTTCAGCTTCGCCCTCCGCACGATCCTTGACCTTGATGCGAGAGGCCACAATTGAACCGTTGGCCTGTCGCGTGCCCTTCGCCTCGATTTTCACCCCTAGCAGGATGTCGGCGCACGAGCCGTCGTCGAATCTCGTCGCCCCAGTCGTCGTCACCAGGATGCCTTCGACCATGAACTGCAGCGTGGGACAGGCGGTTCCGTCGATGAGCTGAGTCACACGACCCTCGCCCTCGACTTCGCCTTCGTGACCTTTATCCTCCGGCGACAGCACCTGGTGTCCGACACCGAGCGCACTGGATCCAGGTGCCTCGCCCTCGGTCGCGGCCGACGTCACTGGAGCCACGAGTGGGGAGGGTGTTACGGGAGAGTGGGACTGACCGCACGAAATTACGACGATGCCGGCCGCGGCGACGAACGCGACTTTCAAACGGGCGAATGTCCTCATATTCAACCCCTTACGGTCAGATTCCGGTGAGCTGACCGGACAAACACAACGGTCAAGATCGCAAATACTGTGCCCGAGATAAATATAAGGAGAGACGCGCGCTCGCTCTCACCCCGGCCCAACTCCCTCGAGGCGGTACCTGTGCGACCCTCAAAAAAACGCTCGATGTTCTCGATCGGGAACCCTGGCGCGATCAGCGCCCTTGCTGACTGCGCCCAGGGCCCGCGAACGGCTCGTCCCCCAAGCGCGTTGAATACGCCCGTGGACGAGACAACGTCGTTCGTGTCAGAGAGGACCGCCGAGTGCTGGTCCACTGAATCGAAGAGTTTGTGAAGCGGAAAATCTTTGGCCTCCAGCTGGTAGTTGGGGCCGAAGCTGTTCAGGTTGGGGTTAGGACCTTCGTCAGCGCACCAGAGTTGAACAGCGCTTCTTTCGCAATTACAAGCGGCCGGCCTGCTACTTAGTGGCCCGTTGCGTAATTACGGCTGCATTCGGCCGCCGATGCATCCCGCCCCGCGGCGTTGCTCGTCGGTCGAATACTCCCGGTATTGTCCCTCCTCGCGCCTTGCGGGGCGGGCGCCCTCGGTGCGTCTCCGTAATTACGCGACGGACCACTTAGTCTTAGTTGGCTTCGCCATTTCAGCTTGTTACCAGTCTCCGACTTCCTTCCCCGGCTTGCGAGCGTGCGGAGTCGCGCAGGCGGCTGTACGAGGGGAAAACCAGTTATATGGGGATGGCATCGGCGGCGGCGACGTCGATGCTCATCGTGCAGGATCTCGCCGGCGCACTCGAAGTCTCAACCCCGGCGCGCACGAGAAGGATCAGTTGGTCGAAAAGCGCTGATCAGTGAACACCTCGGGACCGGGACATCTGCAGCGCGGCGGGATCGGCGCCGAGGCGGCGTATCGCGGCTTCCCACATGCGCTCGGGCGGCGTGTTGAAGATCAGGTCGCGGTCGATGTCGCTGATCAGCCACGACTCGGCTTCCAGCTCACCTTCGAGCTGTCCCGGCCCCCACCCTGAATAGCCGACGATGAGGCGCGCGAGCAGTGGCGGGGTGGGGTCGAGCATCTGACGTAACAGGTCCGGCGAGGTGGACAGATACAGATTGTCGGCAATCCGCATCCCGATCTCTTCGGCCTCGTCCGCTTCGTGGCCGACCAGGACCCAGCTGCGCTGCGGCTCCACGGGACCACCGATCCACACCTGCAATTCGCGGTCGGTAGAGGCGGGGGGATCGAGATTCACGGTCACGCGGCCGGTCGTGACGAGCGGACGATTGACGACGAGCCCGAACGCTCCCTCCTCCCTGTGTTTGCAGAGCAGGACGACCGTACGGCTGAAGTTGGGATCCATGAGCTGCGGCATGGACAGGAGAAAGCAGGGGGCCAGCGAGGATGGCATCTTTCAGTTTCTCTGCTTCCCCGATCATAGCGCGCTGGCGACGATCCGCAAGTCGCCACCGGCCGACTCTCGCAGCGTGTGAAAGAATCTCGATGGCGTCGCTTTCAGGCGGACTCTGTCGGGTCCGGCTGACCGCCGTCGCCAAGGCTATGGCGGTCCGCCGAAGCTTCACGCGAAGGCGGAAGCCGGACACCAGCAGAGACTCGATTCTGTGACACGCTCTGGCGGCCTGCGCTACGTCCGTCCCGCGTGCGAAGTCCGGCGCTGTTCTCGAGCGCAACGTCGATGTTGCGCCGCAAGCCCTGCAGCTTCGTTCGTCGCATCGAGCTGTTGTGCAGCGCGGCCGTCAGCTCGTCATCGCTGCGTCCGGCCAACGTGAGGAGGTCCACGCGATCCCAGGCCGTCCGCGGCTGCCACGCGGCATCGTCCGACCGCGGCGCGGCGGCATTCCACGGACAGACCTCCTGGCAGACGTCGCAGCCGTAGACATGTGATCCGACGCCGGCGCGATGTTCCTCGGGCATGTCGCCGCGCAGCTCGATCGTCAGATAGGAAATGCAGCGCGTCGAGTCGAGCACGCCCGGCGCCACGAGCGCATGGGTCGGACACGCCTCGAGACACAGCGTGCAGGTGCCGCACTGATCGAAGGACGGCGCGTCAAGCGCGAGCGGCAGGCTGCAGATGATCACGCCGAGAAACACCCACGACCCGAGATCGGGGTTGATCACGCAGGTGTTCTTCCCGATCCAGCCGACGCCGGCATGCTGCGCGTAGACGCGCTCCTGGACCGGCCCGGTGTCGACGTACACCCGCGCCTCGAACGGCACCGGAGACGCGTCGCGCATCCACGCGAGCAGCGACTCGAGTCGGGCGCCGATCACCTCGTGGTAGTCGTCACCCCACGCGTACCGCGCGATGTGCGCGCGAGCGGGGTCCGCGCACTCGGTCGAATAGGGCGACGGCGTGTTGTAGACCGTGGCCGTGACGATGACGGTCTGCGCGGACGGCAGGACGCGGCGAACATCCGCCCGCCGGTCCGCGGTGCGATGCAGGTACGCCATCTCACCGGCATACCCGCGGGCCAGCCATTCGCGGAAGAAGCGGAGCTCCGGATGGTTCGCCGCCGGCGCGACGCCGCACGCGTCGAACCCCAGGCTGCGCGCCTGTTGCTTGACCGCAGACGCAGTGAGCGCGCTTGTCATGGCTAATGGCTGATGGCTAATGGCAAATGACTTATCTATCGGCCATAAGCCATCAGCCATAAGCCATCAGCCATGTCATGGCTTCCCGACAAGCTGGCGCAACACGTAAGGCAGGATTCCACCATGCCGGAAAGCCACCAATTCCTCGGGCGTGTCGATGCGGGCGACCGCCTGGAGCTCGACCGGCCGATCGCCGTCGCCGAACGCGCGGACCGTGACGAGGCTGCCGGGCCTCAAGCCCTGCGCGATGCCGATCAGCTCGTACCGCTCGCGGCCCGTCAGCCCGAGCGCCGCCGCCGTGGCGCCGCTCCGGTACTGCAACGGCAGCACGCCCATGTTGACGAGGTTGCTGCGGTGAATGCGCTCGAAGCTCTCGGCGAGCACCGCCTTGACGCCGAGCAGCAGCGTGCCCTTCGCGGCCCAGTCGCGTGACGACCCCGACCCGTACTCCTTCCCGGCGAGCACGAGAAGCGGGACGCCGGCGTCCTTGTACATCATCGCCGCGTCGTAGATCGTCATCACGTCGCCGTCCGGCTGATAGGTCGTCCAGCCGCCCTCTGTGCCGGGCGCCAGCTGGTTGCGCAGCCGTACGTTCGCGAACGTGCCGCGCATCATCACCTCGTGATTGCCCCGGCGCGCGCCGTACGAGTTGAAGTCGCGCGGCTCGACGCCGTGCGCGATCAGATACTGCCCCGCCGGGCTGTCCTTCTTGATCGATCCGGCCGGCGAGATGTGATCGGTGGTGATGCTGTCGCCGAGCAGCGCGAGGACGCGCGCCCCGATGATGTCGCCGATCGGCACCGTGTCCATCGTGATGTGCTCGAAGAAGGGCGGGTTCCGGATGTAGGTCGAGCCGGGGTCCCACGCGAATCGATCGCCGCCCGGCACCTGGAGGCTCTTCCACCGCTCGTCGCCGCTGAAGACGTCGGCGTACTGCTCGCGGAACATCGTGGACGTGACCGCGCTGAGCATCGTTTCCTGAATCTCGCGCTCGGTCGGCCACACCTCGCGCAGGTACACCGGCACGCCGTTCCTGTCCGTCCCGAGCGGCTCGGTCGTCAGATCGATGGTGATCCGCCCGGCCAGCGCATACGCGACGACCAGCGGCGGCGAGGCGAGGTAGTTCGCGCGTACCTGCTGCTGGATTCGGCCCTCGAAGTTGCGGTTCCCGCTGAGCACGGACGCGACGACCAGATGCCGCGCTTCCACTTCACCCGACACTTCGTCTGGCAACGGGCCGCTGTTGCCGATGCACGTCGTGCAACCGTAGCCGACCAGATTGAAGCCCAGCGCGTCGAGGTACGACGTCAGCCCCGCCTTGTTGAGGTACTCGGTGACCACCTTCGAGCCGGGCGCCAGGCTCGTTTTCACCCACGGCTGGCGCGTCAGCCCGCGCTCGACCGCCTTTTTCGCCAGCAGTCCCGCGCCGATCATCACGCTCGGGTTCGAGGTGTTCGTGCAGCTGGTGATCGCCGCAATCACCACGGAGCCATGCTCGAGCGCCGTGCCGATGGACGGGACGTCGGCGACCGCCGCCGCGGCGCCGCCCGTGGCCGCCGAGCCATGCGCCGATCCCGCGGCCTCGGCCCCTTTTCTGGACGACGAGGCCATCATCGACGTGAGTCCCGCCTGGAAACCGCTCTTCGCCTGCTTCAGCGATACGCGGTCCTGCGGCCGCTTTGGACCTGCCAGGCACGGCTCCACGCGGCCGAGATCGAGCTCGACGCACTCGGTGTAGACAGGATCGGGATCGCCGGCGTGGCGGAACATCCCCTGCGCCTTCGCGTACGCCTCGACCAGCGCGATGTGCGACTCCTCGCGTCCCGTGAGCCGCAGGTAGTCGAGTGTCATCTCGTCGATCGGGAAGATCGCGATGGTCGCGCCGTATTCGGGGCACATGTTGCCGAGCGTCGCGCGATCCGCAATCGTCAGGTGTTGGAGACCCGGGCCGAAGAACTCGACGAACTTGCCAACGACGCCGTGCTTGCGCAGCTTCTCGGTGATCGTGAGCACGAGGTCGGTCGCCGTCGCGCCTTCGAGCATCGCACCCGTGAGCCGGAACCCGAGCACCTGGGGAATCAGCATCGAGATCGGCTGACCGAGCATCGCCGCTTCCGCTTCGATGCCGCCCACGCCCCATCCCATCACGCCCAGCCCGTTCACCATCGTCGTATGCGAGTCGGTGCCGACGAGCGTGTCCGGGAAACAGACCGTCCCCTCCGGCGTGTCGCCGGACATGATCACGCGCCCGAGATACTCGAGATTCACCTGATGGACGATGCCGGTGTCCGGCGGCACGACGCGGAAGTTGCGGAATGCGTCCTGGCCCCACCGCAGGAACGCGTAGCGCTCCTTGTTGCGCGCGAACTCGAGCTCCGCGTTCAGCTGGAACGCGTTCGGCTGCGCGAAATAGTCCACCTGCACCGAGTGATCGATGACCAGTTCGACCGGCTGGAGCGGGTTCACCCTGTTCGGATCGCCGCCCAGCCGCGCGATCCCGTCGCGCATCGCCGCCAGGTCGACGACCGCCGGCACGCCGGTGAAGTCCTGCAGGAGCACGCGCGCCGGCGCGAACGAGATTTCCTTCTGGGCCTGGCTTTTCAGATCCCACTTCGCCAGCGCCTCGATGTCGGCGGACTTCACGAACCGCCCATCCTCGTGGCGGAGCAGGTTTTCCAGCAGGATCTTCATCGAGTACGGCAGGCGGGCGATTTCGGGAAATCCCGCGTGCTGAAGAGCCGGCAGGCTGTAAAGCTGGATGGTTCCCCTGCCGACCGCGAGCGCCGTCCGTGTGCCGAAGCTGTTCGCCGTCGACATGTGGCTGATCCCCCAAAAAGGGCAATCGTACCACGCAGGCCGCCGCCTTCGCACGTTCCGAGGCGGTGGCGCCCTGAACCGAACGTTGATCGAGCGCCTGCAACTCGGGGGCAAGGCGTTTCTGACCAGCACCGCGCTGCGCGGTCGCTTCGCTCTGCGGGCCTGCACGTCAACTACCGCAGCACGCGGACGGACATCGATCGGATGGCTTCTCCCGGTTTCCAGGCGCGCAGAAGAACAAGGTGCGCATGGTGGCGTTAGACGGAAGCCGGACCCGCCGGGTTGTCTGGCAGCCAGGGTGCAACTCCATCTGCAATCGAGCGGCGCTGCATCCCTTCTCCACCCCGGGTCTCCACCCCAACGCGGCTGCCGCGTTGGGGACCCCGGGTCTCCACCCCGGGTCTGGCTGCGTTGCTCCTCCCTGTCGACCGGGCGCACCGCCGTTGTCGGTGCGACGTGGAGTGGCACCACGGACTGGTGCGATTGACAGCGCGCGGTGTTTCTGGCATCTTCTCCCATCGACAAACGATGGGAGAACACGTCCCGCCCGATCTTCTGCCGGGCACGCTCGACCTTCTGATTCTGAAGGCCCTGGCCGCCAATCCGCAGCACGGCTACGGGATCGCACAGCGCCTGCGCACCGTCTCCGACGA
The DNA here is from genome assembly GCA_003222535.1 of Acidobacteriota bacterium. Lineage (GTDB taxonomy): Bacteria > Acidobacteriota > Vicinamibacteria > Vicinamibacterales > CAVVIG01 > QHWJ01. The sequence goes on along the minus strand of QHWJ01000347.1, from coordinate 13,428 downwards.
TGTGCTGCAGGTCGGCGAGAGCTCGCTCTATCCGGCGCTGCAACGGCTGCTGTTGAAGGGGTGGGTCAAGGCCGAGTGGGGTGCGTCGGAGAACAATCGCCGCGCGCGGTTCTATACGCTGACGGCGGCCGGCCGTAAGCAGCTCGCGGTCGAACGGCAGGAATTCGAGCACCTGATTCTCGCGATTCACAAAGTCCTGAATGCGACCTGACGAGGCGTGATGCTTGGCCTTCTCCGCCGCACGTGGCACCTCCTTCGTCGCCGCCGGTTCGAAGCCGACCTGGCTGAGGAATTGGAATTTCACCGCGCGATGAAGCAGCAGGAGCTCGAGGCGCTCGGTGCCGATCCGACGGAGGCCGCCTTCGCCGCCCGCCGCGCGCTCGGAAGCATCGCTCTCGCCCAGGACCATTCACGTGACGTCTGGCGACCTCTGTGGCTACTCGAAGGTGTCTGGCAGGATGTGACCTACGCCGTGCGCGACCTGCGCCGCCAGCCTGGATTTGCTGCGGTCGCGGTTCTCACGCTGACGTTGGGCATCGGGGCGAACACGGCGATTTTTTCTGTCGTGAACACGGTGCTCCTGAAACCTCTCAAGGCGCCCGACGCCGCGAGGCTGGTTCGATTCGTCACGATCTCCGGCACCACCTCTTCGCCGGTGACCGGCGCTCAAACGTTCGAGATCTGGCGGCGGCAGACCTCCGTGTTTGCGGACGTTGCGGCGCACCGGCTCGAGTTCGTCAATTTGAGCGGCGGATCCGAGCCCGAGCAAGTCCCGCTGGCCCGCGTCACGACGGAGTTCTTTCCGCTCTTTCGAGCGCGGCTGCTGCACGGCCGTCCCTTTACGGCTGATGAAGACCGTCCCAACGGCGGCGAAGTGGCCGTGATGAGTTACGGCCTCTGGATGCGACGATTCGGCGGCGATCCGCGAATCGTCGGCCAGGCCATCGCGATCGGTCGTGTTCCGCACGTCGTCGTCGGGATCCTGAGCGCTGATTTCGACACCGAGCAGTTCGATCCGCGTCCCGATCTGTGGGTCCCGTTTCAAATCGAGCCCGAGCGAATTGACGGAGGCAATCTCTTCGTGGTGACCGGCCGGCTCAAGCCCGCGATCACGATCGAGATGGCGAACGCGCAACTCGCGGTCGCTGCCGCCGACTACGCTCGGACTGTTCCCGTTCGTTCGAATCGTCAGACGTCCTGGCTGGTCCAGCCACTGCAGGACGCGATGGTCGGCAGCGTCCGTTCATCGCTCAACCTCCTTCTAGCGTCCGTCGGCCTGGTTCTTCTCATCGCCTGCGCGAACGTCGCGAGCCTGCTGCTCGTTCGCGCCGATGTCAGAAAACGCGAGATGGCGATCAGGGCAGCAATAGGGGCGGCGCGTGGGCGCATCGTCCGGCAGCTGCTGACGGAAAGCCTCGTCTTGTCGCTGGCGGGGGGCCTGCTCGGTCTCGCGGCCGGCACGATAGCCATCAGGGCTCTCCTGTCCGTCGCCGCAGGGAGCAACCCCTTCAGTCCCGGCGGCACCGACTTCACGATCCCCCGGATCGGCGAGAGCGGCGCCGCTGTCGGCCTGGATTGGAGCGTCCTTACGTTCTCCGTGCTGGTGTCGGCCGTGACCGGCATCGGATTCGGGGTGCTGCCGGCGTTTCACGCTGCGCGCACAGAGCTCTCTCTCACGCTGAAACAGGCTGGCGGCGCCGCGAGCTCGAGCTTTCGGCGGAACAAGGCACGTGCGCTGCTGGTCGTGACCGAAATCGCCCTCGCGCTGATGCTTCTCGTCGGCGCGGCGCTATTGATTCGGACGTCGCTCGCGTTTCGCGCGGTCCGACCGGGGTTCACACCGGACAATGTCCTGACGCTGCGAATGTCCGTGACGGCGACGCCCTTCGAGACGCGCGCCGGCATCACCGACCTCACGCGCAACAGCCTCGAACGGATTCGCGCGGTGCCGGGCGTCGTCTCGGCGAGCACGACCTGTTGCATGCCGCTCGAAACCGTGTGGCAGCTTCCGTTCGTCGTCGCCAGCCGCGCGCAAAGCGGGCTGACGAGAGCCGGGAACCTTGCGTTTCACGCCTTTGGGGGCTGGACGTTCGTCTCGCCTGGTTACTTCGATGTGTTCAGGATTCCAATCCTGCGCGGCCGGGATTTCACCGACGGCGACACTGCCGGAGCGCCGGGCGTGGTGATCATCAATCAGGAGATGGCCCGCCGCTTCTGGCCGTCGAGCGATCCGTTGAGCGACCGCTTGATCATCGGCAGGGGGATGCGTCCCGAGTACGACCAGGATCCTGTCCGGCAGATCATCGGCATTGTGGGCGACGTGCGCGACACGGGACTCAATCGCAGTCCGAGGCCGGGCATGTACGTGCCCACTGCTCAAGTGCCGGATGGCGTGACCATCCTCAACGTGCGGCTCCTGCCGCTTGTCTGGGTCGTCGGTACCGCCGGCGAGCCGTACTCACTGAGCGTCCCCATCAAGAATGAGCTGCAACGGGTCAGCGGTCTGCCCGTCGCGCGCATTCGTTCGATGGGTGACGTCGTTGGGGAGTCCACGGCGCGCACGCGGTTCGACATGTGGCTGATGACGATCTTCGGCTGTTCCGCGCTCCTGCTCGCCGCGGTCGGCATCTACGGGGTGATGGCGTACTCGGTGCAGCAGCGCACGAAAGAAATCGGCATCCGCCTGGCCCTCGGCGCCGACGCGCGCAGTGTTCAAAGAATGGTGGTCTTTCAGGGCATGGCCCTGACGCTGCCGGGCGTCGGCATCGGTCTGGCCGCCGCATTCGGCCTCACGCGTATCATGGCGAGTTTCCTCTTCGGCGTGACGCCGCGAGACCCGCTGGTGTTCATGTCCGCGCCTCTGCTCCTATCCTCCGTGGCATTCATCGCCGTCTGGCTCCCCGGACGCGGCGCGTGCCGCGTGGATCCGGTCGTTGCGCTTCGAGCCGAGTAGTGTGGTGTTTTCGCGCGGAGCACGGTGGGGGTTTTTCACGAGCGGTGTGGTCAGCCGCGCCGCCCCTTGAGCGCAGCGAGAAATTCGGACGGTGTTTCCACGCGAATCCCGTGTCTGAGCGCCGCCATGAAATGACGGCTATTGTCGGTGACCACCACGGCCGCGCCCGCGGCGCGGGCGACCTCGGCGATGTGCGCATCGTAGATGCGGCCACCCGCCGTGCCGTCTCGCGCGGCGGCCTTCACCATCGCGAGCCGATCGGCGGCCGGCAGATCGTGCACCGCCACACGCGCGAAGATTTCATCCTCGAGTAACTGAACGGCGTGGGCCGGCGTCAACCGGTACTCGGGCGGCAGCCGCGTGGACACCGAATAGAACTCCAGGCAGCAGTGCCAGGCCGTGCCGCTCGCGACGTGCTTTTCGGCGACGGCGTGCAGCAGCGATTGGGCCGGGGCGCTCTGAGGGCCGAAGTCGACGAGGCCGGCCAGCAGGACGCTCGTGTCGAGAAAGACATTTACGGCCACCGATTGCGCTCCTCCTCGATGAGCGCCGCGACATCGACGACAGGGCGCGCCTGCGAGGAAGCGGTGGGGCGCGCGACGAGGCGCCGTCCGACCCTCACCAGCCGGGGCCCGGGCGCCACGCGCTGCAAGCGGATTCCCGAATCCTCGAGGGTGATGTCGAGCTCTGAACCCGCCACCAGCCCGGCGCGCTCGCGAATCGATGCCGGAATGACCACTCGACCTGCCTTGTCGATGGATGTCTTCATGCCATTATTCTACCATTCTTATTCCACACGAGGAGCCATTCACGACGTCCAGACATCTTCTCGAGTCGCGTTCTGACGAAATGAAGCAAGTGTGTGCCGGTGAGGCTCTGGAAGCTGTCTTGGTAACGAAGATTCGCGTACCGACCGTTCGGCAGGACTCGGCGGTTCGAGGCGAAGCTTCGTTACTCGCCGTGGTGAGAGTCTGGCGTCGCACCTTCACGGTTTCCAGCTGGCCATGGCCTTTCGCTGGAGAGAATCGGGACCGAGCTCGGAGAGCTCGATACGGAGGCCGTTCAGGTCGGTCACGTTCGCGAGGATGGCTTTCGAGAAGCCGCTGGGACCGGTCGGGTCGGTCGCCGTCGCGCCGCGTTGACGGAACATCGCGACGGCCGCGCGGGCGTTCTCCACCTGCAGGCCGTAGTGATTGATCCCGGCCGGCCGCTGCGCGTTGGACTGCTGCAGTTCCAGGAACGTGTTCCTGCTCATCTGCAGATAGATCGCCGTTGGCTGCCCCTGGTCGTTGGTGTTCCGGAACGCCTCGCGAAATCCCATTTTCTGCGTGTAGAACGCCGCTGCCTCAGGGATGCTCGGTACGCTGAGGCCCACATGGTTCAGGCCGACGACGACCTCGTTCTGGGCGACGGCAGTCTGAACGGCCAATCCAACCGCAATTCCTGCGACGAATAGAGCAAGACCGCGCATGATGCGCTCCTTTCATGAATCAGTCACCGTTTCGCACCTGGCAGCGGAGGACTTGGCGGCTCAGGAGGCATCGGATCGATGCTCCACTGTTTGAGGATCTTCATCTGGTTGTCGCAAAACGCTTCGAGCAGTTCGGTGTCCGGCAGGAGAACCAACGGGATCTTGTTGGTCCACGGTTTGACATAGGCCTTTGGATCGTCGATGGTGACCGTCAATTCCATGTGGCCGACGTCCGTGCGTCTCCACCGCTCGGTGACATGCAAGGCGTCACTATGCGGGTAGGCTTGCATGGCGCTGAGCCAACCGCGATCGCGGAATCCCACGGTGTCCACGACAAACGCATCGCCGTCCCACTTGCCAACCGAGTACCCAAGCCACGCGGGTTCCGCTTCGCTGATCTCCGGCAGGGGCCGTCCGTCCGTGAAGACCTGACGGAAAATCATGCCGACGAAGGTTTCATGCAGGAATGCGGTGAGCTGGGGCGTTTGAAGGATCTTGAACGGGCTGCGAACGTTGATGCGCGGCACGCCGAGCGGCAGGCAGTACCCGTATGGATCGTCGACGTGATTGCGGTCCATCCGTTGCTTTCGGATGCCGGCCGCCCATGGCGTCAACTGGACCTCCCCGGGCTTCAGCCCCCGGGCCAGATCGTGGAAGTAGAGCATGTTCCCCACGTCCCATATGCCTGACAGATCCGGGTGGCCATCCGCCAGCCGCGGCGCGGGCGCGGAGAGATTCGGCTTGCCGTCAGGCAGGCGCGGAATCCCCGGCGTCGGGTGGTTCAGCCACTGCGCGCCGGCCGCCACGGACATCAGCACAAGGGCCACGATCGTGGCGAGTGCCATGCGTTGAGCCTTCATGTCGGTCCTCCACATCTAACTATGACTCGTGCTGACTTCGAGCGCAGATCGATTCTGCCCGCGTTGACTGCGCCGGAGGCCGTCGAGACTCCAGCGCCCGGGGCCCGCCGCCCAAAGGAACAAATAGAAGAAGCAGAACAGAATCGAAGCTTCCATTCCCGGCTCCTGGAAGCTCCGCCAGAAACCTCTGGGCGCCCACGATCTGAAGTAGGCCACCGCCATCTCGCCCGACAGGATGAACGAGGTCGGACGAGTGAAGAGGCCGAGCATGATGAGCGGACCGCCGACGTTTTCGAGCAGCCCCGCGAGCCCGCGCATCGTGAGGATGTCGCGGTCGAGCCGTCCACCTCCGACGCCGAAAAACTTCTCGAGGCCATGCATGTAGAACAGGTATCCCGCGGCGATTCGAAGGACGCCCAGCGCGTACGGCGCCCATCTGGAATCCGGCGAGGCTTCCGCTCCCGGATTGCGCAGCCGGTCCAGGCTCCAGGCGCCCGCGCCGGCGGCGGCCAGGTAAAGGAAGAAAAAGCCATTCAGAAGTATCGGATCGCCACCGTTTCGGTGGGTGAAAGGGCCTCGCTGGAGAGGGCCGACGAAAAACAAAATGAAGTACATCCCCGAGAGCACGAGACAAATCTGCCGGGTGAAGAGCCCCAGCATGATCAAGAGTGCCGCAGGAAATGCGATCAGCTCGAGGGCGCCCTCGAACGACATCCTCGCCGCGCCGCTCGCCTCCGGATAGCCGAAAACCTGCTCCATGCCGTGCCGCAGAACCAGAAAGCCAAAAATGACCCGCGCAAGGCTTTGCAGGCAGGGCGTCCACCTGGCCGGGATGGACGGCACTGTTATTTACTCGGTCTGGCGAAGACCTTCCTGTATTCGGCTGCCTCCGATGCCGACGGGATCATCTCCATCAGGTCCGTGTCGCGTGGCATCAATCTCAGAGGAAGCTTGTTGCGGGGTACCCACGGCCTCGTGTACGCCTTCGGGTCGTCTATCGTGACGGTGAGTTCCAGCGTGTTCTCGTCCACCCGGTGGTATCGTTCCTCCACGTGCATCTCGTTGCTGTGCGGGTTGCCCGCATTATCGAGCCACGTTCGCTCATCCATGCCGACCGATTGGACGACGAACGTGTGGTCGTCCTCCCACCTGCCAACCGAGTAGCCGTACCACCTCGGGTCCGGATCCCTGGGAAGCTGCCGGCCGTCGGTCCAGATGACGCGCCATCTTTTCTCGAACATATACAGCATCAGCACCTGGTTCGGCGTCTGCACGATCTGAAATGGCCGAAGCTCGAACAGCAGGTTGCGCGGGAACCCCTCCGGGTCGCCCATGGTCGACAGCGGGTCATTGATTTCCTCGACGGGGACCATTCTGGCGCCGTCTCCGGACTTATGGGTCTTGCCCAGCGCCTCGCCCCAGGGCGTGAGCGGAGGGGTCATGTATCCTCGTGCCCCGATTCCCGCGCCTCCCGCGTCCCAGATTCCAGTCAGGTCGCGGCGGGGCGCTGGCGCCGCGGGTCTCGTTTGCTGCTGATTCGCGCTCTGGGCCAATCCCGAGTTGTTCCAGGGCTGGCTTTGCCCGCGCATGACGGACGAAAGCGTCAGGGCTGCCGCTGAACCGATGATGAAAACGGTGAATCGTTTCGCCATGCCGGCATCCTCGCTTGTCGGACTGGACACGACTGATTATCTGGCGGGTGGCGGGGGCGGTGGTGGCGGCAACCCCGCTGATAACGTCTGGCCGTTGGGCAGAATCACGCTTCTGATGCGCCCGACGGGGGCGCCGTTCTTGGCAGGTTGGAGCGCCACGGTGACTGCGTCCCCGGCCTTGAACGACGTCCGCGCCCAGCCACGCTTCGTCATGTCGGTCGGGTTGCTGACCTCGGCAGCCCAGTTTCGAACGGAGCCGGTGTCGTCCTTTGCATCGAACGTCAGGAAGCAATGGGGATTGGCCCAGATCCATTCCGTTACGGTCCCCTTCAAAGTGAGCTCTTTTGTCGTGTCGAAGCTCGCCGATCCGTGGTGTGCGACCAGCGGAACTGAAGCCACCAGAAGGCCAACAGCCCCGAGGAAAACGCCGAAGAACTTGTTCTTCACAGGAGCCTCCGTCTCAGAGACTTCAGACAGGCCACACCATAGGGAACTTGGCCGTGCCTGTCAACTGGTGGAGACCCGCGTGTGTGACGACAGGTGAGATTTTCGAACAGGATCTGCGGCAGGGGGCCGCCGGGCTCAGGAGACCGTAGAGACGGTATTTCGTTCGCCGGTCAGGGCAGACGCGCGAGGAAGTCGCGGACGATCGCGGTGACGTCACGATGCTCGACGTCGGCCGCGTAGTTCATCGCGCGCATGTCGGCCGGCGAGACGCGTCCGGACAGACGGTCGATGGCGCCGCGCACCTGCGGGTATCGCAGCAGTGTTTCGGCGCGCGCGACGGCCGCCGCGTCGTACGGCGGAAAGTAGCGTCTGTTATCCTCGAGCTGAACGAGATCCAGGCCCTTGATCAACCCCGCCGTCGCGTCGCCGGCGATCAGATCCACCTGCCCCGAGGCGAGCGCGCGATAGCTCAGCGTGAGATCCATCACGCGTGGCGCGTCGGGAAACCGCAACCCGTACATTCTGGCCAGGCCGGGATACCCGTCAGGCCGCTCGACGAACTCGTAGCCGAATCCTGCCCGCCAATGCGCCGACTCGCGCGCGGCGTCGTCGATCGTGCGGAGCCCGCGCGATCGCGCGTCGGTGCCCCGCACCAGGATCGCGAACGTGTTGTTGAACCCGAGCGGGGGCATCAGCGTGCGCCCGGTCTTCGCGTACAGCGTGCGCACCGTGTCGAAGACCGCGCTGGAATCGGTGTCCACCGGCTGATGGAACACGGCCGTCAGCGCCGTGCCGGTGTACTCGACGTACACGTCGATGTCGCCGGTCATCAGCGCGCGATCGCAAATCAGCGTGCCGCCGAGATTGAGCCGTCGGGCCACCGGCAGCCCTGCATCGCGCTCGATCGTCTGCGCCAGGAGCTCGCCGAGCACGATCTGCTCGGTGAAGTTCTTCGACCCCACGACGATCGGGCCGCTCGCCCGCCGCGCTGCGGCCGCGCTCGAGAGCAACACGACGGCGACGGCAATCGCGGCCACCGTGGCCGCTCGTCGAGACGCCGATCGGCGACGCGACGACAACTGCTTCTCGAGCCACAGCAATGATCCGTCGACGACGAGCGCCAGAAGAGCCGCCGGCACGGCGCCGGCCAGGATGACGGTCGTGTCGACCATCGAGAGCCCGCGATAGATGTATTCGCCGAGGCCGCCCGCGCCGATCGCGGCGGCGATGGTGGCGGACCCGACGCCGACGACCGCGGCGACGCGCACGCCCGCGACAATCGACGGCAGCGCCAGCGGCAGCTCGACCTGGCGCAGCAGCTCGCGCCGCGTCATGCCCATCGCGACCCCCGCTTCACGAATCGATGGGTCGATGCCGCGCAGGCCCGCCATCGTCGTCCGCACGATCGGCAGCAGCCCGTAGAGAATGAGGACGACGAGCGCGGCGCGCGCGCCGACACCGCCCACGAGGGGCACCGGCAGCAGAAACCCGAACATCGCAAGGCTGGGAATCGTCTGGACGATGCTGGCCATCGCCATCAGCGGCGAGGCGAGGCGCGGACGCCGGGCGGCAAACACGCCGAGCGGAACACCGAGCCCGACGGCCACGAGCGTGGACGCGGCCACGAGCACGACATGCTGGCCGAGCAGGCTGCCGAGCTCGGCACGGTGAGACCACCAGAACGACAGCAACCGGGTCATTTGAGGCGCCGACTTAAGACACAGGACAATAGAACCATCTGAAGACTCGACGTGAGCGCGACGTCCTTGGTCCTTTGTTCTTGGTGCTCGGTCCGTTCCTGGTCCCTGGTCCGGCCTTGGTCCGTGGTCCGCGTACCAAGGACCGAGGACCTCGGACGGACGAAGGACCTGGGACGGACGAAGCACCAAGGACCAGGAACCGAGGACATTGAGGGCAGCACGATTACGCCCTGGGTACCGTGACAATCGCGTCCAGCAGCCGCCGGACGCGCGGATCGGTGGACGCGGCGACCGCCGGCGCACGATCGCACGTGATGAGCCGGCCCTCCTCGAGGACGCCGACGCGGTCCGCGAGCGCGAACGCTTCGCCCATGTCGTGCGTGACGATGATGACGGTCTTCCGCAGGCGCTGCTGGATGCGTCTGAACTCGGCGTGCAGCTCGGCGCGGGTGAGGGGATCGAGCGCGCCGAACGGCTCGTCCATCAGCAGGACCGGCGGGTCGGCCGCGATCGCGCGGGCGACGCCGACGCGCTGACGTTGTCCACCTGACAGTTCGTCCGGCCAGCGCGCCGCAAATTGCCCGGGCGGCAGCCCGACGAGCTCGAGCAGCTCGTGCAGGCGCGGCCCGAGACGATCGTCGGCCCATCGCTCGAGCCGCGGCACGACGGTGACGTTGTCGGCGACCGACATATGCGGGAACAGCCCGACCTCCTGCAGCACGTAGCCGACGCGGCGCCTCAAGCGGATCGGCTCCCAGTCGCGCGTATCGCGGCCCTCGACGAGAATGGCGCCCTCGTCTGGCAGCAACAACCGATTCACGAGCTTCAGCAGCGTGGTCTTGCCGGCGCCGCTGCGGCCGACCAGCGCAAGGACATCGCCGGCCTCGACCACGAGGCTGAAATGGTCGAGGATTCGCGGCCGTCCCGGCCGCGCGAAGCAGACGTCGCGGAATTCAATCGCGGGCACGGGCATCGGCGATCGCGACGGTAGCACAGGAATCCAAGGATCCGAGGATCTAGAAGCGCACGAAGAGCGACGCGCCGATCGCGGGCGACGTGTAGTGGCCGCCATCGAACGCAATGCCTTTCGACCGCACGAGCGCGCGGACGTCGAGGCGGGCGCCCAGGCCTTTGAGCGGTCTGGTCGGGCGGGAGGCCAGCAGATACTTCACGCCGCCGCCGAATTGGTAGAAGCGGCCCGTCTCGAGAAGAATCGCCGATTCGTGGAGTTGCCGGAGATACCCGCCGCCGGCCATCGCGAACGGTGCGACGCGCGACCCCCTCCTCACGCGATACGGCGGATACCAGACGACGCCCGCCCCGATCGTGAATTGGCGAATCGTCTCCGTCGCGGTCGCCGGGGCGGCGGATTCGAAATCGTTGCTGATGGCGATGCGCAACGGCGGCCTGGCGTACGACGCCTCGACATCCGCCTCCAGCCGGCGGCGCAGCCGCACGCCGACTCGACCCTCGAGTCCGGCGGCGCTGGCGAGATCGCTCGATGTGCTGAAGAGCGTCAGGCTGCCGCCGGCGCTCGTCGTTTCGTTCGCGTCGTTTGAACCAAGCGCCTGATGTCCGGTCCACAGCGATCCGATCGCCACCTCGAAACGACCCGGTTGTGGAGCCGCCGGCGATTGCGCCCGCGCCGCACGCGCATCCAGTGTCGGGACGATCACAAGCATCAGTTCCGCAGCCCACGCGAACCTCACTTGCGTACGACTCTCAGGGTGATCTCGCCGCTGTCCCCTCCGCGCGGCACGACGACGATGCGATCGATGAAGCCCACGCGGAAATCCACGTCCACCGTCCTGGCCGCCTCGAAAAAGCTCTCCACATCCGCATCGTCAATCGGCTCGACACGCAGGACGTGCGGCCCGGGCGACAGGCCGCCGGCCGAGAAATCGCCCTGCGCGTTCAGCGAGAACGTCCCGACCACCGAGCCGCGCGCCACGTCGAAGGCCACGACGTGCGCGCCGAAGATCGGCTGGCCGTCCTTCGTCACGCGTCCGGAAATGCTCCCCAGTGCCTGGTTGAAGTCGCCGTCCGGATAGAGATCGGAGATGCCGGCGATGTCGTCGGCCTTGAGCGTCCGGCCGGCGATGCTTCCGGCCACGAACGCGATCGGAAACATCACCGCTTCGGCGCCGAGCACGCGGCGGCCGCCGCCCTCGCGCAGCTCGGTCTCGCCGAGCGCCGAATGTCCGAGCCCGCTCAGGTGGCCGATCTCGTGAAGCGCGATGCTTTCGAAGTCGTATCGATTGGCTTCGCCGGCCGGCGCCACCGACCAGGGAAAGGCGGAGTTGAAAAAGATGTCCGACTCGACGAGCGTGCCCGTCGCCGCGTCGACAACGAAGCTGGTAGCCGCCAGCACCCGATCGAGCTCCGGCCGGCTTCGAAAGCCCAGCGTCGACAGCCCATCGTCGCGACCCGGGGCCGCGGCGGTGAAACCGGCGAACTGATAGGCAATCGATGCCGTCGGCACCGCCTGCCAGGTCGCGAATGCGCGGCCGGCTGCCGCCTGCAGGTCCGTCGCGCTGACGCCTGAGACGCCCTGATCGGTCACGAAGTAACGCACAGGAGTCTGCGCCCACTTCAGCGTCATCTGTGCGCCGCCGACAGTGACGCCGAATTTCAAATACGCCAGCGCGGGCTGCACGGAGCCGAACACCATCGCCGCGACGAGGGCCAGCGCAAGCGAGCGCCTCATCGCGGGCCGCCGGCGAGCGCCAGGACACGCTGCTCGAAATCGGCGAGCGGCAAGGCGCGGCGCGATGGGTCGCCGCGAACAATGGGTCCAGCGGCCACGGTGCCGGCCCCCGCCGGCAGGATCGCCGGCGGCGTCACGAGCCACCCGGAGTTGTCGAGCGCGCGGACGATCCGAAACACGCCCTGGCTCAGACCGAGCACGTATGGGACGCTGGGCCCGCGTGCGCCGAGGAAGACGACGACGCGCTGATCGACGGCGAACGCCGGCGCGCCGACGACGATGCTTCGGAAGCGGCCCAGCTCGCCGCCCGGGACACGAAAGCGCAGCATCGGCCCGAGGGCGCCCTTGAGATAGCTCTCGACCTCGAGTGTGACCATCGTCTCGATCGTGCCGCGATCCTCGGTCCATGAAGAGGAAGAGGAAGAGCGACACGGATTTTGTAGTCATCAGTCACCAGTCGTCAGTCGTCAGTCTCAGTCGACAGCCCTCAGTCTAAGTCATCAGTCGTCGTCAAACTACGACGACGGGCGACGACTGCGGGACGACTCGGACTGACGGCGGGACGGAGGACTGGGACGGAGGACTGAAGACTGACGACTGATCACTGGTGACTGACGCCCCCCAGAGCATCGCGCCTCGTGGTCCATATGAGAACACTTGTGTTCCACCGTTTTGCGGAGTTGAACACAAAGGCGGCTCAAGATCACCGCGGCTGGCCCGAACATCAGGAATCACCGGCCTTTGTGCGACGTGCCTCAACGGCCGACACGGGCAGACTCATTGCAACCTCGTGTGCATTGTGAGCACGTGATTCGCGTGGACAACGCTTCGATCGCCAGCGAATTCGAGACCGCGATCCGCGACTCGTTTCGACAGATGTCTCTGCCGGCCGCAGAGCGTGTGGTCGTGAGACCCGCCTGCATCGTCGACCCGCGGGATTTCAGCATCTCAGGCTCAATGCACGGCACTTCCTGCCGGTCGGGAGTGCCTCTCAACTGCTACCGGACTTAAATCCGCGCGGGCTGCGAGAGTCACTGCTTCCGACCGACCCGCCGCCCGTCCGTTTCTCAGCACGTTTGTTTCTCTCAAGGAACGACCGCGCGACATGTTCGGCCGCATGTCGAATGTCCCGCGGTTACAGATTCTGGTGGTTGCGCCCTCTTAACATACCGCGCAGTCGTGAGCTGCTCGCGGCCGAAAGGTTTCTTTCATGGCGACGTTCCGAGTAATCCGCTCTCACACTGTCCGGCGAGCCTGGGTATCGGCTGCGATCTCCTGTGCCCTCATGATCCTGTCAACGAGCCTCGCTTCCGCCCAGGATAGCTGGACATCTCTCGCGTCGGATCCGGTACCCAAGTTCTCGCCCGCCGGCGGGGCGATCAACGGCAAGCTGTACGTGTCCGGGTACAGTACCGCGACCTTTCCGTATGTCATGCACCTCAACGTTTACGACCCGGCCCTGAATACCTGGGCGGCCCTGACGCCGTCGAGCCTCGGGCGCGCGTATGCGGACGCCGCCGTCATCAACGGCAAGCTGTACGTGGTCGGCGGCTGTACCAACAACTCCGACTGCAGCTTCGTCACGAACGCGCTGGAAGTCTACGACCCCGGCACCAATGCCTGGTCGACCCTGGCGCC
>QHWJ01000346.1:59051-76796 GCA_003222535.1 Acidobacteriota bacterium | reverse complement strand
CGGAGCTGCTGCTGATCGCGTCTCGCACGATAGAGGCGTCGGAGGCTTTAGAAAGCGTGACGCCGAGCGTCCCCCAACAGCCACCGGATGTGTACGCGCTATACGAGCGCGTTCTCGCTCGTGCAGTATCGACAGACAACACCGAGGAGGCAGCGAAATGCCATCATGCTCGCGCAAGGCGGAATTATGAAGCGCTCAACTGCGCCCCGCGCCTGATTGACCTGGCCTGGTCCTGGCATTCTGGGACGGCGGTTCGCCATGAAAGAAGTGAGTTACGCAAAGTCAATGACCAAAGGTCGGATGTCGATGCAAAATTGGCGTGTGCAAGTGTCCTTCAGAGTATCGCTGCGTTAATCATCCACGCGGGCCGTCTCGAGTTGACGGCACGGGAGGTGGTCGAAGTGCTGTGGGCCACAGGTTGCGTTAGATCTGCGCAGGCAGTATTTCGCCACCTTGACGGACGAGAAGACCTCCTTGGGCTTGCTGGCGAGGTGCGGGAAGTCTCTCTTGACGCCCCCGAACAACGACTGTCGCTCGGCCCCTATCGCGACGGCATCGTCGAGCTAATACTCGTACTAAAGTCAGATTTTGAATCTATCGCTAGTTTCAATTCTGTCAGGTTTTTGCTTGATTCGCTCAAAGAGCTCGAACGCGCGCGCCTGGAACGCGACGAACGAGCCACGCTGTGGCCCGTCGAGGACCTCCCCACCGGCGGCGACAACTCCGTCATCTCCGGCCACATGCGCGAGCTGATGACCTTCGCCCGCCGCATCGCTACCACCAACGTCAATGTCCTCATCACCGGCGACAGCGGCACCGGCAAGGAGATTCTCGCCCGCGCCATCCACAACTTCTCCGATCGCGCCCGGAAGCCCTTCGTCCCCTTCAATTGCACCGCCGTGCCCCGCGACCTGCTCGAAAGCCAGCTCTTCGGCCACCGCCGCGGCGCGTTCACCGGCGCCGACCGCGACTACACCGGCCTCATCCGCAGCGCCCGCGACGGCACCCTCTTCCTCGACGAGATCGGCGAGCTGGGCCTCGACCTGCAGCCGAAGCTGCTCCGCTTCCTCGAGTCGGGCGAGATCTCCCCGCTCGGCGAGCCCGCCGCTCTCACCGTCGACGTCCGCATCGTCGCCGCCACCAACACCAACCTCGAAGACGCGGTGCGCGCCGGCAGGTTCCGCGAAGATCTCTTCTACCGCCTCAACGTCGTCCGCCTGTCGATCCGGCCGCTGCGCGAGCGGCGCGACGAGATTCCCGGATTCGTCACCCATTTCGCCCAGCGCGCCGCCGAGGAGTTCAAGAAAGGCGACCTCCGCGTCGCGGAGGAAACCATGGAGCGGCTCCTCCTCTACCGGTGGCCCGGCAACGTCCGCCAGCTCCAGAACGAGATCCGGCGCATGGCCGCCCTCGCCGAGCCGAACTCGACGCTCATGCCCGACGCGATCTCCGAAGACATCCTCCGCGCGCTCCCGCTCCTCCGGCACCCGACGCCGAACACCAGGGAAATCGCCGTGCCGCTCCACGACAAGCTGATGCCCACCATCGCACGCATCGAGTGCGAGATGATCAAAACCGCGCTTCGCGAGCACCACGGAAAAGTGGAGGCCGTCGCGAAGGCTCTGGGCATCTCACGCAAGGGCCTCTACTTGAAGCGCCGGCGCCTGGGCCTGTAACAGTCGATGGGCGCGCGCGGATCTGCCGCGAAGTGCCCGAGGCCGACGCGCTCCGAGGAGTGCTCTTCGTGTTTCGGAATCGTCGGGGCACGGCGACGAAGAGGGCGTCTTCACCCGACGCGCCCAGTTGTATATCAGCGGCGTCGTGCTGTCGGGCGATGGGCTGTTCGTGATGTCCCTCGGGCGGACGAGTCTCGATCGCCTGCCGCTCTTGATAAGCCTGATGTTCGCGTCGGCGCTCCTGTCCCGCTTCAAGCTCGACTGCCGACGACGAAGAACCGTTCGACCCTGTCGGTGTCGTACGCGGTGGATTGCGCATCGCTGTTGCTCCTGGGCCCCCGATCCCACGATGCTGGTGGCTGGAGCGGGCGCGTGGTCGCAATCCACTTTGAATCGACTGAACCTGGAGATCGACCTCCGCCTTGGCCTGTCGCGGAAGGAATTCCAGCTCCACTATCGGCCGATTGTCTCGCTCGCGACCGACCAGCTGGTGGGGTTCGAGGCCTTGCTCCGATGGAAGCGTCGCGACGGGGGAATCTCGCCGCCGGGCGACTTCATTCCGCTGGCCGAGGAAATGGGGCTCCTCAATAGGGTTGGCACCTCGTCGCTGCGCGAGGCCTGCCGCCAGCTGTCTGCTTGGCGCGCCGAATTCCCGCCTGCCTCCAGATTCGGAATGACCGTCAACGTGTCGAGCCGTCAGCTGATGCAGACGGACTTCGTGGACCAGGTGGCGTCCGCGATTCGAGACGTCGAACTGTCACCAGATGGCTTGCAATTGGAAATCACCGAGACCCCGTTGATGGAAAACCCGGAGGCGGCGGCGAAGGCGTTCGGTCGGCTTCTTAAGATGGGTGTGCGACTGTATCTGGACGACTTTGGAACGGGGTACTCGTCATTGAGTTACCTTCACCGTTTCCCGATGAACAAAATCAAGATCGATCGCTCGTTCATCAGCAGCCTCACCGCACGACAAAAGCATCCGGCTATCGTCGAGAGCATCATCGCATTGGCGCGAGGCCTGGGGACGGGCGTCATCGCGGAAGGGGTCGAGACGCGCGAGCAGGCGAACCAGCTGCTGGTGATGGAGTGTGGATATGCGCAAGGCTTCTATTTTCCAAGCCGCCTCCTGCCGCGGCAGAACGCTTCTTGGTTCCAGGGTCGGCCATCCCAAGCGATGGGCTGCGCTCGACCGTCGGAGTCAACGTGCATTGAGAGGCTTCTCTCAAGTTTTTCAAGTCTCAAGTTTTTCAAGTTTCAAGTCTCAAGTCTCAAGGCTCGAGTCTCACGCCCTACCCGACCCTGAAAGAGTCGCCCCACGCGACCCTGAGAGGGCCGCCCTGCGTTCCACCTCCTTCCGCAGCAGCGCCTCGATCGATTCCAGCAGCACCCGCTGCGACCCGCACCGCGTCCGGATCGTTTGCAGCCGGCCTTCACGAATCCGGTAATACACCGTCCGCCGCGACACGCCGAGCAGCTGCGCAGCCTGATCCACCAACAGGGATCGAAGCATGCGGCCCGTGGCGCACGATTGATGCCCGTGCAGCTGTGTACGTTTTCTGCCGGTCTTGCACGCTCTTGAATCGAAAAGTCATCTCGCGCAGCGGGAAGGTGGTATCCGGCTGGGTCAGTCGTTCCCAGCGCCGCCGCCTCGCCGCCCGCTTTCGCGCGCGGACTTACAAGTCCACTCGCTAACGCTCTTCAGCCTTCCGCCTTCAGAGCCTGTGAAGGAATACGACGTTGAACGCCGAACTCGCAGAACACCCAGGAAAACCCTAGGCATTCTTCTCTGCGGGTTCCGCGGTCTCTGCGTTGTACGTGGTTTCTTCAACACGCTCTTCAGCCCTCAGCCCTCAGCCCTCACCGGTAGCCGTTAGCGCTCGGCCATCCAACGTCCGCCCTCTGCCTTGTGCTCCGTTTTCGCACACCCCACCTTGCGAATGGAACGCTGGACCGTAACCCGAACGAGACCTTGGTGTTGCTCTAACGTGCGCGGTCCTCGACAGGTCAAGTCTGTCCAGCAATGGATCACAGCTGCTCCCACTTCAATTTCCCACGTGCATTAATCTAACCATATCTGACAGAAGCAGTTAACAGATTACCAGGTGTCACGGTCCAGGTTTAGCTGGACACTTGCTTTGTTGACTCTTGAGTCATCTCATTGTCGCTAGTGTCTTCGCCCAACAAAGGAACAGCTGTGCCCACCTCCCCCAAGCATTCCCGACGACTGCGTCGTCCGTTGACCGTGCTCGTGCTCGTCCTGGCCTCCGCGCTCAGCCTTCGAGGGTCGGGTGCTCAACACCACGCCCATCTGTCGGACGACCTCGTCGCGCACCAGGCGCGCCACACCGCGTCCCGCGCGCGGGTGTTCGTGCACGGGTCCACGGCCGAAGTCGACGCGCTCGCCGCCCGGCATCATCTCGTCGTCGTGCGACGGCTCGACAACGCCGCGGTCCTGTCGGCCAACAGCTCGGAATTGACGGAGCTGGCCGCCGATCCGGCCGTGGACCATCTGTCCGAGGACGCGCCGGTTCACGTGTCCATGTCCGTGACGAATCGGGCGACGGCCGCCGATCAGGTCCAGGCCGGCACCTCGGGACTTCCCACGCTCGCCGGCGTCACCGGGCAGGGCGTCGTCGTCGCCGTCATCGATTCGGGTATTTCTCCACATGCCGCGCTCAAGAACAAGATCGTCGCGAATGTGAGCCTCGTCACCGGCGATCCCGTGGTGACCGACACGTTCGGACATGGAACGCACGTGGCCGGGATCATCGCCGGCAGCGGCGGCGCGGCGTTCAACGTGACGAGCCTCTACAACGGAGGGATTGCGCCGGGGGCGCGGCTGGTGAATGTCCGCGTGCTGGGCGCTGACGGCACCGGGCTGACGAGCGACGTGGTGGCCGGCATCGATTGGGCGGTTGCGAAGCGTACGCTCTACAACATCAGGGTCATCAACTTATCGCTTGGCCATCGGGTCACGGAGCGCGCCGCGACCGATCCGCTGTGTGAAGCCGTCGAGCGTGCCGCGCAGGCGGGCCTCGTCGTGGTCGTCTCGGCGGGGAACGACGGAAAAACCCCTGACGGCAGGCCGATTCTGGGCGGCATCACGTCTCCGGGCAATTCGCCCTCCGCGCTCACGGTGGGCTCGCTGAACACGTGGGGTACGGTCGGCCATGCGGACGACACGCTCGCCACCTACAGCTCGCGCGGGCCCACACGGTTCGATCATGCGGTGAAGCCCGACGTCGCGGCGCCGGGCAACAAGATGGTGTCGCTCGAGGCAGACGGCTCCTCTCTGCCGGTCACCTATCCGTTCCTGCACCAGGCCGGCACGGGAAACAACAAGTACATGCAGCTCAGTGGGACGAGCATGGCCGCGCCGACGGTGAGCGGCGCGACCGCGCTGCTGCTGCAGGCCGCGCCCGGATTGAGCCCGGCGCAAGTCAAGCTCGCGATTCAATCCGGTGCCACCTACATGGCCGCCGCCGGTCTGATCGGAGCCGGCACCGGCAGCGTGAACTTCATGATCTCGCGCCAGATTGTGGCGAACGGCTTCACGTCGCCGTTGCCGACCGGCCTGGTTGACGGCCAGAAGACGATCCCAAGCGGCGCGTCGTTCTGGGATGCGGGAACGCTCGCCGACCGGTTGTATGACAAGGACGGCTACCGGTTCCTGTCGGCGAGCAAGATGCTGGCCGTCTGGGCGAATCCTTCACTCCTCTGGTTCGGAGACCTGAACCTCGCGGGGCTGAAAAACCCGCTGTCGTTCATCGATTCCTGTCCGCTGATCTGGGGGCAGGTGTCGACCTACACGGACAGGAACGTGATCAACTGGGGCGACAGGCTCTACGATCCGCTGGGGCAGCAGATCATCTGGGGCTCGGACCAGACGACGCTGGACAACCAGATCATCTGGGGCAGCTCGGTGCTGGCCTCGCCCGACGCCCGCTGAGCCGATGACGGCACCCCGGCAGGCGGGCGCCAGCCCGCCGGCGAGATCGCCGGCCGCGCTGCGCCTGTACGTCCAGGTCATCGGCGCGGTCGGCGCGCTGGCGGTCGTGCAGTCGATTGCGGCGCTGCCTCGCGCGCCGCACCCGCTCGAGTGGGCGGCGTTCGCGTTCCTTGCGCTGGCCACCGGGTCGTTCACGATTCGTGTCGCCTCGATCGAGGCGACGATGAGCGCGTCCGACACGTTCGTCATCACGTCCGCCTTGCTGTTCGGGCCGGCGCCCGCGACGGTGGCGCTCGCGGTCGACAGCATCGTGATGTCCTGGCGCCGGGGGCACGGGTGGACGCGGCTGGCGTTCAACGCGGTGGCGCCGGCGCTGTCGTTGTGGATGGCCGCGCGCGTCTTTTTCCTGATCGCGCACGTTCCGCCGCTCTCAGAAGGCCACGCGTCGGCCGGTGCGCTCATCGTTCCGCTGTTCTGCCTCACCAGCATTTACTTCGGCCTGAATTCGGGGCTGACGGCGATCGCCGTCGGGCTCGAAGCGAAGCAGTCGCCTGCCGCCATCTGGCGGCGCCATTTTCTCTGGCTCTCGCTCGGCTATCTGGCGGCGGCTTCCGTGGCTTTCTGCGTGATTCTGCTGATTCAGCAGATGAGTCTCGGCGCCGTTGCGGTGATCCTGCCGGTGGTCGCGGTTTTTCATCTGACGCTGCGTGCGTCGTTCGGACGCCTGGAGGACGCCCACCAGCACGTCGTGCAGGTGAATCGCCTGTACCTGTCCACCGTCGAAACGCTCGCGATGGCCATCGACGCGAAAGACGACGTGACGCACAGCCACGTGCGCCGGGTGCAGGCGTACGCGATGGGGCTGGCGCGCCGGCTGGAGATGACCGACGAGGCCGAGTTGAAGGCCCTCGAAGCGGCGGCGCTGCTGCACGACACGGGTAAGCTGGCGGTTCCCGAGCACATTCTCAACAAGCCGGGCGGGTTGACGGCCGCCGAATTCGACAAGATGAAGCTGCACGTCGACATCGGCGCCGACATCCTGTCGCTCGTCGAGTTTCCTTTCCCCGTCGTCCCGATTGTCCGGTGCCATCACGAGAACTGGGACGGCAGCGGCTATCCTCGAGGCGTCGCCGGCCAGGACATCCCGCTGGGCGCGCGCATCCTGTCGGTGGTCGATTGCTTCGACGCGTTGACGTCGGATCGGCCGTATCGCCGCCGCATGACCAACGATGCCGCGCTCGACATCCTTCGCGAGCGCCGCGGCCGGATGTACGACCCTCGGGTGGTGGATGCCTTCATCGAGACGCATCTCGACATCGCGCCGGCGGAGCTCGATGTGCCCAAGCAACGCGAGGTCCTCGAGCGCATCACTCGCTCGCGGCACGCGGCGCCGTCATCTGAACCGGTCCAGAGCTCTCCCGCCGCCGCGTCGGACGGCGTCCTGGCGTTCGTGAGCCTTGCGCGACTCGTGTCCGGAGACATCACGCTCGGCGACGTGATCGCGCTCTCCTCGAATCTGATTCTCGACATCGTGCCCAACGCCAGCGGCGCATGGTATGTACCGGACGCCGCGTCCGATCGGCTCGTGGTGGCCGACGCCTTTGGCCCCGAGGCGGACACGCTGCGCGGATCCAGCGTCGGGATGGGCGAGCGCGTCACCGGCTGGGTCGCCGCGAGCCGTCAAATGGTCGTCAATTCGGCCGCGGCCCTCGACCTGGGTGAACGTGCCATGCTTGCGCACTCGCCGCTCTCGAACTGCATGAGCGTCCCGTTGATCATGGGCGATTCGCTGGCCGGCGTGCTGACGTTGTACAGCAGCGATCAGGAGCCCTTCGACGAGCAGCGCGGCCGGTTGCTGCAGATGATCGCGCCGCACATCGCCGTGGCGATTCATACCGCCGTCCAGGCGTCGGCGGCGAAGGAGACGCCGCTCGCCGGCGTCAAGTCTCCGGCGGCCGTCAGAGAGCTTCGGCTCGTCGCGGCGCGCTGAGAATCGCTTTCACGACGACGCCGCGGCCCGTTTGCCAGACTTCTGACTTCCGACTTCTGACTTCTGACTTCCGACTTCCGACTTCAGCGGCACCAGCTGAAGCATTCGGGCGGTCCGAGAATATGGGATCTCGTACCGCGAAAGCGGCGGCTCGCTGCAGGCGTCGGAAGTCCGCGTCACCATGAAAGCCACGCGGCCGAAGACGTAAAACCTGGACGGTCTGATGACGAGGGACCGCGCGCGCCGCGCGCGCGGCCCTCCGCGTGAGCTACGCTCCCGCTCCGGTCGTCCGGCCGGGCATCGTCACGACGCCGAGCTGCTGCATCAAGCCCAGCGAATCCCAGTTGATGAACGCTTCCTTGATTCGATCGCCGGTGAAATGGTTGATCGTGATGCCTGTGCCGGTTACGCGGCGCCCCGTCGGTGCCACCCCCTCGAGCGGGCCCTTGTGCGTCGCGCTGTACCGCCAGCGGACGACCACCTTGTCGCCCGACGAGATCAGCTCGTCGACGTCGAGCCGGCAGTCCGGAAACGCGACGCGGTACTTCTTGACGAAATTCTTGTAGGCCTCCACTCCTTTCGTGAGGTTGAGGGGATCGTTGTTCACGTAGTCGGTCGTGAACAACTCGGTGATCGCCTCGAGCTGCCCCTTGTTCCACACGTCGTCGATCGCGCGGCGTGCGATCGCCTCATGCTTCTCGGCCATGCTGCCTCCTTCTATTGTGACTGTCGGCCCACCGAGATCCGGTCGTGACCGCAGCCAACGGGGAACCGCTACTCTATCTTCTCGACGCGCCGCTCGCCAACGTTCTTCCACTGCTGAGCTGGTCCGTGGCACACAAGCTCTACAGCCGGCGAGAGCATCGCACGCGACGCGCCGCACGAGAGGCTCAACCGGCGGGCGATAGATATAATGCCGGTCGAGGGGGCTCCGGATCATGGACGCCGATGCGGGACGACCGCTGCACTCGCCGCAACAGGCGGCCGATCTGGTCGAACTGCTTTCGCGCAAAGTAGTCGGTCAACCGAGCGCCCTTCAGTACATCGTTCCCTACATCCAGATGTACCAAGCAGGTCTCAACCCCGCGGACCGGCCCGCGGGCATCTTCCTTCTGCTCGGTCCCACGGGCACGGGTAAGACTCGAACCGCCGAAGCGCTCGCGGAAATCCTTCACGGCACGTCCAAGCACCTGCTGAAGATCGACTGCGCCGAGTATCAGTCGGATCACGAGGTGGCCAAGCTGATTGGCGCGCCACCCGGGTACATCGGCCACCGCGAGTCGAAACCGCTGCTGACGCAGGAGCGCCTGCTCGGTGTGATCAGTCCAGCATGCGACCTGGCCCTGGTCCTGTTCGACGAGATCGAGAAGGCCGCGCCGGCGCTGAGGGCGCTGTTGCTGGGTATTCTCGACAGGGCGACGATGCGCGAGGGCGACAACACGATCGTCAACTTCGAGAAGACCCTGATCTTCCTGACGAGCAATCTGGGCGCGCGCGAGATGTTCAGGGACGTGCGGCCCGAGATTGGATTCACGACGCCCGACGTCCGCACGTCCGCCCAGATCGCCGGCAGGCTGGAGACCATCGGGCTCGCCGCGGTGCGCAAACGATTCTCCCCGGAGTTCGTCAACCGCATCGACGTCGTGATCACGTACCGGTCACTGGACGCCGACGCGCTTGCCGAAATCCTCGATCATCATATTGGCGAGCTCCAGCGGCACGTGCACAGACGCCTCGGCGAGCGGTCTTTCGAGATCGAGGTCAGACAGGCCGCGCGTCAGCTGCTGGTCGGGAAAGGCGCTAGCCGGGAATACGGTGCCCGCGAACTGAAGCGGACGATTCACCGGATGCTCACCCAGCCGCTCGCGGCGCTCGTGGCGAACCAGCAGGTGCAGCCGGGGGGACGGGTGCTGGTCGATCTCGCCGAAGGCGAGAAGCTGAGTCTGCGACCCGAAGGCACCGCGGCGTTGTCGCTGCAACGGTCAAGCCCGGTGGTGCTGGTGCTCGACGACAACTCTCAGCTGCTCGGGAAGCTGGAACGCATGCTGGCCGAGACCGGGGTGACGGCGATGACGGGGACGACAGCCCGGCAGGGACGCGAGATCGCAACGCACCGGCGGCTCGACCTCGCGATTGTGGATCTGCTGCTCCCCGACGGCGACGGCCTCTCTGTCGCGTTCGAGCTGCTCCGGATGTGGCCGCGGCTGCAGATCGTCCTGATGTCGGGAGCGGAGCTGTCGCCCGACGAGGCGGCGATTTGCCAGCGGCAGGATTTCCTTGTGCTGCGGAAACCGTTCCTGGCTGAGGACGTCGTCCGTCTCATTCAGCCGTTCCTGCTCAAATGGCCGCGACGAACGGGCGGCAGGCCCGGCGGGCCGCCCCACGCCGCGGCTGCCGGCGAGTGAGCTTTTCGGCATTCGTGATTCCGACGATTGTGGCTTGCCACGAAGGTCGCGAAACACACGAAACACACGAAGAAGACGAAGAAGACGTCTAACCGCAGAGACTGCAAGACACGCCGAGGCAGCGCGTGCGACCTGCGGCCGGCATGGCCGGCCGCACGCTCAGTCTTTTTCGTGTCTTTTGTGGATCTTCGTGTTTTCGTGGTTAACGTCTTCCACGCTTTTGAATTCTCCCGGCCGACGCATTCCGCATACAATCCGCGGCATGAACGGCCTCATGATGGACTATCCGCTCACCCTCTCGACCATCTTCCGCCGCGCCGAATCGCTCTTCGGCCACCGCGAGGTCGTCTGGCGCGCGGCCGACAAGTCTATCCGCCGTTACAACTACGCCGCCTTCGCGGAACGCACCCGCCGCCTCGCCCGCGCCCTCCTCGATCTCGGCATCCATCCCAGCGACCGCGTCGCCACGCTCGGCTGGAACCACGGCCCGCACCTCGAGGCGTATTTCGGCATCCCCCTCATCGGCGCCGTCCTCCACACGCTCAACCTCCGCCTTCATCCCGAGGAGCTCGCCTACATCGTCAACCACGCGGAGGATCGCGCCGTTCTCGTGGACGAGAGCCTGCTCCCTCTCTGGGAGCAGGTCCGCCCGCTGGTGAGCGTGCCCACGGTGATCGTCGTCGCCGCGTCGAAGCCCGTCGCCGGCGGATACCTCGAGTACGAAACGCTGATCTCCAGGGCACAGCCGGCGCGCGATCTGCCCGATCTCGACGAGCGCACGGCCGCCGCGATGTGCTACACGACCGGGACGACGGGGAACCCGAAGGGCGTGCTCTACACGCACCGCTCGCTCGTCCTGCACACGCTCGGCCTCTCGCTCGATCACTGCATGGGCATCCGCGAGAGCGACGGCGTCTCGCCGGTCGTGCCGATGTTCCACGCCAACGCGTGGGGCATGCCGTTTTCCGCGGTCATGGTGGGCGCCAGGCTCGTGATGCCCGGGCCGCATCTCGATCCCGAGAGCCTGGTCGATCTGTTTCACCGCGAGCGCGTCACGCTCACCGGCGGCGTGCCGACGATCTGGATGGGCGTGCTGCAGTTCCTCGACGCCAACCCGCGCCGGTACGACCTGTCGGCCATTCGCGCCATGTACGTCGGTGGCTCCGCCGTGCCGCAGGCGCTCATCGAAGCGTTCGAGCGGCGCCACGGCCTGCCGATCATCCAGGCGTGGGGCATGACGGAGATGGCGCCGGTGGGAACCGTCGCGCACATCCCCGGGACGATGGCCGAGGCGACCGACGAACGGAAGTTCGCGTACCGCGCCAAGCAGGGACGGCCGGCACCGCTCGTCGAGATCCGCGCGCGCAACGAGGACGGCCTCGTGCCGTGGGACGGCCAGACGATGGGCGAGCTCGAAGTGCGCGGCGCGTGGGTCGTCAGCAGCTACTACAACAACGCCGACTCCGCCGATCGCTTCACGGCCGACGGCTGGTTCAGGACGGGCGACATCGCGACCATCGACGCCGACGGCACCATCCAGATTCAGGATCGATCGAAGGATCTGATCAAGTCGGGCGGGGAGTGGATCAGCTCGGTCGCGCTCGAATGCGCGCTCATGGGCCATCCGGCCGTCGCCGAGGCGGCCGTGATCCCGGTGATGCATCCGAAGTGGAGCGAGCGTCCGCTGGCGGCCGTCGTCCTGAAGGCCGGCGCGAGCGCGTCGCCCGCCGATCTCCGGGCGTTTCTCGCGCCGCAGTTTCCGAAGTTCTGGCTGCCGGACGCCTTCGAGTTCATCGACGCCATCCCGCGCACGTCGGCCGGCAAGTTCAAGAAGAGCGAGCTGCGCGAGCGGTTCAGGGACTACCGGCTCGCCGACTAGATTCACAGGAGATCAGAAGTCGTGAAGTTGGCGAGCGCTTAACCACGACAAACACGAAACCCACGAAGCCACGAAAAAGATCTGTTTGTCTTTTCGCGTCTTTGGTGCCATTCGTGCCTTTCGTGGAAGTCGTCACTTCTCCCGCGGCTTGAAAGCGCCGCGGAGCTTGTCGGCGAGCGATCCGAACGCCTCCGCCGGCGCAAGATCCTCGCGTTCGGCGTACTCGCGCACTTCCTCGATCTCGTGCGCGTCCCGGACCGCCTTCACGCTGAGACGAATGCGGCGGCCCGGCGGGTCGACGTCGAGGACGAGAACTTCGACGTCGGCGCCGACGGGAAACGCTCCGGAGACATCCGCTTCCCTGGCCACACCGGTCTCGCTCAATGGGATGAGACCGGTGCGCCCCGGGGCCAGGAACACGAACACGCCGAACTTCTCGTGACGCTCGACCTTTCCCGTGAGGCGCGCGCCCGGCACGATCTCGGGTTGCGATGGCGCCATCCCGCCGGCGCGCGTCGAGCCCTCCGGAACGAGCGCGACGCCGATCCGCTTCTTCTCGAGGTCGATGCTCAGGATCTCGAATGCGCCCGTCATCTCCAGCGGGACCAGGGTGGACCATCCCCCTGATCGCCCGGTCGGAGCGAACGTGGAGGCGTGCGCCAACCCTTCGACACCCGGCTCGAGCTCGACGAACGCCCCGAACTCCGCGAGGCGCGTGACGCGACCGGTGCGCACCTGACCTATCTCGTAGGTTGCGTGGACTCTCGACCACGGATCGGCGGTGAGCTGCTTCAACCCGAGGGAGATCTTCTGCCTGTCCTCGTCTACGCGCAGGACTGTGACGGTGATCTCCTCGCCGGGCTTGACGACCTGCGACGTGTCCGGCACGCGGGACCACGCCATCTCGGACACGTGCAGCAGGCCCTGCACGCCGGCACCGAGGTCGACGAAGGCGCCGAACTCGCGCACCGAGGTGACGCGCCCGGTCATCACCGCGCCGGCGACGATCGATCGCCGGATCCCGGCGGCGCTCGCCCGCTGCTGCTCCTCGAGGAGCGCACGCCGCGAGACGACGATGTTCCTGCCGCCTTCCTTGTACTCGATGATCCGGAATTCGTAGACTTGCCCTTCGTGCGCCGTCGGGTCAGTCCGGAGGGTGTCGATCTGAGAGATCGGGCAGAAGGCGCGCTGGCGGGCGATGCGCACCTCGTACCCGCCCTTCACCGCCCTTTCGACCTTGCCTTCCACCGGAAGACCGGTGCGGAACGCATCCTCCAGCTGCCGCGCGGTCGCGGCACCTCGCACCAGCTTCCGGGAGAGTGTCAGCCCTCCCGCGGTTGACACCACCATTGCCTGAATGCGGTCGCCGACGGCCACTTCGAGATCGCCCCCGGCGTCCTTCAGTTCGTCGATTTCGATCATGGCTTCGCCCTTGCCGCCGACGTCGACGAACGCCACCTCCGGGCCGATCGCGACGATCGTGCCCTCGAGCGTCTGACCGTTTTCGAAGCGCTTCGCCTGGACCGAAGCCTCGAACATCGCGGCGAAATCTTCGTCGGGCTCGCTCACGGCGCTCTCCTCGTGATGGTTACGTTTCGCCGAACATGGCCGCGGTCTGCGCGGCTCACCCCGATCTCGCCGGGCGCGGGTTCGCGTCGCGCGCCACGTGAACGCTGCAGATCTGTCGAAGACGAATTGACGCGTTGCGGTGAAAGGCCGGCACTCATCGAATGCTCCTCCGGAATCCGCGCGACCGCGAGCAATACTCGAACCGAGTATGCGACCGGCCGTTGGCGGTTGGCAAGACGGCCGTCTGTTCGCTCACGCGGCTGCATGCGCGTTTCTGAACAGTCGGCGCCGCTGGTCGAAATTATTTGATTGCCATGATCGTGGCGTAAAAGGGCACAATCAGTGTGGAGTTTCCATGAGGACATCCGCCGTGATCACCATCGCTGTCGGCGTGTTGAGCGGGCTCCTGGTTGCACAGGAGAATAAGCCCGTGCCGAAGGACTCCGTGCGCGTTTTTGTTCCGGGATGCACCAAGGGTTTTATCTTCACGGCCGGTCGCCGCACTCAAGATGAGCCGGGCAGCCTCGTCATTCCCGAAGGCATGCACCTGCGCATGAACGGGCCGAAGAAGATGATGGCGGAGATCAAAGCCCACGAAGGTTCGATGATCGAGATCACCGGTCTGATGAAGAAAGGCCAGTACAAACCCGACGGTGTCGGCATCGGCGGTGGCGTAAGGATTGCGCCGGGTCCGGCGTCCCCGGGCGGCAGCCTGTCGGGCAACCCAGGCGTCAATCAGCTCCTGGTCGACGTCGAGGGTTGGCGGCCGATCGTGGGTGCCTGCCCGTCGCGATAGCCGAGGTCGCCGAGCAAAGGAGTAGTTCTCTCCGCAGTAGACTGCGTCGTGGTCCTCAGCGCGCTGCTCTCCGCGGTCCATCTCCTGACGCTCGCGCTCGGGCTCGGGGCCGTCTTCATGCGCGGCCGCGCTCTCGCTCGTCCTCTCGATGAGGCCGGCTGGCAGCGGCTGCTCGCCGCCGACAACGTCTGGGGCGCCGCTGCCGGACTCTGGATCGCCTCGGGTCTCGGACGCGTGTTCTTCGGCGGGAAGGAACCGGGCTTCTATTGGCGCAACGGCTTTTTCTGGGTGAAGCTCGCGTTGTTCGGGCTTGTTTTCGCGCTCGAGTTGACGCCGATGATGACCTTCATCCGCGTGCGATCCGCACGCCGCCGCGGCACGGCGTTGCCACGGTTTCCCGTCGAGGCATACTGCCGGATCAACTCAGCCGAGATCGTCCTCGTCGTGGCGATCGTGTTCGCCGCGGCATTCATGGCGCGCGGCGCCTGGTTGTTCTGACAGTAACGCCGTTCCGATTCGCGATTCGGGAGCGGAGGGCGTCGACAGCCGCCAGGCGACTCCCTGGGACCAGGCATGAAGTCCGCGTCATGCCCGCGGCGTGAGTCGACAGCGCCGCACCCCTTGCACCGGAATCGGTCTGGGCGCTACATTAGTCCGTCAGGGCCCACCATGAAGATCCCGAACTGACCCCCTCGGCCGTCACCCTCTTCCCTTTTTGACCGCGGCGATCGCGCCGTAGCGCTGCCACCGAAAGTACGACCATGCCCGAACCGGCTATTCGTGTCCACAATCTCGTCAAGCTCTATGCCCGCCGCAGGCAGCCGACCATCCGCGCCATCGACCTCTTGACCTTCGATGTCGCACGCGGGTCGATCTTCGGCCTGCTCGGCCCGAACGGCGCCGGCAAAACGACTCTGCTCCGCGTCCTCTCGACGCTCGCGCGGCCGACATCCGGCGCCGCCAGCGTTCTCGGCCACGATGTCGTCGCGTCGCCGCTCGAGGTGCGGCGGCGCATCTCGGTCGTGATTCAGGAAACCGCCGTCGAGCTGTTTCTGACGGTGCGGGACAACCTCGGAACGTTCGCGCGATTCCACGGTCTCGGCGACGCCGGGATTCGCACGCGTGCCGAGCGCGTGCTGGAGGACTTTGGCCTGGCGTCCGAGGCACACCGCAAGGTCATGGACTTGAGCGGCGGCTACCGCCGGCGGGTTCAGGTGGCCAAGGTCTTCATGGTCGATACTCCGGTCGTCTTCCTGGACGAGTTCTCGACCGGAATGGATCCCGTCCTGAAGCGCAGCGTCATGGAGAAGCTGCGCCGCGAGGCCGCCGCTGGGCGCACCATCGTGCTGACAACGCAGATCCTCGGCGAGGCGGAGGAGCTGTGCGATGACATCCTGATCCTCAACCGCGGCCGTCAGGCAGCGCGTGGAGATCTGCACACGCTCAAGCTGCTGTCGCAGGGGGTGTACGACGTGACGGTGACCTTCGATCGACTGCCGCCGGGCATCGAGGACGAGCTGGCCGCCCGCGGCCCGATCCGCTTGTCAATCACGCAGAGCACGGTCGAAGTGACTCTGAAGGAAGACGACGACGGGATCCTCGCGGTGGTCGGCGCGCTGGCGAGGCGCGGGCGCGTGCTGCGCCTCGAGGTCGGCGGCGCGAGCCTCGAAGACATCTTCGTCGAGCTGACGAAGGAGGGACCACGCGTCGGCGCCGATACCGGGGATCACCATGGAGGGCGAGCGTGAGCGCGCTGTCGGCAGTGATGTATCGCGAAGGGAAGATCCGGGCGACCAACGCCCTGTTCATCTTCTGGGACGTGGTCTATCCGCTCGGGTATCTGCTGGTCTTCGGCGTCGGCATGAACAAGGCCCTCGGCTTCTCGGGCCTCCCGACCGACTATCACGCGTTCTTCCTCGCGGGCGTCCTCGGGATGGCCGGCTTCGGCATCGCCTCGAACACCGCGTGGTCGTTCTTCATGGACCGTGATAACGGCATCTTCTACGAGATGTTGACCTATCCGATCAGCCGGGCCGAGTACCTTCTCGGAAAGGTACTGTTCAACGTGGCGATCGGGCTGGTCCAGGCGTTCATCACCGTTCTGCTCGCCCGAGCGCTCCTCGGCGTGCCGCTGCGCCCGGATCGCTTCCCGCTGCTCGCCGCGGCGGTCGTCGTCGGCACGGCCGGCTGGTTCTTCTTCTACGCGATTTTCGCGCTGGCGATCCGTCGCAACGACGCGTTCAACACGGTCACCTCGATCTTCTACTTCGTGTTCCTCTTCGCCAGTTCGATGTTCTATCCGATCGATCCGCTGCCGGTGGCGTTTCGCGCCGTCGCGCTCGTGAACCCGATCACGTGGCACGTGGACGTCATGCGATTCGCAACGATTGGACTTGGCGATCCGCGGTCCGTCGCGCTCGAGGCGGCGGGCTTCGTGGCGTTCACCCTTGTCTCGTTCGCCGGAGCGCTCCTCGTGCTTCGGCGGGAGGGATAGGCAGCCAGGGATTTTTGGCAGGCTCGCCGAGCAGCAGGGTCTGGAGGGAAAGCACGCGTGTGTTCCGGGCCGCGCTCTTTGTCGATTCAATGACGGATCTGTCGCGCCATGGCGTTCAGGCAGCTGCGGGATGCAGGTACACCGCCAGCGACGAGGCGACCGCACGATGGCGTCGCCTTTGCTCACGATCCGGCATGCTGGCAGCGTTGTTTGTCGGGCCCGTGAAGGCGCTGCTCGTAGCGGCGGCGGTCTTCATTCCGTTCGAGCGGCTCGCCGGGTTGCACCCCACTCAGCCCACGTTTCGCCGGGGATGGGCGACCGACGTGCTCACGGGGTTGATGAACGGTTTGCTCCTGTTCGCGGTGCTGCTGGGCGTGCTCGCGGGGATTGATGCCGCCGGGGCCGCTTGTGCGCCGCGGCTCAGAAACTGGGTCGAGACGAGACCGCTCTGGGCCCAAGGCCTCTTCGCGATCACCCTCGCAGACCTGGGCTTGTATGGCCTCCACCGGCTGCAGCATTCCGTACCGTGGCTGTGGCGCTTCCATGCCGTGCATCATTCAGCCGAGGAGATGGATTGGCTGGTCGGGTTTCGCTTTCATCCCGTCGACCTGTTGTTGCTACGCATCGCAACGCTCGGTCCGCTGATGGCGCTTCACATGACGCCCGCGGCGATCGGCATCTACGTTGGCGTTGCCGGATGGCAGTCATACCTGGTACACGCCAATGTCCGCCTGCCGTACGGTCCGCTGCGATGGCTGCTCGTCTCCCCCGAGTTTCATCACTGGCACCACAGCGCCGGGCGCGAGGCGTACGACAGGAACTACGCGGGCATCATCGCGTCATGGGATGTCCTGTTCGGCACTCTGCATCTCCCGCGCGAACGCCAGCCGCTGCGCTACGGTATAGACGAGCGTGTGCCGGCGGGTTGGGCCGAACGTTTCTTTCATCCATTCCGGCGGAGCGCCGGCGCGCCTGCGGAACCAACCC
>QHWJ01000346.1:0-59005 GCA_003222535.1 Acidobacteriota bacterium | reverse complement strand
TGAGAACGCCAGCGCCACTTGCACCGCCGCCGCACCCGCGTCATCAACGGCGTTTCTGTGACAACCTGCGTGCGAGGCTCGCGGCGCCGGGCGCCGAGCGACGCGCCGACGGTCATTTCCGCATGGCAGCGAATGGCCCCGGCCGGCAGGACGTTCTCCGTACGCTACGCCCGTGCGCCTGCGCGTGGCCACCTCGTAATGCTCAGAGCTCCCGCCATCGCCAACAGAGTGAGCAGCGACCAGGTCCGAGCCCACGGTGCCCGGCCTCTCACGGTGTAATCCAGCGTCAGTCCATGCTGCGCACGATCGCGCTGCTGACCTGCGATCCGAATGCGGGGATCGGTCGGGACCAGCGCGTTCACGAGGTAGACGCTCCACTCCGACCGGTGAGTGTTGAAATAAGAGAGTTGATGACGCCCGGCACCTGTGGCCGAAACGTTGGCGGTTGCGCGCATCTGGATGGTCCCCGCGCCGAGGCTCATCTCGCGGAATTGTGGGTAGCGGATCTCCGTCAAGGTGATGGACGCGGGCTGACCGTCAACTGACAGCAGGACAGAGCGCAGCACCTGCCGCGCATAGGCGTCGCCTTCAGCGTTCGAGATCTGACCGTCGCGGTTCGTATCAATCCAGGCAAATACCTCCCGTGCCACGGCTACGCCGGCCGTGAGATCGATCTCCAGACGCACACGCTCGTCGTCTATGGAGAGCCGCGTCGCCTGGAGGTACTCGTCGAGCCGATGCGCGCCGGCCGGCGCGGGAGTCGCCAGCCAGACGCCCAGGACTGCGAACCACACCAACGGTCTGCGCACATTCATGGGACGACCAGTCTCGCGCCGTAATCGTTGGTCGGGTCGCGGTAGATGGTGTGGATGTGGTCGAGGTCGCCCTGCTGCGGGGCGTATTCGATGACGACCGTCGGACCCTGAATGCGGTAGTACGCCAGACCGCCGTTCTTCGTGGCTCCGCTCCAGGCGAACCAGGTTCGCGGCAGGTTGGCTTTGATTTCCGCCATCTTCGCCGCGGCCGCCTCGTCGTTGAGGATGCCGACCCACTCGTGCACGACGTCGAGCAGCAGACCCTGCTGGACAGCGTCCAGCGCGGATGCCAGGATGCCTTCAGGCTGGATCACTTTCCCGTCGGCGCCAGGCCCGAGCACCAGGTCTCTCACCTCATAGTTCAGGATGGCTTGCTTCTGTTGCGCGGGATTCAACGCGTTGATGAGCGCAAAGCCCTTGTCGTTTTCGTGGCCGAGGGGCCGTATCGTCTGGCCGTTCAAGGTGTACTTCGCCGGCTGGGCTGCCGGCAGGCTCGGCGTCATCACGTTGTTCGGGCCGACAACGGTGACGTTGATGGCGAGATGATGCCCGCCGAATTGAATCATCCACGGGGCGGTTGCTGACGGCGGGCCGAGGAGCGCGATGTAGTATTCGTCGAGGCCAAAGCGAACGCCGCCGCCGCGTGCGCCAGCCCCGCCAGGCGCGGTGGCCCCCTGGCGACCGCCAGTCCGCCCGCCTCCGGCGCTCCTCAGCACCTCATCACCGTTCATGATGTCGGTGACTTTCTGGTACCCCTCCCGGCTCAACGCCGCGGCCACCAGCGCGAGGGCCGCGTCGCGCTGCCGCGACGTCATGTCGCCGAGCCGCAAGCCATTCCGCTGAAAAATCCCGGTGGGAAGGTTGGACCAGCCAGTCCGCTGACTGCTGGTGAAGCCGAACGTGCACCTGGCCCGCTCCGCGTCGCCGAGCGTCGCGAGGAACCGATTGGCGGCCGCGACCACCCTGGCCGTGACGGCGCCTTGCGCCGCAAACGCGGCCGGCTTCGGCGCGACGGCTCGTTGGGCGGAGCCGACGGCAACAGGTAGCACAATCACGAGCCAAATCAGAAGTGGACGAAACACGTTCACGATTCGAGCGCGGAGAGTCTCAGATGGGATTTCCATGGTGATCCCTTCAGAGTGCCTGATGCTTGATCCAGGACCGCCTGGGGCGTCGGCACCAATCGATCGGATGAACCAGAACGGAAGTGTGCCGCCCAAATAGGATATTTGTGGATCCAAAGGCGGCGTCGCGCGAGCGGCTCATTCAAATCGCCGCAACGCCTACTCGCGCCGTAGCGCCTGCATCGGATCCACCGCCGCCGCGCGGCGCACAGGAAACCAGACGGCCGCGCCGGCCACGACAAACAGGAGTGCGACGGCGATGCCGATCGACGCGATTCCAAACGATCCGACGCCATACACCAACCTCGCAGCGGTCTTCTGGGCCGCCCAGGCCGCTGGCGCGCCTACCACGATCCCAATTGCGACGAGCGTCAGCATATCCTGCAATACAAGCCACACGATCTGCTGTCGGTTCGCGCCGAGCGCCATCCGGATACCGATTTCGCCTGTCCGCTGCGCGACCGAAAAGCTCAGAAGACCGTACACGCCGATCGCGGCAATGGTGAGCCCTAGCAGTGCGAAGGCTGTCGACAGCAATGCCAAAAGCCGTTCGGCGGTCAGCGACATGTCCACGATGTCGGTGAGCGTACGAATTCCGACCGGGTATTCACGACCGGCTCTACGCACGACCGCCTCGAGGGCCAACGCCAACTGCGCAGGGTCGCCGTCCGTTCGCACGACGAGGCTCGGATATCCCTGGGCCGCGTTATCGGACTGCCAATAGTTCAAGTACACGACGCTCGGGTTCTCTTGCCGCACCCCCTTGATCCTGGCGTCGCGAACAACGCCGACGATGCGCACCGCCTGATTCAGCGGATTGACCCCGACGTGAATCGATCGACCAATCGGGGACGCAGACCCGAACAACGCACGAGCGACCGACTCACTGACGACTCCCGTGCGAGCTCCGTTCGGGTCGTCGCCACGATCAAAGGACGCACCGAGAACGAACGGAATCTGCATCGTCGCAAAGATGGTGTCGGTCACCAAAACCTGTTCGACGTCGATCTCTCGATCCGAGCCGACGACGCCAGTTCGGACGGCGCTGAGCGCTCCTCCCAGGGGAAACGGGTGTGACAGCGCGGACGACTGTACGCCTGGCAGCGACGCCACGCCCTCGAGGAGAGCGCGATAGTAGGTTGAACCGGAAAAGCCGCGTTGGTATCCGCCTGGAACAGCAGCCAGTTGCAGGCCGATGCCATGATCGACCGCAACACCCAGTGGCGTCGCTCGGAGCTCCTTCAACAAGCCAACGAACAAGCTGCCAAGGGAGACGAGGACGATCGTCAGCGTGGCCTGCGCCACAATCGCCGCCTTCCCGAGCCGACGACGATCGCCGATCAGGCGCGTTGATGCTGCGTTCGGTGCCGCCCCGTCCACTCCACTCACTTTGAACGCCGGCGCAACGGCGAAGACCACGAAGGCGATCGCGGACAGCACCACGGTAAATGCGAGCACGCGACCGTCTGGTGCGACATCGATCGTACGCCCAACCATCGTGCCGCTGTACAGCGAGACGAGAACCTTGTCTACCCAGTACGACAACATCATCGCGCCGATAAACCCACCCGCGAGTAGCAGCCCGCTTTCCGCGAGTGAATCCTGAATCAATCGCCAGCGTGAGGCGCCGAGCGCGTAGCGGACCAGAACTCCGCGGCGTCGGCGAGCGGCGCGTGCAAGCAACAGACTTGCGACGTTGACGGACATGACCAGCAATACGACGCCACAAACCGCAAGCAGCACGACGAGTGGCGTCTGAAATCTCGGCCGAAGTACATAGTCGAGCCCAGTCGAGCCGCTGGCAACCAGTATTCGACGTTGCAGGTAGCGTGCTCGCTGCACTCCCACGTACTGCGGCGGAACTGATGCTTCGCGGACTTGCGGCCACAGGGCCTGCAACCTGGCCGTCGCCGCTTCGACAGCGCCGCCCGGTTTCAGCCGCGCGAAGACTTCCATCGGCAAGAGCGATCGGCGTGGGATGCCGGCACCGAGATTGACGCGATCGCTGAACGCCCAGAAGAGCTGTGTCGGAAAACCGATTTGCAGACCGGTGAAGCTGGACTCAGTCACGCCGACGACAGTGAACGTGGCGCCTTCGATATTGATCGTTGTTCCCAGCACGAGTGGACTGCCGCCGAAATGTTGCCTCCAGGCGTCGTACGAGAGCACGACGACGTTTGCCGCGCCGGGCCGATCATCGTCGGCTGTGAGCAGGCGGCCGAGCGCCGCCCTCACCCCAAGCGTCGCGAAACAGTCACCCGTGAACGTATGTGTGTTGACCGGTGCCACATGGCCGTTGATGTCAACCGTGGCCCCAGGCGCCAAGAGCCCACAGACGCGGTCGAAGAGACGCTCCTCCCGAATCAGGTCGACGGCCGGGCCAAGAACCCCGCCCGGACGGCCGTCGACGCCGACCGTCGCAATGCGCACCAAGGTGGATGGCTCGCGCACGGCTACGGGCCGGAAGAGCACGTTCGCCAGCGAGAAAATGGCCGTGTTCGCGCCGATGCCGAGGGCGAGTGACCCGATGGCGGCGAGCGCGAATGCGGGACTGCTGCGCAGCTGACGGCATGCGCAAGTCAGGGCATTCACGCCGCCGATTATCGCTCCAGGCCAGCAAGAGCGATCAGCGATTTTTGTTTGTCCAGATCGATCCAATCACCGGCAGAACTCGACCGTACCCGATCAAATGCCATAACGAAGGGGACGATGTAAAAATGGGCACTCTCCGGGCTTGTCTTCGGCGTTTCGGAATAACGAACGACCAATTCTGGTTGTAGGGGATTTCAGACATACCGATCTGCATGTTGCTCGCTCGACCAGTCTGCGACACCACCGAGCTGCGCGAGCGGCTCGGGAACCAGTCACGGCGCACCGACCTGCCCTGAGTCGTTCGCTCGGCTGAAAGCCTCGCGCTCCTGGAGGATAACGCCCCGTCAGATCGACGCGCGGGTGTGACCACGATCAAAATGACGATCTGTCGGGCCGATATAGGCCGACTGCGGTCGGATCAACCTTCCGTCGCGAAGTTGTTCCAGGCAATGTGCGGACCAGCCGAGGACG
Organism: Acidobacteriota bacterium; assembly: GCA_003222535.1. Classification (GTDB taxonomy): domain Bacteria; phylum Acidobacteriota; class Vicinamibacteria; order Vicinamibacterales; family CAVVIG01; genus QHWJ01. Next base: position 54,003 of record QHWJ01000346.1, on the reverse strand, counting down.
CGACCGACGGCGAACGTCGGCGTGAACAAGTCGGACGGCAGTCCCAGACCATGCAGCAGGAGCGCCGTGTAGAACTCGACATTGGTATCGATTCGACGCTCCGGCTTGCGTTCGCGGAGCAGACCAAGCGCGGTGGTCTCGACCTTCCGCGCGAGGTCGTAGAGGCGCTGATCGCCCCCGCTCGCATAGAAGCGCTCGGCGGCCTGGCCAAGAACATCGGCACGGGGGTCACGGACCCTGTAGATGCGATGGCCGAATCCCATCAGGCGCTCGCCCCGATCCAGTTTGAGGCGGATGAAGCCTTCCGCGCGCTCGGGCGCGCCGATTTCAAACACCATGTCGAGCGCGGGCCCGGGTGCGCCGCCATGCAGGGGACCCTTGAGCGCGCCGACTGCGCCCGTGACCCCCGAGATGACGTCGGATCGCGTCGAGACGATCACGCGCGCTGCAAATGTGGAGGCGTTGAGACCGTGATCGCAGACGGTGTTGAGGTAGGTTTCCAGCGCGCGTGCCCGGTCGGCTGACGGCTCGGCGCCGAACAATTGATGAAGGTAATGGGCCGCGTGCGGGAGATCGGAACGGACCGGGACCGGCCCTCGACCGTTGAGAACCCGCCAATACGTCCCCACGATCGTCGGAAAGGACGCGATTGCCGTCATCGCGTCGTCCACGGGGTTCTCCTCGCGGCCGAGGCTGAGAATGGGTACCGCCATTCGCAACGCATCCATCGGCGGCACCTTCGCCGCGGCGGCCTCGTGGACGATGGCAAGGGCGGCGCGGGAGAGCGCCCGCCGTCCGGCCAGATCCTGCATGAACCGAACGTGCTCGGATGGTTCGGGCAGGCGGCCCTGCAGAAGGAGGTACGCCACTTCCTCGAAACTGGCGTACGGCGCCAGATCTTCGACGGCGTACCCCGCGATGGTCAGCCGGCCCGCCTCCCCATCGACATCGCTGAGTCGGGTCGCGGTGGCGACGACTCCGTCCAAACCCTCGGCCATCCTTGATAGTTGACACACCCTCTCAGATTGTCAATATTGATTGTAGAATCAATCTAAAATGCCGGCAGGATCGCATTACCTGACCGCAACGCAGGCGGCGGACGCTCTCGGCGTCACGCGGGCGACGCTGTACGCGTACGCGAGCCGCGGCCAATTGCGGTCGGAAGCGATCCCCGGCCGGCCGAGGGAACGTCGCTACTACCGGGAGGACCTCGAACGCCTGCAGCAACGGAAGGAGGCGCGGCGGGATCCGAACGCCGCCGCCGCGCGCGGACTCCATTGGGGCGGCCCGGTGCTTGATTCGGGTCTGACGCTCATTCACGACGGCAGGTTTTACTATCGCGGCCGCGATGCGGTACAGCTCGCGGGTACCGCGAGTGTGGAGCACGTTGCGGCGCTGTTGTGGGCGGCGGACGACACGGAACGGGAGCAGCTGTTCGAGCAGCCCTGTGCTCTGTCTCCTCGTCAGCTGGCACAGCTTCGGACGTGCACGAAGGATCCGTTCACCCGGCTTCAGATCGCTCTGTGTGTCGCCGCAGCACTGGATGCGGCGTCCTGCGATCTACGGCCGGCCGCGGTTCGACAGACAGCCGCCCGCATCATCCGCTTGTTGACCAAGGTCATCACGCGGCACGGGCGCCGGCGGCGGGAGCCCCTTCACCGGGCGCTGCAAGCCGCGTGGGCGCCGAAGACGGACGGGGTCGGCGACGTGATTCGAACGGCGCTGGTCCTCTGCGCGGACCACGAACTGAACGTCTCGGCGTTCACCGCCAGGTGCGCCGCCTCGGCCGGCGCTTCGCCTTACGATGTCGTCTCGGCCGCCATGGCGACGTTGAAGGGTTACAAACACGGGGGAGCAGCGGATCGCGTGCTGTCGCTTCTCGCGGGGTCTGGAACCCCGAAGAGGGCACGAGCTGTTGTCGCCAACGGTTTGCGCCGCGGAGAGCATCTGCCGGGATTCGGCCATCCCCTCTACCCAGCGGGTGATCCGCGCGCTGTCCTGCTGTTACGCCTGGCGCAGGCCACCGGAAACGAGGTGGAATGGCGGCCGATTCGAAATCTGTGGAGGGCGGGATCGGAGCTGCTGAACGAGTTTCCGAACCTCGATTTCGGGTTGGCAGCGGTGACTCGAACATACCTCTTGCCCCACGAGGCGCCACTGCTGCTGTTTGCGTTGGGCCGGACGATAGGTTGGATGGCGCACGCGATCGAGGAGTATGCGTCCGGTCAGCTGATCCGCCCGCGCGCTCGTTATACGGGGCCAGTACCCGAAGCATCGCGGGCGTAGTCAACCTTAAAAAGCCATTGACCGCGACGCGGCTCGGCCGTATGCTATGGTGGTCTTTTTGATTAATCAAACTTAATGTCTACATCGCCAGAAATCCCGTCGGTTCCAGCGCGCGGCTGGCGGCTGCCTGCGAACAGCAGGAGCCTCCCCGAAGTGCACGGCTCGGTGGGCATACCCACAGGGGCCGGCTTCTGGCGCAAAATGTTCGCCTTCGCCGGTCCGGGGTACCTCGTCGCGGTGGGGTACATGGACCCGGGAAATTGGGCGACCGACCTCGCCGGCGGCGCGCGCTATGGCTACACGCTGCTGAGCGTGATCATGGTGTCCAACTTCATGGCCATCCTGCTGCAGGCGCTCGCCGCGCGCCTCGGCATCGCCAGCGGCCGCGACCTGGCGCAGGCGTGCCGCGACAGCTTCTCGCGCCCGGTCACGATCGTCCTCTGGGTGTTCTGCGAGATCGCGATCGCCGCCTGCGACCTGGCCGAAGTCGTCGGCGCCGCGATCGCACTGAACCTGCTCTTCCATCTTCCGCTCGTCTGGGGCGTCATTCTCACCGCGTTCGACGTCCTGATCGTCCTGTTCCTGCAGGGTCGCGGCTTCCGCTACGTGGAAGCGCTCGTCATCGCGCTGATCTTTCTCATCGCGGGGTCGTTCGCCATCGAGATCTGGCTGTCGCGGCCCGATTTCACGGCGATCGCCGTCGGGTTCATTCCCCAGGCCGAAGTGCTGCGCAATCCAAGCATGCTCTACATCGCGATCGGCATCCTCGGCGCCACGGTGATGCCGCACAACCTGTATCTGCACTCGTCGATCGTCCAGACACGCAAGTACGGCGACGCGGTCGAAGACCGCCGTGAGGCCATCCGCTTTGCGTCGATCGACTCGGCCGTCGCGCTGATGTTCGCGCTGTTCATCAACGCCGCGATTCTGGTGATGTCCGCGGCCGTGTTCCACGGCTCCGGCCACGAGGACGTCGCCGACATCGGCGACGCCTACAAGCTCCTGTCGCCGCTCCTGGGCACGACGATGGCGAGCGTGCTGTTCGCCGTGGCGCTGCTCTGCTCGGGCCAGAACGCGACGCTCACCGGTACGCTGGCGGGCCAGATCGTGATGGAAGGCTTCATCAACCTCAGGCTCCGCCCGTGGCTCCGGCGTCTCGTCACGCGGCTCATCGCCATCATCCCAGCGATCCTCGTCGTGATGGTGTACGGCGAACGCGGCACGGGCCCGCTGTTGATCCTCAGCCAGGTCATTCTGAGCCTTCAGTTGCCGTTCGCCGTGTTTCCGCTCGTCATGTTCACGGGCGATGTGCACAAGATGGGCTCCTTCGTGAACCCGCCCTGGGTGAAGGTGCTCGCCTGGACGGTTGCGGTTATCATCGCCCTGCTCAACGTGTGGCTGCTCTACCAGACGTTCGCGAGCGTATAGATGTACCGACGCATCCTCGTGGCGGTCGAGAACTCCCCCGCGGATCGCACGATCCTGACGCACGTCTCCGACCTGGCACGCCTGACGGGTGCGGAGCTGCTGCTGGTCCACGTGGCGGACGGCTGGGCCGCGCGCAACTTCGATCAACTCCAGCTCCGCGAATCGGAAGAGATGAAGTCGGATCGCACGTATCTCGAGCATCTGCAGGCCGACCTCGTGGGCCGCGGCTTCATCGTCGAAACCCGGCTCGCGATGGGCGACCCCGCCTCCGAGCTCGTGAGAGTGTCCCAGGAACAGGGGGTCGATCTCATCGCCATGTCCACGCACGGGCACCGGCTGCTCGGCGATATCCTCCACGGCGCCACCGCCGACCGCGTCCGGCACCTCGTCAAGGTGCCGGTCCTCCTGCTCCGCGCACAGTAACGCACGTCGCGCGCTTCCGCACATTCGCACCTCACCTCCCCCGTAAGCTGAAGCCGGTGAGCAGGCTCACTCGCATCCCGGCCTTCGAGGGCACCACGGCGAGATTGACAGGAATGTTCAAGACACCCGCGCGGAACGTGATCCCCGCGGCGATCGCCAGCGCAACGCCGACGGGCGTGACGTTGGGGCCAACGCCGAATTCAGCGCCGTCTTTCGTGCGGATCCCCGCCAGCCAGCTGAGGCTGGGGAGCGCGACACCCTGATCGAGCCCGCCGAGCAGCAGCACGCATTCGGTCACGGCCGTCGGTCCGGTCTGGGTACTGTAGAACTGCTTCTCGAATTGCCAGCCGAATTGCGTGACGGCGGGCCCGACGCGGATCCCGCCCTCGGTCTGGAGTTTCCGGACGATTTCGGGGCTCAGAAACGTGACGCCGACACGAGGCCCCGAGAGGCTGACCGTCTCGGCGACGGGGGGCACCATCGGCTGACTCAGCGCCGGGGTGGAGACGGCAAAGATGAGGAAGGCCGCGCCCATCAATCGTTGTGAAACCTTCATCGGTAACCTCCGGAGAACAGGCCGCCTGGAATAGGCTGCTACCCGGTAATGTGAAAGCGAGCGGAGGAGTGGCTCACCGCCCCACTGCCGTCCCGCCCCCTGACCCACCCGACCTACCTGACCTACTTGACCTACCCGACCTACCTGACCTACCCGACCTACGTGACCCACCCGACCCACCCGACCTACGTGACCCACCCCGACCTACCCGACCTACGTGACCCACCTGACCGAGCGCCCTCTGTGTTATAAAGTCCTTGTTGACGAGGCGCGAGGCCCGAGTGACCGACCGGCCCGAACCGATCCATGCGCACGCGATGGAGAACCTGCAGTTCATCCGCGACGCCATGTCGCGGGCGACCGAGTTCACGGCGGTGCCCGGTTGGGGCGGCGTCATGATGGGCGCGACGGCGATGGTCGCCGCCGTGCTGTCCGGGCCGCCCGACGGCTCGCGGCGATGGGTGATGATCTGGCTCACCGACGCGGCGGTCGCCGCCGCGATCGCGCTGGCCACGATGGCGATCAAGGCGCGCCGGCAGGGGACGCCGTTGTCATCGGCAGCGCCGGCGCACCGGTTCGCGCTCGCGTACGTGCCGCCGCTCGTCGCGGGCATGGTCCTGACGCCCGTGTTCGCGACCATGGGGCTGACGGCGCGCCTGCCGGGATGCTGGCTGCTGTTGTACGGCACAGCCGTCGCAACCGGCGGCGCGTTCTCCGTCCGCGTCGTGCCGCTGATGGGACTCTCCTTCATGACGCTCGGCGCCGTCGCGTTCGCGGCGCCGGCCGCGTGGGGACACTGGTTGATGGCCGCGGGTTTCGGCGGTCTGCATATCGGCTTCGGATACCTGATTGCGAGGAGATACGGTGGTTAAGGCCGCTTCGCGGAAGGTGGAGAGCAGCGCTTCGCGGAAGTTGGAAGTCAGAAGTCAGAAGTCTGAAGTCAGAAGTCTGAAGTCTGAAATCGAGCGCAGCCCTCTCGAGCTCGATCGGCTCATTCACGAGCGTCTTCGTCTCGGCATCATCAGTGCGCTGGCGGTGAACGAGCGGCTGACGTTCAACGACCTGAAGCGGCTGCTGCAGACGACCGACGGCAATCTCAGCGTCCATGCGCGCAAGCTCGAGGACGCGCAATACATCGCGTGCGACAAGATGTTCGAGGGACGCGTTCCGCGCACGGAGTACCGCCTGACCGCGTCCGGCCGCCGCGCGCTCGAGAAGTATCTGGTCCACATGGAAGCAATCATAAGAGCCGTTCGAGATTGATGATTTCACATTCTTGACGTCGTCAATCGGCGATCAGGCGATAGCAATCGGCGATCGATTACGCTTCACACCTGACCTTCCGGGCGCGCCCGCATATTTAATGCTTTTCGTCGTGTGGTTCTGGCTGACTGCGATCGCCGATCGCCGATCGCCGATCACCCGATCGCCGATCACCCGATCGCCGATCACCCGATCGCCCGATCGCCCGATTCAGGTCAGTCGCCTTGCCTTCAGCCTCTCGAGAATGCGTAACGGCGATCGCTGCTCATCGAGCATCGTCTGGACCGGCACGAGAAACGTCTGCTCGAGCTGATACTGCCCCGCCGTTGCCGCGTGGCTCACCTGATCCGTGAACGCGATCCACGTCGACCCGGCCGGAAAGTCGATGGCCGTCTGCGGCGACCGCGTTTGAAATTCTTCGTCCGCCTTCATGCGGTCGTGAAGCTGCAGCATCAGCGCGTCGTACGGCGAGCGGCGCGTCTTCGTGACGCGCAACAGCGACAGCAGGTGACCAGTTCCCGGCAGCGGCAACCGCAGCTCGGGCGCGAAGCGCCGCGCGACCGTCTCGAACTCGTCGCCAATCCGCCACCCGCGCGCGCGGCCCTCGGGGTTCACGTTGCTGAACACTCGCAGAATGCGGCGGCCGCCCGACGGCGTCGCCGGGAAGCTGTCCACGTGCAGCCGCGTATCGTCTTTGCGCCACGTCGTCGCACGCCCAGCGATCTCGGCGGGCCGGAAGCTGGCGCGGCCCCTCGTCAGATGATCTCGGTAGCGAGGCAGAACGCGATTGACCAGCGCGGCAGCCGACTCGCTGAACCGTTGGATGAACCGGCGCAACGTCTCGGCGTCGCGGCCCTTCGCCGTCGTGCCGCCAAGCCGGCCTGACGCCGGATCGAAGCTCGCGTTTTTGGAATTGTCGAGAATCGCGGGCGTAAAAAAGGAGGCTTCACCCGATTCGACAGCGAAGCCCAGCTCCGGCAACAACACCACATCTCCGGCCTCCAATGCCCGGGTCGCCTTGACAGCAGCTTCGCGATCCGGCATAGCCGTCCAGTCGGTGTGATCGATCGTCGCGACGCTCGACATGTGTCCGCTTTCTCAGTTCCTTAGTAGGTCCGGTTTTGAAATCGTCAGGAAGACGTAATCTTTTCGCAAAGAGACATTAAATGACGTTCGCCCGGTAAATAGCCCGCATCACGGCTCGGTATCCAGTTGTACTTTGGAGTCTAACGTGGTCAGACGCGCCTTCATCCCGTCTCTCTATACGCTCTTTCTCGTTCTGATCCTCGCGTTCGCCGGAGCCGGTCTCGCTGCATCGGCCTGCAGCAGCAATACATCGGCGGCTGGAGCGGGGGGCGGCGGCCGCGGGGGCCGGGGCCGGGGCAGCGACGGGGGCCCGGCCCCGGTCGTCACCACGAAGGTCACCGAAAAGGATGTGCCGGTCGACATCGCCGCCATCGGGAACGTCGAAGCCTACGCCAGCATCTCAGTGCGTTCGCAGATCACCGGTCAGCTCACGGAACTGTCGTTCCGCGAAGGCGATTCCGTCAAACAGGGGCAGCAGCTCTTCGCTCTGGATCGGCGTCCTTTTGAGGCGGCGCTGGCACAGGCGGAAGCAAACCTGTTGCGCGACAAGGCGCTTCTCGCGCAGGCCGAGGCGCAGCTCGGCCGCGACGCGGCCAACGCCGAATATCAACAGCTCACAGCCGAGCGCCAGGGGCAGCTCAGCCAGCGCGGGATCATCTCGAAGGATCAGGCCGAACAGTCGCGCGCCGCCGCCGATGCGACCGCGGGAACCGTCAAAGCCGACAAGGCGTCGATTGACAGCGCGCGCGCGCAGCTGGTCGCGCAGCAGGCCGTCGTCGACAACGCGCGCGTCTCGCTCGGGTACACGATCATTCGGTCACCGATCGACGGCCGCACGGGCAGCCTGAGCGTGAAAGTCGGCGGCCTCGTGGCGGCGAATACGACCGAGCTCATGACGATCGCCCGCGTGCAGCCGGTCTACGTCACCTTCTCGGTGCCCGCCATGCACCTGCCGACCATCAAACAGCACATGGCCGGCGGGCAGCTGCCGGTCGTCGCCACTCCGCAGGATGCCGATCCTCAGCCCGCAGCCGGCGCGCTTACCTTCGTCGACAACGCCGTGGACATGACGACGGACACGATCAAGCTCAAGGCCACGTTCGGCAATGCCGACCTGCGGCTGTGGCCCGGTCAGTTCGCACGCGTCTCGCTCCGGCTCGCGACGCTGCCGCACGCCACCGTCGTTCCGGCGCAGGCGGTGCAGACCGGTCAGGACGGCCAGTACGTCTTCGTGGTCAAGGACGATTCGACGGTCGAGCAGCGCGCGATCACCCCGGGTCAGCGGGTCGCCGACGATGTCGTGGTGGAGAAAGGGCTGAAGCCCGGTGAAACGGTGGTCACCGAAGGACAGCTGCGGCTCGAGGGTGGCGCGCGGGTCACCACCGATCTTTCGGGCCGCGGAGGAGGAAGCGGCGGCGGACGGGGCGGACGTGGGGGGCGCGGTGGGAACAGAGGGCAGGGACGGGGGCAATAATCTGACCGCTCGGCTGAAGCCTTCGCGCTCCAATGCTCGCGCTCCTCGAAAATCTCAAGTCTCGAGTCTCAAGTCTCATGCGCGCCTGAGAGTTGAGAGTTGAGACTTGAGTTGAGCCTTGAGAGTTGAGAGTTGAGTCTTTGATGGTTGGGGTCGTTTCGTGAACATCTCGGAAATCTTCATCCGCCGTCCGATTGCCACCAGCCTGCTGATGGCGGGGATCGGGTTGTTCGGCGTCATCGCGTACCGCGCGCTGCCGGTGAGCGACCTGCCGCTGGTGGACTATCCGACGCTGAATGTGCGCGCGGGGCTGCCCGGCGGCGATCCCGGCACGATGGCCTCGTCTGTCGCGAGCCCCCTGGAACGTCAGTTCACGACGATTGCGGGACTCGACTCCATGACGTCGCGGAGCGGCTCGGGCGACGCCAACATCACGTTGCAGTTCGATCTCAATCGCGACATCGACAGCGCCACCGTGGACGTGCAGACCGCCATTGCAGCGGTCATGCCGCTGCTGCCGGCCGGCATGCCGTCGGCGCCCTCGTTCCGGAAGAACAATCCGAACGAGCAGCCGATCATGATGCTCAACCTCACGTCCAACACGCTGACGCTGTCGGCGCTCGACGATTACGCGGAGACGGTGATCGCACCGCGTATTTCGATGGTGAGCGGCGTGTCGCAGGTGCAGGTGCAGGGCGCCTCGAAGTACGCGGTGCGCGTGCAGCTCGACCCTGACAAGCTCCACGCCCAGCACATCGGCCTCAACGAAGTGGATCAGGCGCTGCAGAACTGGAACGTCAATCTCCCGACGGGCCAGTTGTTCGGCGCGGCCTCCACCTACAACATCAAGGCGGCCGGCCAGTTGATGAACGCCGCGGCATTCCGCCCGATCATCGTCAGTTATCGGCGCGGCGCGCCGGTCCGCCTCGATCAGGTCGCGAACGTCGTCGACAGCATCGAGAACGTGATGAACGGGTCGTGGTTCTATTCGAAGCCCAACGGCCCGACGGGCCCGCCGCTGAAGCAGACCGCCATCACGCTGCAGGTCATGCGCCAGCCGGGCAGCAACACGATCGCGGTCACCGACGCCGTGCGCGCGCTGCTGCCGTCCTTCGAGTCCGAGATTCCGCCTTCGGTGCATCTCACGGTGCGCCAGGATCGGTCGCGGACGATTCGCAAGGCGTTCAAGGACATCCAGGTCACGATGCTGATCACGCTGGTGCTCGTCGTGGGCGTGATCTTCCTCTTCCTGCACAACGGCTCGGCCACGATGATCCCGGCGCTCGCGCTGCCGTTCTCGATCCTCGGCACCTTCGCCGTCATGCAGGTTCTGCATTTCAGCCTGAACAACCTGTCGATGATGGCGCTCATCCTCTCGATCGGCTTCGTGGTCGACGACGCGATCGTGATGCTCGAGAACATCGTGCGCCACATGGAGAACGGCGAACGGCCGCTCGAGGCCTCGCTCAAGGGCTCGCGGGAGATCGGCTTCACCATTCTGACGATGACCACGTCGCTCGGGGCGGTGTTCATCCCGATTCTGTTCATGAGCGGGATTCTCGGCCGGCTCTTCCGCGAGTTCGCGGTCACGATTACGACGGCGATTCTGATTTCCGGCGTCGTGTCGATCACGCTGACGCCGATGCTGTGCAGCCGCTTTCTCCGCGTGGTCCACAGCAAGAAGGGCTTTGCGGGACTGATGGATCGGGCGTTCGACGGGCTGCTGCACGGCTACGAGCGGAGCCTCGCGTCCGTCCTGCGGCATCGCGTCGTCATGCTGGCCGTGTTCGCAGCCGTCGCCGCGGCGACCGTGCACATGTTCAACATCATCCCGACCGGGTTCATTCCCGATCAGGACAACGACTCGATGTTCGTGAACCTGCAGGCGGCGCAGGGGACGTCGTACTACGACATGGCCAGGTGGACGCAGCAGACCTCCGACGTCGTCATCCGAAACCCGTACGTCGACTCGTTCCTGGCGAGCGTCGGCGGCGGAGGCCCCGGCGGCGGCGGCGGCTCGAACAACGGGCGCATCCAGGTGCAGCTCGTGCCGCGCGCGCAGCGCGACCTCACGGCCCAGCAGATCGCGCAGCAGCTTCGCCCGGCGCTGCTCCGGTTCCCCGGCTTCCGCGGGTTCGTCGGCCTGCCGCCCTCTCTGCAGATCGGCGGACGCATGGGCAACCAGAACTTCAGCATCATGATGCAGAGCATGAACACCGAAGAGCTCTACCAATGGGCGCCGAAGCTGGAACAGGCGATCGCCGACCAGGTGACCGACGTGCAGGACCTCTCCACGGACATGGAGATGAAGAGCCCACGCATCAACCTCGTCATCGATCGCGACAAGGCGGCGATGGTGGGCCTGAACGCGACGAACGTCCAGAACGCGCTGTACGACGCGCTCGGGCCGAAGTGGGCGACCACGATCTACGGCGACACGGCGCAGTACCGTGTGCTGCTCGAGCTCGATCCCAAGTACCAGGGACACGTCGACTCGCTGGAGAAAGTCGCATTCAAGGCGCCGAACGGATCGATCGTGCCGCTCCAGTCGGTGATCAATTTCAAGGAGACGGTCGGCCCGCAATCGATCAACCACTCCGGTCAACTGCCGTCGGTGTCCGTGTCGTTCGGTCTCAAGCCGGGCGTGTCGCTCGGCACGGCCACCGCCCATGTCAAGCAGGTGGCGGATCGCCTGCTGCCGCCGACGATCTCGACGAGCTTCGAAGGGCAAGCCCGAGTCTTCCAGCAGTCGATGACGAACCTCGGGCTGCTGCTGTTCATCGCCATCGGCGTGGTCTACATCGTCCTCGGCGCGCTGTATGAAAGCTACATCCACCCGATCACCATTCTGTCGGGATTGCCCTCGGCCGGGCTCGGCGCGCTGGTCACGCTCTATCTGTTCGGCAACGAGCTGAACATCTATTCCTTCGTCGGGCTCGTGATGCTGATTGGGATCGTGAAGAAGAACGCGATCATGCAGATCGACTTCGCGCTCGACGCCGAGCGCCGGCACGGCAGGACGCCGTCCGAAGCGATCTACGAGGGCTGCATCATCCGCTTCCGGCCGATCATGATGACCACGATGGCGGCGCTGTTCGGGTCGGCGCCGATCGCGCTCGGATACGGCGCCGGCGGCGAGGCGAGGCGTCCGCTCGGCCTCGCGGTGGTCGGCGGTCTCGTCGTCTCGCAGCTGATCACGCTGTATCTGACGCCGGTCGTCTACACGTACATGGCCGGCATGTTCAAGACCAGGAAGATTCCGGTCACCAGGCCGGTGACCGCACAGACAATCGGGTAATTGGATAATCTGGTAATCGGGTAATTGAATTGGTCAATTGAATCCTGCAGTCGCGCTGTCGCGCCATCGCGCAATCCAATTACCAGATCACCAGATCACCAGATGACCAGATGACCAGATGGTGAATAAGTGAACATCTCGGAAGGATTCATCAAGCGGCCGATCGCGACCAGCCTCCTCATGGCGGCGATCGCGTTGTTCGGGCTGGTCGCCTACCGGTCGCTGCCGGTCAGCGATTTGCCGAACATCGACTTCCCGACTCTGTTGGTGACCGCGCAGTTGCCGGGCGCGAGCCCGGAAACGATGGGCGCCTCGGTGGCGACGCCGCTCGAGAACCAGTTCTCGATGATCGCCGGCCTGGAGTCGATGACGTCGGTGAACTCGCTCGGGTCGACGCAGATCACCCTCGAATTCGACCTGAACCGGAGCCTCGACGGCGCCGCCGTCGACGTGCAGGGCGCGATCACACAGGCCGCGCGCCTGCTGCCGCAGGGCATGCCGACGCCGCCGACGTTCACGAAGGTGAACCCGGCAGACCAGCCGATTCTGTACCTGGTGATCACGTCGACGACGGTACCGCCGTGGACGCTCGACGAGTATGCGGAGACGCGCATCGCGCAGCGTATCTCGATGGTGAGCGGCGTGGCCCAGGTGCAGGTGCTCGGCAGCCAGAAGTTCGCGGTGCACGCACAGCTCGATCCACGCGCGCTCGCGGCACGACAAATCGGCATCAACGAGGTCGAAGCATCCCTCCGCGCGTGGAACGTGAACACGCCCACCGGATCGATCATCGGGCCCCACAAATCGTACACGCTGCAGGCCACCGGCCAGCTGATGACGGCCGGCGAATACAAGAACATGATCGTGACCTACCGCAACGGGGCGCCGGTGCGCCTGGGCGAGCTGGGCACCATCAAGGATGGCGTGGAGGACGAGCGCACCGCGTCCTGGTTCTACACGCACGAAGGCGAGCAGCGCGCCATCACGCTCGGCATCCAGCGCCAGCCCGGCACGAACACCATCGCGGTCGCCGACGCGGTCAAGGCGCTGATGCCGCAGTTCAAGCTGGAGCTGCCGTCCAGCATCCACATGGACGTCCTCTACGACCGCTCCGACACGATCCGCGAATCGTACCGGGACGTGCAGTTCACCATGCTGCTGACGCTCGCGCTCGTCATCATGGTCATCTTCGTGTTCCTGCGAAACGTCTGGGCCACGGTCATCCCGAGCCTCGCGCTCCCGTTCTCCATCATCGGCACGTTCGCGGCGATGTACATGCTCGGCTACAGCCTCGACAACCTGTCGATGATGGCCCTCATCCTCTCGGTCGGCTTCGTCGTGGACGATGCGATCGTGATGCTGGAGAACATCTACCGGCACGTGGAGATGGGCGAAGACCCGCTGACCGCGTCGCTCGACGGATCGCGGGAGATCGGGTTCACGATCGTCTCGATGACGCTGTCGCTGGCGGCCGTGTTCATCCCCGTGCTGTTCATGGGCGGCGTGCTCGGACGGCTGTTCCGCGAGTTCTCTGTCACCATTTGCGTCGCGATCCTCATCTCCGGCGTCGTGTCCGTGACGCTGACCCCGATGCTCTGCAGCCTGTTCCTCAGAAAGCCGCACGCGCGCGCCGGCTCGTCGAAGGCCGGCCGGGTCACCGAGCGCGGGTTCGACGCCCTGCTGCGCGCGTACGACCGCACCCTCCAGATGGTCCTGCGCCACCGGCCGGCGACGATGGCCGCCTTCGTCGTGGTGCTGGCGCTCACCGCCCTGCTCTTCGTGCTGGTCCCGAAAGGCTTCATTCCAGAGCAGGACACGGATCAGATCGCCGTCACGACCGAGGCGGCGCAAGGGACGGCGTACGCCAAGCTGGTGGAGTACCAGAGCGCCGTGGCCGATATCATCAGACGCGATCCGAACGTCGAGGGGCTCGTGTCGACAGTCGGCGGCAGCGCCGCGGCGACACTCGGCGGGCCGAACCTCGGGCAGATCGTCGTGCACCTCAAGCCGCGCGGCGACCGCACGGAGCTGGCGACCGATATCATCGCGAAGCTCCGGCCCGAGATCGCGAGCGTGCCCGGCATCGAGGTCTACATGCAGAACCCGCCGACCGTACGCATCGGCGGTCAGGTGAGCAAGAGCCTGTATCAGTACTCGATGCGGTCGTCGGACCGCGAGGAGTTGTACCGCGCGGCGCGGGATCTCAAGAGCGCGCTGGCGCAGGTGGCGGGCCTCGACAATCTGACGAGCGATCTCGAAATCTCGAGCCCGCAGGTCAACGTCGAGATCGACCGCGACAAGGCGGCGGCCCTCGGCGTCACCGCGAACCAGATCGAGAACGCCTTCTACGACGCGTACGGTCCGCGGTGGGTGTCGACGATCTACGCGCCGGTGAACGAATACAAGGTGCTGCTGGAGCTCGCGCCGCAGTTCCAGAACGATCCCTCCGCGCTCTCGCTGCTGTATTTCAAGACCACGCCCGGCCAGGGCGGCGGTGCGAGCAATGCCGGCCCCAATGCCGCCGCGACAGGTGCGACAGGTGGGGTGGGAGCGGCGGGGCAGGCGGGAGGGAACGCCGGCACGGTGGTGCCGCTCGACACGCTCGCGCACACCAGTCAGGTCGTCGGCCCGCAGACGGTGAACCATCACGGCCAGTTCGCGGCGAGGGCGTTCGAGAGCTCGCTCGGCAACCTCGCGGTGCTGCTCGTCATCGCGGTGATGGTCGTGTACATCGTGCTCGGCATTCTGTACGAGAGCTACATCCACCCGCTCACGATTCTCTCGGGCCTGCCGTCGGCCGGCCTCGGCGCGCTCGTCACGCTCATCCTGTTCCGGATGGATCTCAACATCTACGCCTTCGTCGGCATGATCATGCTCATCGGCATCGTCGAGAAGAACGCGATCATGCAGATTGACTTCGCGCTCGAAGCCGAGCGCGGCGGGACGCCGCCGGAGAAAGCGATCTATCAGGGCTGCCTGATCCGCTTCCGTCCCATCATGATGACGACGATGGCGGCGCTGCTCGGGGCGCTGCCGATCGCGCTCGGGTACGGCGCCGGAGGAGAAGCGCGCCAGCCGCTCGGGTTGGTCGTCGTCGGCGGGCTTCTCTTCTCCCAGCTCGTGACGCTCTATCTCACGCCCGTGGTCTACACCTATATGGCGCAGGTGCAGACCTGGTTGAAACATCGAACGGTCGTGCCTCATGCGGAGCCGGTTCCCGCGAAATAGCGGGCGCTTCATTCTGGCGCTCATGATCTTCAGCGCGGTGCTCGGCGTCCGCCTCGCGCCCTGGCCGGCGGACGAGCCGGTCGCCGACCGTCCGCCCGGGTTCGTCGTGAGCGTCCCTCAGCTCCGTTTTCGCGATCCCGCGGCGCTCGAAGCGGCAGTCCCGGAAGCAAAGGCACCTCGCACCTTCGCACGTCGCACCTACCGCACCTCGCACGTCCGCACCTCGCACCAGGATTAGTCAATCGTGAGCCTGTCGAAGGATGAGCGTCTCGTCTCGCTCAGGGCAGGCCGATGAGCGAAGTGGATCGTCTGAACCTCCGGACCTCGCGGATGCGACCGTTGCGGTACTTGGAGCGCGCTGCAAAACCACGGAGGGCGGTCGTTTCAGGGCCGGCTTGCGCGGGGCTGAAAGCCCCGCCCTACAGACTCTGCACCGGGCTCCTGGTGTGCGCGGCGAAGGTGACGTCAGAGGGCGGTGTCCGGGCCGGCGGAAAGGAGTGGTCCAAAGGCGGGCGTCCCGCCCAGGACAGGCCGCGGCACGATCCGGTCGTCGAAACGCTGGCGGCCGATGGGGCCGGCGTAGCTCCCGAGTTCGCGGCCGACGCGCTGATCCGCATTGCCTCGTCTCCCAGAGTCACCGACCCGGCGTGGAGGCGCGAGCTGCTCGACGAGGCGTACATGCGCGCGTACGCCGCGCAGGAACAGTACCGCCGGTCGTCGACGCAGGCGATCCCGCCCGACAGCCGTCAAGGGCGCAATATCAGAAGTCGGTGCTGTTCGTCTGGCTGCTCGATCTGATGCCGCAGAGCGCGGTGCGCGCGAAGGCACTCCGCGCCTTCATCGAGTTCATGCGCCACGCCGACGTCGACCGCGATCGCCGGGCGCTCTGGTTCGCGCTCCTGAACCGGCTGCTCGAGATGGCGCGCGGCGGCTACCGCCGCGAGATTCCTGACGCGCTCGAAGACTCACATCATCCCGTCCTGTCGCTCTACGCGCGGCTCGAGCGCGTGATGCCGGCCGGGCGGCGCCCGTGACGCCGCCTGTCATGGCCATTAGCCATTAGCCGGTACGCCCGAGCAGACACACCGCGGACCACGGGCGGCTGCCCTGCGCGCCGGAAGACTCGGGAAACATCGAGAAGATCCGCAGCATGAATGGCAGCCGCTCGAGGCTGGCTGCGGCCTTGATGATCGAGCGGACCTCAGCCGGGATCCACCCGTACGCCGTGAAGAACGGTGGGCCTTCGGCGGGCGCAAAGAGAAACGGCGCCCCGGCCTGGTTCATGACATCGCCCGTGCGCTTCTTCAGCATCTCCACGAGGCCTGGGGATGAGATGTCGACGACCCAGTGGTCGAAGCTCGCCGGTGTCGCGAGATCGAGCGCGAGCGCGCCGACTTCCTGCGGCATCAGGTAGATGACCAGGCCCTCCGACAGCACGAGCACGTGTCTCGCGCTGCGACCGAGTCGATCGAAGAGGCCCCGGCGTGCGTCCGCATTCGACAGGTCGAGCCGCACGCGCTCGAGCGCGCACACGGGCCTGGCGTCCGCGAGGATCTCTTCCTTGTAATCCAGGATGTCCGGGAGATCGACTTCGACCCAGCGCAGCGAGGCCGGCAGGTCCATGCGATACGGCCGCGTGTCGAGGCCCGCGGCGAGATTCACGACCAGGTCGGCGCCCTGCTTCACCTGTTTGGCGACGAAGCGATCGAACAGGTGCGTGCGCGCGAGGAACGGCCAGGCTTCCTGGTCGCCGAACGTCAGCGCCTGCGCGATCCGCTCGCCGCGCTCGCCGGCGAGCGCGCGCGCGAACGGGTCGCGGAACACGGCGTCAGGGCGCTCGGTCTCACGCGCGCGGTAGACGGCCATCCACCTCGCCGTATCCGAGACGTCGCGAATGAGCGGGTCGGGAGTCACTCGCCGCAAGATTATCATCGGATCGACCTGCGACGCACGGACGGCGGGCACCGCGATCACGAGCCCGAGCCTCTCGTTCGGCACCGCCGCCGGCACGCCGCCGCGCGTTGCGCCCCGCACGAGGCACGAAAGAGACGTGGGACGAAACCTCGACGCGGAGCGTTGACTCGCCGCCAGCTAGCTATTACGATAGCTAGAGTTATCAACATGCAGCCGGGAGAGCAGACATGAAAACCGTTCAGATGACGCTCGAACCCGAGCTCGTGGCCCAGGTCGATCGCGTCGCGCGACGGCTCGGCCTCACGCGGTCGGCCTTTACACGGCGCGCCCTGCGGGCGGCCGTCGATCAACTGCGAGTGCAGGAGCTCGAACGGCGCCACCATGAGGGCTATCGTCGAAAACCGGTGCGACGCGGCGAGTTCGACGCCTGGACGCGCGAGCAGTCATGGCCCGATTGATCCGCCGCGGGGAGATTCGCTGGTACCGTTTTCGGCAGCCGGACAAGAACCGGCCGGTCCTGATTCTCACCCGTGAGTCTGCGCTCGGGTTTCTCCGCGACGTGACCGTCGCGCCCGTCACGTCGACGATTCGAGACATCCCGTCAGAAGTCGCCCTGACGGAGGCGGATGGCGTCCCACGCGACTGTGCCGTGAATCTCGATCATCTGCAGACCGTGCCTGCGGCCCGCCTCGGACAATTGATTGCGACGCTGCCCGCCCACCGGCTGACGGAAGTCCGAACGGCGCTGCTCTTCGCGATGGGCTTCAATCGCTGAGCGGCCCCGGCACCTCAACCGAAGAAACGCACACGAACCGCCGAGACCGCCGGGAAACCAGCATATTCCCAGCGATCTCCGCGCTCTGCCGTAGAACCTTGCATGAGGTCACGGTGCGTTGGTCCGCCACGGCGAACGGACAGTCGCATTTCAGATCGCCACAAACGCTCATCGCACCTGTAGAATGTCGCAACTCGGGCGAGATTCATGGCTGAGCTAACGGCCCGTGGTGAAAGGAGAGCGATGACCATGCGCACACTCACTGTTCTGACGTTCGCCCTTTCGACTGCCGCAACGTTCGGGGCGTGTGCCCCCCAGGAAACCGGCACGCTCCAGACGGCCACCAAAGCCCTCGGTGCAACCGAGGTGCGATCGATCGAGTATTCGGGGACCGGCCGGTGGTTCCAGTTCGGTCAGGCGCCGGGTCCCACGCTGCCGTGGCCGGCGTTCGATGTCAGCAATTTCACGGCGAGCGTCAACTACGAAACGCCCGCCGCGCGCGTGGAGATGGCGCGCATCCAGGTCGTCGAGCCGGGTCGGGCCCGGCCCGCGCCGGTCGAGCAGCACCCGGTCCAGGTCGTCAGCGGCACCTACGCGTGGAACATGGCCACTCCCCCGGGCGCCGCGCCCGACGCCGCGCCCGCACCGCAGCCGCAAGTGGAGGCCGTCGAGGAGCGGACGATGGAGATCTGGACGACACCGCACGGCTTCCTCAAAGCGGCCGCGGCGAACAACGCGACGTCACAGCCGGCCAACGGCGGCTCTGACGTCTCCTTCACCGTGGACGGGAAACACCGGTATGTCGGCCGGATCAACGCGCAGAACCAGGTGGAGCGCGTGCAGACCTGGATCGACAACCCCGTCCTCGGCGACACGCCCGTCGAGGTCACGTACTCCGACTACCGCGACTTCGGCGGCGTGATGTTTCCAGCCAGGATTCTGCGGACCGAGGGCGGGTATCCGGTGCTGGACGTCGCCGTCTCGAAGGTCACGGCGAATCCCGTGGTCGAGATCGCGATCCCGGACCCGGTGCGCAGCTTTACGCCGCCGGCAGTGAACGTCGAGATGGAGAAGCTCGCCGATGGTGTCTACTACGTGAAAGGCGGCAGCCATCACAGCGTCGCCATCGACCAGCGCGACCACATCGTCGTCGTCGAGGCGCCGCAGAACGAGGCGCGTTCAACGGCGGTCATCGCCAAGGTCAAGCAGACGATCCCCAACAAGCCGATCCGCTACTTGATCAACACGCACGCGCACTTCGACCACTCTGGTGGTCTGCGCACATATGTGGACGAGGGGGCCACGATCGTGACGCACGCCGGGAACAAGCCGTACTACGAGCAGGCGTGGGCGGCGCCCCGGACGATCAACCCCGATCGGCTCGCCCGTTCGGCCAAGCGCGCCTCGTTCGAGACATTTACGGACAAGCACGTCATGACCGACGGCCGCAGGACGATCGAGATCCATCAGATCACAGGGGGCGGCCACAACGACGCCTTCGCGATGGTGTATCTCCCGGCGGAAAAGATCCTGATCGAGGTGGACGCGTATACGCCGGCCGCCGCCGGTACGCCCCCGCCGGCAACGCCGAACCCGTTCGCGGTCAACTTGTACGACAACATTCAGCGGCTCAGGCTGGACGTCGGTCAGATTGCGGCGCTGCACGGACCGCGCGTCGCGACCATGGCAGACCTGCGGGCGTTCATCCGCCAGCCCAACATCACGCACTAGCACTGGCGACGCTGCACCCAACTCTCAACTCTCAACTCTCGGAGCTCACCGGAGCAGAGGGCCGAGAGTTGAGAGACCGATTTCGTATTCGCAAGCCGTGTGAGATCGGGCCTGATCCAATCGATTCGAATCTGTCTCCAGTAATACGTCGAATGCCCGCGTGGCCCTCAGCGGATCATTCGTCTCTTTTTGACTGATTTGCCATGCGTTGAATCAGCGGCACGAGACTTCGAGGATCTTCCCCAGGACCTTGTCGGAGTCGAAGTGCCGTTCGGCGATTGCTCTTGCGGCACGGCAATGTCCAAGGTAGTCCCGATTGATCTCCTCGACGCCCGCGGCGGCCTCCGCTACCGTTGCGAATGTCAGCAAGCCTTTTCCTGTCGGCAGATGAGCTTCCAAGCCCGTCGACTGAACCAGAGCGGGCTTGCCGGCAGCCAGATACAGAGCCGTCCGGTCGCTGAACCAGCCGGTCCGGAACTGCACGTAGCGATTGTGAGCCACGCTGAACTCAGCCCGGGAATTCCCGATGAAGTCTCGATAGTCGTCGAGTTGACGCAGGGTACCCGGGTTGGCCAGCCGCCAGCCCTTGTCGTGAAAGACTCTGCGATCGGCATCGTGCCGGGCCGAGTCGATGCGCAGCGCGATTTCGAATTCCTGCCCGGTCATTGCCGGCAGATCGAGGAATTGGAGCCAATTGTCCGATTTCTCGCCCGAGTCGGTCCCGTGCCACTGGAACGTGCGTCTTCCCTTCCAACTGGACACCGTGGTGAAGCGGCGGCATCCGGCGTCGATCGCGATCGGCCACGTCGGAAGGAACACGGGCCGTGGCATGGGGTGCCACTGGCGGCCGTCCGTCGGGATGGGGCAGGTCTCGCTCCCGATGTTGAGTCCAAGCGTGAACAGGACCTCATAGCGATCGAGCGCATCGAAAGTCCCGTTCTGCTGGGCAAGGACCTGTGTGGCGCCAGGATTGCCATCGCAATAGGCCCGGCGCCGGGCGCTCTCGAATACTTCGGGCACCCTGTGGATCTCCCCGCTGCGGGTCAACAGCAGATCACATCGCCTGGCCACGCCGACCGCCTCGCCAAAAGACATTCCGCGCGTAGCCTGGCCCTCCTTGTAGATCAGGCAGCAGCGTGGCCAGAGACCGTACGACCGGGCGATCTGCTCGAAATGGGGCCCGCCTTGCCACTGCTCGAAAGGGACCCTCTGGCCGTTCTCATCGATGCAGCGCCCGGAGCCGACGCTGTCCATGACATAGACCTCGTGCCCCAGCTTCTGGAAGCCCGCCGCATAGACCATCGCATGATCGGTGTGGCCGACCGTCGTATTGGCGAGCTTTCCGGTACAGATGATCAGCATGTCAGGGCCGGGATTTCGGGTGCCCCCCCGGCAATCGCGGTCCAATCGCCACACGTTCGGGGAGGTTCGATTCGATCGAATTCAACATATCCTGAGTTCGAGCCGCTGCGGTCAAATAGAGTAAGACGAATGGGTTGAGCTTCGCGACAAACCCCGCATCGAGAATGCAAAAGGCGGCGAGTGGCAGGAGAGCCGAGGCACACGACACGGCATCCGCCCGCACACTTGGGTAATGATGCGACAGTCTCAAGAGTCTGGCCGCTGCGACGAAGAGGCTGATGAGCGATCCAAGTGCAAGTACCGCCCCTCCTATTCCCATGCCATTTATTGCCGCCAGAAACATGTTGTGAGGATGGACCGTCCCGTTACCCTCACCCAGATCATTGAGGAGCAGGATCCGGCTTGACAGGAACCCCTGCCCGAACATCCAATGAACGCGCGCTCTCGAGATCGCATCCTCGAAAACGGGAACTCGTCCAGTCAGCGAGGCGATATCGTCGGCGTTCTGTCCTCGAGCCACGTACGACAATATGACGTTGCGCGACGGCTCGATGAGGATCGCCAGTGTCAACAGCGAGCCACTCAAACACAGCACCAGCACCAGACGCTGTTTGGCGGCGAAGAACAGGAGTGCGGCAGCGAACCCGGCGATGGCCGTCCGGCTGATGGTGGCCAGCAGCGTCAACAGGGTCAACATCGCCGCAAACCCGCGTCCAACGGCTTTTTTGGGCCCGCTGGTCAGCATGAAGGCCGCAGTGGCGGCCACAATTCCAAGCTGGCTCGGGTGCCCAAACGCAGTACCGAATCGCCATTCCTCGTGATCTGTCCAAATCTGGGATAGTTCCGGCGGGGTGATCCAGGCGAGGCCGAAATCCATATGCAGAGCGCCAAGGATGACGAGGAGCCAGTTGACCAGCATGTACATCAGAACAAACGGCCACAGATCGTGGAGGCGCTTGCCCAGTGATATCACCAGGACCAATGCGATCGCGTGTTGCAGGGCAGTGAACGCCGTCAGCTCAGGAAGCGGCGAATACGCCGCCGATATCAATGCGAGGCCGATGAAGCCCGAGTACCAGGCCAGCGGACCTCTCCTGACCAGCGAGCCGTTGGCTCGACCCCGAAGCACAGCCCATGCCGCGATGACGCCGAAGCAGAGCCACGAGGCAACCTGGAACAGGACCTGGCCGTCGAACATGTCGCCCGCCGTCAAGTCGACGACGGAGCGTACTCTGAAGTTCGCGAACGTGGTCAGCATCCACGCCCACAGAAGGTAAGGTTTCCAACTGTTCGTCGAAGAGGTACTCACCGTACGTTCGCCCGTCGTTCTCAGAGACAACTGGCCGGCGAGACCACTGCCTGCCTGCACCAATGCTGCTAAAGCCATCTAAGCCAGCTGTCTTTCTTCACTCATGGGGAGTCGCAGACTGCTTGCGCCAGCTTCACCCCGTCTTATGCCGGCGGGCTCACTCGCGAGCACGCGCAACAATGTTCCCCATCGAACGACGCCCGGCACCAAATCCGTGATGGCCATCGCCCAGACGATGCCGACGATACCCATGGACGGTTTCAACAGGAAGGCCAGTAGTAAGAGCGTTGTGAAGCCGGCTATATTGGTAACCAGGTTCATCTGTGGCCTGCCGATCACCCAGTAGCCTATATTCGACCCCATTCCCAAGGCCTTTGCCACAAGCGCCGCCGACAGCACGGCGATCATCGTCGGCTGCAGGCGATAGTGGCCGGCGTATACGACGCGTAGCAACAGCGGTCCAACCGAGACGATGACCCCAGCCGCGGCGGCCATGCAGGCGGCATTCATCACAGTGCGTCTTACAAGCACCCTGCGGAGGGCACGAGGACCGCTCTCCTGAAAAACGGCGGCCGCCCGCGGCAACAGTACATTTCCGAGACCAGTCAAGAGTGTGTTCCCCACCATGACGATTGACATGGATGCCGTGAACAGGGCCGCCTCATCGACGTGGAACAGGAGCCCCGCGAGCCAGGCGGGTGCACTGAACTGAGCGATCAAAGCGACCTGGCCGGCCAGGAGCCACTTGCCCATCTTGAAGTTTGTCTTGAGATCCTCGATGGCGTCGATTCGCGAGAACGTCATCGGACGGGGCTCTCGAGCAAGGTAAATCAGTGTGCCCGCAATCGACGCCGCGCCCCAGGAGGCAAAAGCCATTTCCGCATCGAGTCTTCCATTGAACGCCAGGAGCAGGAGCGCAGCGACCTGCAGGACGGCGATGTGCAAATCGATCACAAGACTGGCGGCGGGTTGTCGATCTGCCAGGGCAAGGCGCCGGAAGAATTCCCGGCACAGGACCCCGACTGCGATGAACGACACGCAGCGGAGCGCCTGGCGCCCCGGATTGCGTGGCGAAATGGCAGAGAGGGCCTGCGCGGAGAGCAGGAGGACACTCGACGAGCACAGCGCCAGCAGCACGCAGTGAACCAGGGTGCTTCCGGCGGACACCGCCGACCTGTGTTGATTCCGTTTCAGGTTGATGATGTACGGACCGATGACGATCGCATCCAGGACCGACACCAACACAGGGAGGATGGCCATGCCCATGACGTAGGATGTCAGCTCAGGAGGGCCACCGAAACGGCCGACGAGGATCGTAGACAGAAAGCTCGTGCCGCTCACGACGAACTGGTCGGTCACGCCGAGGAGCGTCTCGTGCGTTTTGATGCGCGCGAGAAGGCTCCGATACCGTGTGGGGGAAATCATGCGGGCGCCGAAGCGGCCAGTCTCGAATACAACGTTTCCGTCGCGTCCGTGATCGCATCCCAGTCGTACTTCGCCCGAACCGCCGTCTGTCCCAGTCGGCCGATCTCCAGCATCGACTCCGGCCGATTGATCAGCGTTTCCAGCGCGTCATGGAGCCGATCTTCGCTGCCGGCCTGAAATACGAATGCGCATTTGGCTCCGCCATGAGTAATCACCTCCAGATTCTCGGGAATGTCACTCACCAGAGCCGGGACACCGAACGACAGCGCCTCGATCAAGGCGATGGGTAAACCCTCCAGTGACGATGGCAAGACGTAGAGGTAGGCGTTCGATAGCAGCTCGGATACAACCTCACCGTACCGTTGACCGGCGAGCAGCACTCGCGAGTCGAGTGCTGCAAGCTCGTCGAGTTGACGGCCATACTCTGTGAGGTGGCCGGCACCGCCGACGATGACCAGGTTCTTCGTCGTATTGAGTCTCCG
Source organism: Acidobacteriota bacterium (assembly GCA_003222535.1). GTDB lineage: Bacteria > Acidobacteriota > Vicinamibacteria > Vicinamibacterales > CAVVIG01 > QHWJ01. The sequence continues at coordinate 29,963 of QHWJ01000346.1, read as the reverse complement.
GAACGCCCGAATCAGCTGATGCACGTTCTTCTCCGGTGTCAGCCGTCCGACGAAGAGGATGTACTCCCGTGCTCGCAACTCGCCGATTTCGCCGGCACGCCGAAGAACCTTGTGCTCCGATGTCGGTACGCCATTGGGGATGTAGACCGTGTCGGCCTCGTATTTCGCTGCGTAGTGATCGCGGAGGACCTCCGACACGACAATGGTCGCGTCCGGAAACCTGCATGACGCGGCCTCGCCGAACCGAAGGTAGGCCCTGGCGAGGGCTCCCCATTTCTCACGCTTCCAATCCAGGCCATGAACCGTCACAACGGTCTGTTTGCCGAACAGCCTGGGCAGAAATGACAGCGTAGACGGCCCGAGCGCGTGAAAGTGCATGACATCGTAACGGCCCGTAAGCGTGGAGAGCGTCGCAAGAAAAGCGTGGGTTATCATCTCCAGGCTGTTCGAGCGGATGGAGGGGACGTACTTCAGGAGCATGCCCCGATGCGTGACGGGTCTTCGCTCGAAGTGATGCGACATGCAAAACACGGTAATGTCATGTCCCCGGGATGCCAGCCTGCAGCCGATTTCCTCGACGGCGCGCTCGACGCCGCTGTAGGCAGCTGGAACGCCTCTGAGTCCGACGAACGCTATACGCATGTGATTCCTTGTGGCGATGGACGACGAGGAGCAGGACTCAGGCAAGCCCGGGGGTCCGCGGACGCCGAACCATTTGCGCGATCCTCCGGATGCTGCGCTGCGGCGCCAGCACGCTGGCGATCGTCAGGTGCAATCCACCCTGCAACCCGCTGCCTCGCCCGAAACTGCGCAGAGCGAGCCGATAGTGGACCAGGGAGAGCGACTTACAGACCTGCTGCAGCCGCTCCAGAACGGGTTCAGCACGCATCGAGAAAGACTGCAAGTCCGGCTCGGAAAGCCTCGCCTGTCTGCGCCTGGCGCAGTATCTGGCGTACCGGATTCCAAGCTGCTCCGTGGCAATCTTCTTCAGGTTGATGTTCCCTGGATGGATGCGCCATCGGTAGAGCCGTGATTCCAGGTTCGCCAGCCTGGTCGTTTCACCCAGCCGCAAGAAGAGATCCCAGTCCTCGCCGATTCCTGAGATGCGGTAGCCTCCGACCGCCCTGAGAGCTTCCGTCCGAAACATGAGGCTCGCGTGGACGAGAGCGAGATTGCCGTTGGAGAGCAGCCTGGTGATCTCGTCGTGCGCGAGGGGGAGCCTGGGAGAGGGCAGCGATCGCCCGTTGTCGGCGAAATAGATGAACTGCGTGCCTACGGCTCCCACGTCGGGGTGGGACTCGAGAAATTCGAGCTGAAGCCTCAGTCTGCCTGGCGCGCAGAGATCATCCGCGTCCATTCTTGCCACGTATGGCGTGGTGCATTGGTTGATTCCGTAGTTGAGGACGGCCCCGAGACCTGACCGCGGCCTGAAGACAACCTCGACTCTTGGATCGCTCTGGAGCTCGAGAATCTCGCGACTGCGATCATCGGATCCGTCATCGATGATGAGCAGCTTGAAATCTGGCGCATCCTGCAAGAGCACGGAATCTATCGCGGCCTGCAGGTAGCTGGCTGCGTTGTGGACGGGCATTATCACGGTGACGCGTGACATCATCAATCTCCCTGACTGACCTGACTAACGGATCGGATTGGCGTAGAGTCCAAAGTTGCCCCATTTCACGAAGCGCTCGATCTTGCTGACCTTGTTCTGCGGAACAATGAGCATGTCGCCCGGCCTGAGCGTCACGTCTTCTGCCGACTGCGGGGCCTGCATCATCCGCTTGAGATTGAGGAGCCGGGTTTCTCCCTCGGCCGCCGCGATCCGGCGAATGAGTATGACCTGGGAGTGTTTGGCGCTGGCGCTGATGACGCCGCCGGCCATGGCAATGGCTTCGACAGCCGTGGTACGTCCCCGCAAGTCGAAGCGGCCCGGACTCTTCACTTCCCCGCTCACCACGAAGTGTGGTTTGTCGTAATCCTTCAAGAGCACGGAAACCTGGGGGGTTCGGAGGTGAGCGGAAGCGCGCTCGAAGACTACCGCGTGCGCCTGGTCAAGCGTAAGGCCCCCCAGCTTGACACCACCTATCAGCTGCAGACTGACGAACCCGTCTGGCTCGACAGTCGCCGTCTGGTTGAACTCAGGCGTGTAGCGATACATGATGTCGATGACGTCATTCGCCTGAAGACGGTAGCGTGCCTCGTCATCCGAAAGAGTCCCGGCGGACTGGCCGGCCAGGCGGACCGCGCAGAGAACGAACAGGAGAGCCGCGAACGCTGGGCGCATGAGATGACCTCTCTCTAGAGCAAACGGTAGAGCCAGTTGGGTATGGGATAGCGGCGCTTGTTGAGCACGAAGCCAAGTAACGTGCCCTGCGCCTCGGCGATCATCTGAGCGGCGCGGTTGATCTGCTCTTTACCGGCGCGGCCTGCTTCCACGACGAGAACGATGCCGTCTGCGGCAGGCGCGAGTCGGAGCAGATCCACCGACGAATCCAGGCCGCCGCAGTCGAGAAGGACGCAGTCATATCGGTCCCGCAAGGCGGCGAAGACCTCGGCGACATCCTGTTGCTCGGTCTCCATCTCCGCTTCCGGCAGCCTGAGGCCGGGGAGTTGCGGACGTCCTAGCGTGCCATCGAAACAGGCTACGGTCTTGCCGCTTCGAGCAAGTTCCGCGGCGAGTCTCCGAACCGTCCGAGTGACCCCTTCGGCGCGATTCGCGGCTGCGAACGCAACGACCTTGGGCAATGGCGCTCGACCGAACAGTCTCAAGGCGAGCTCGGCGTATGGCCGGCGGCCGTTCGACGGTACGGTGGGCACGACAGTGGCGGGCCGTGCCGCGAGCAGGTCCATCTCCGGTGCGGCTTCATCAAGAACTGAGGTGGATATCCCCATCGACTGTGTTCTCATCGACATTGTTGTTGGCTCGGGTTTGAGGGCAAGAGGAACCGATCAGGCTTCGAACGGAACGGTGGCGAACACCGGGTAACCGGTCGCAGCTTCGAGCTCGGCCGGTATATGGAAGGACGCACCACGCCGGTCCAGGCCGAAAGCCACTCCTACGCTCGCGAAGGCGGCCAGAACCACGCTCAGGCCCAGGTTCAGCGGGACGTTCGGCGCCACGGGCAGATGTGGCGCGGCAGGCAGTTCGGCGATGGCGACGTTCGCGATCTTCTGCTGGTCGAGCGAATCAGCAATTCGCGATTCTTCCTGTTTGCGCGCGTACAGAACGTAGTTTTCTTCGGCTTGCTTCAGCTGGCGCTGAAGCTCGTCGTGGCCAAGGCTCGCGTCTTCGACCTGTGTCAGACGTGAGCGGTACATGGTCAGCGCTTCGGCGAGACTCTTTCGGCGTGCGTTCAGACCGGCTTCCTGCAGCTCGCCGCGTGCGAGGTCGCTTTCCAGGGCATTACGAAGCGGGTTTACATCCGTGGACTCTTCCGCTGACACGAGCCGGGAGGCTCGATCCAGGGCGGCGCGAGTGTTCGAGACCTCCTCGTCGATTTCCGCGACGAAGGGGTCCTCCGAGCGGAACTTCAGCAAGGCCAGGCTCCGCCGATTCTCCAGTTCAGCCAGCATCGTCGTCAGGCGTTCGACCGAGTACTGGTTGGGAACAGCCCGAATCTGGGTCACGATGCGGCGCGCCTGTGCAGCGACCTGCCCGCGAAGCTCGTGGACGCGGCTGCTGGTTTCAGCGATTGTCGCGTCCGCCTGGCGCACCTCACTCTCGAAGTCCATGGTTTTGCGGAGGAGAAGCTCTCTTTGTTCCGCGATGGACGTCAAGTTGCGCTGCCTGCGGAAGGCGGTGAGGCGGCTCTCGGCGTCATGGAGCTCGGTTTCGTAGTGGAGTGTCTGGTTCCGGAAGAACACCTGGCTCCCCGCGGTGCCGTGCATGCTCAGGTGAGCGTCGAGGTAGGCGGCCGATAATTCTTTCAGCACCGAGACGGCGAGTTCGGGCGAGGCATCAGTGTAGTTAATCTGAATGATGTTGGCTTTTCGCACCGCCGTAATTTTCAGGGTGCTCTGCAGCTTGTGGACGGCCCTCTCGATGGCCTTCGGATCCGGCTCGCCGGCGGCCGGCATCGTCGAAGGCGCGTGCTCGTACAGGCGACACGTACGGACAACCCGGACGAGCAGGTCGTTACTGGTCAGCAATTCGATCTCGGAATTGACTTGAGTTTCGTTGACATCTCCACGCGCCTGTCCCGCGTCCCTGGCATCGGGACTGACGACCAGATCCGCGCGCTCGTTCTTCACGAACACCTTCATATGCGATTCGTACCGGCGCGGGATGAGGAACGTCACCAGCGCGACGATCCCGACGACGGCCGTAAAGACTTTGAGCATCGGCATTTTGTGCCGGAAAACGACCGCGACCATGGACTTCAGGAATTCGGTCCAGACCGGAATGGATTGTGTGGCTTCTTCAGACATAGCTGCACGTCCTTCTCAGAATGCGCCGGAGCCCTTCATGACAACCGGTACAGTCTTGGCAAGAATCTGGAGATCCAGCGCGAGCGACCACTGGTCGATGTATTCAAGGTCCTGCTCAATCCAGCGATCGAAGCTGGTATCGCTTCGGCCGCTGACCTGCCAGAGACAGGTCAGCCCCGGCTTCGCGCTGAAGCGGCGCATCAACGAGGCTTCTGTAAAGCGGGAGACGTCGCGAACGGGGAGCGGCCTCGGGCCCACCAGCGACATCTCGCCCTTGAGCACGTTCAGCAATTGCGGCAGCTCGTCGATCGAGGTCTTCCGAAGAAAGCGACCCACGCGGGTCACGCGTGGATCGTTCCGGATCTTGAACACCGGCCCCTTCGCCTGGTTCAGCGGCTCGAGCTCCGCCTGCCGCGCTTCGGCATCAATCACCATCGTGCGGAACTTGTACATCCGCAGGCGCCGGCGGTTGAACCCGAACCGTTCCTGCGTGAAGAGAATCGGCCCGGCGCTCGTCATCTTGATGGCGGCTGCCGCAGCGAGCATGACCGGTGATAGCACTGCGAGGCCGAACAGCGCCCCGCACACGTCGATGACCCGCTTCGCCCAGACGCGATAATCGTCGGCGACAACCTTCCTCGCGACCACGAGGCCGATGCCACGTGCCCAGGGCCGTGCGAGCGGCCTCGGAAAGATGTCGGCCTGGTAGCTCGACTCCACCCCCACGCTCTCGCAGGTCTTGATGACCTGCTCGATCGCCGCGTAGCACGACTTGACCGGCAACCCGATGTGTACCGCGTCCACGACGCGACTGACCAGGATTCCCTCGAGCTCGTCGATCGTTCCCAGAAACGGGGGGCCAGAGGGGCCGAGCGGCGCGACCGCTACCGTGTCCACGAACCCGAGAACATCGTGCGAGGTCTGCACCACGATTTGCCGGTAAAGCTGCATCGCTCTGGGTCCTGTCCCGGCGATGATGACGTACTGAGCGTTTGTCGCGAGCCGGGCAGTGGCTCTCAGCAACCGTCGCCCCGCGGCACGGGCGCCCGCGGTGCCCATGCTGGCGGTCATCCAGAAGATCAGCACCGAGGCCAACCCAAAAGCCCCGCTCTCGCTGGTGAGTGCCAGCAGGACCGCGAAGGCGCTGCCCAGCGTGCACGCCTTTCCAATGCGACCGAGCTCAATGGTGGTGCTGTGCAGCTCGTGGAGCCGATACAGGCCGAAGGCGCCGAAGATAAGAGGCCACGCGAACGTCAGGCTCAACAACAGCAACACGTTCGCCAGCGTGATTCGCATCTTGAAAAACGAGCCGAGCTGCAATGCGCCCTGGGGCAGGTTCATCACGATCAGGGCCAGCACCAGCGAGGCGACTGCAACACTCGTATCGAGCGCCCGGTATGCGGGAGTAATCGACCTGTCCGTGAACTGGTACATGATGACGCCGTTAACAGGATGGTGAAGAAGCAGCGGCACCGGCGCGAGGCTTCCTTGTCGAGGGACGGTCCAAGGCCCTCACTGATGGCACGCTCTCCGAGAAGCGCTTCAGCACCGCACGGCGACCCGAACGGATATGACGCGGGCCGCGTGACAATCGAAAAATTTGCGTTGATTAATTGAGGTCTATTGGAACCTTGCCACGCGCGCCCCCGACGGCGCGCGTGGCCCTGTCTCGCGATAACTAAACGAAGCGCCCGATCATGCGTGTCGTCAAGACGATCGTCGCAGACCGGGTAACCCGGCCGCCCACTTAGGGCTGGAAGGCCGCCGCCGGTGCGCCACCAGCGGCACCCACGGCCGGAATGCAAATCGCATTGGTCACACCGTCGGACAAACCGTCGTCAGGCACGCACAGCGACGGACTGTCGAACGGCGCTTGGCGGGTCCGAACGCGGTTGTCCGTGAGGCTCAGCATGAAGTTCACGAGGTCCGCCTTCTCGACCGAGGTCAGACCGAGTGGGCGGACATTCCCATCCGTGAAGCCCCCGGCGAAGTCCGCACCGCGGTTGTAGAAGTCCACCACCTGCGCCAGGGTAGCCTGTCCGCCGTTGTGGAAGTAGGGCCCCGTCAGCTCGACGTTGCGGAGCGTCGGCACCTTGAAGCGGCCATTTCCCTCCAGAATGCCTCCCGCATCGTCGGCGACGGGACGGACGCCGGTGTTGCTGAAGGATCTCCCACCGACGGCGACCGCCGCAGTGAAGAGCGGTCCCGAGTGGCAAGTCGAACAGCGGCCCTTTCCGGTGAAGACGCCCAGGCCCCGCTGGGCACTCGCACTGAGCGCGGCGGCGTTGCCCGCCGCAAACTGATCGATGGGGGCGTTGTCGGAAGTCAGCGTGTCCTCGTACAACTGGATCGAGAGCCCCCAGTAGAGCGAGAAGTTGTTTTCCATCTGCGTGACGCCGCCGTTCCACAGGTCGTTCTGGAACGCGTCCTGGATCATGCCCACATACGTCGCGTTGAGGCCCGTGCCGGTCGGATTCGCCAGCCCGCCGAGCACGCCGTCGGTCGGGGAGACCGTCTGTCCATTGAGCGGGATCAGGTTCATCATCTTGCGCCCGAGCAACGGGAACGAGCGGCCGTCGCACGACATCTCGGTCCCGTTGTTCGGCGGGCCCACGGCCTGGGAGGCCGCGCTGGAGTTGGCAATCAGCACCGACACCGGCGTGGGGACTCCTCCGACGGTGCGGAAAATCACCGCGCCGACGGTATCGGCGCCGTGCGGATCCACGCCGTTGAACACCTCACGCGCGCGACCATCCCAGAAGTTGCGGAAGTTGAACGCGGCGTTGATGTTCGTCGGCGCGTTGCGGCCCGTCACCCGGCGCACGTTGGTCCCGCCGACGTTGAAGGTGGCGTCGGGCACAGACGTGCAAGTATCGGACGCGGGCGAGCCGAAGCCGATTTGCACGAAGGTGCGAAGGAAAACGCCCTGCGACCCGCTGATATCGTCCGTGTCGCGCACGACTGCCGAGGCCCTGTTGTTCACATCGCTCAACAGGTGGAACGGGAAGTCGGCGGCGACAAGCGTCGCATTCGGACCTTTGGTGAACGTCGCGTTGTGGGGATTCACGCTGTTCTTGAGGCGGGTATCCGCTCCGGCGTTGAAGTGGCAGCTCGCGCACGCCTGTACGCCGTCTCCGCCGGCCTGCTGGTCCCAGAACAACGCCTTGCCCAAGCGGATTGCCGCCGCTCGATTTTTGACATAGTTGGCGAGGTCCGCCGGATCCGTCGGTCTCTTCCCCGCGAGGGAGAACTGCGTCGCGGCTCCTACATTAACTCCACCCTTACCTGGACCCGAATCACCACTGACCGTAACGGCGCGGCCGAGCAGCGCGCCGTAACACAAAGTTCCGCCCGCGACCAGTACCCGCACCGCCGTCCATCGCTTTCGTCGATCCATTCTCATCCTTCACAGTGAACCGTGTGTTGCCGCAGCCGATTTCTCACCCACGAAAAACCTGCGTCACAATACCGCGCGGCGTGACCCGTGGATCAGCTAGTTTGGTCTCGACGCTACTTTCCAAAAAAGAGGGAGATAAATGAGATCGTTCGGCAGACTAAATGCACTTTCGGCAGACTAAATGCACTTAGGAGCGTGTCTAATGTTGGCCCAATTCAAAAAGGTGACTTTTCAAAGAAAATGCTAAGGAAAAAGTCACCCATTAGGCAGACTAAATGGCCCATCAGGCAGACTAAATGCACCCGCGAGGCTATCTAATGTCTGGAAAATGTTTTTGTTACAAGAAGCGAAATTGCTTGGATAATCCGTGTGCTTCGGCTCAGCCATCGAACCCATGAAACGGTTCGCGCTCAGGCGATCGCCGGCACCAGACCAACAGCGAGGCGCTGGACCAACGCAGAGACGAATGTGTCCCATATCTTTACATTGTCCAGTATCTTTACACCTCTTCGCGCGGCAGCCTGTATTGCCGTTGTGCTCGTCCCGATGCCCGCGCACGCCGCCGATCCCGCGACGATCTTCGCGGTGAAGTGCGGCAGCTGTCATACGTACGGAAAAGGCGAGAAAGTCGGACCTGATCTGAAAGGCGTCACCGATCGACGCAGCCGCACCTGGCTGGCGGCGTGGATTCGCTCGTCCGAGCGGACGATCAAGAGCGGCGATTCGGTCGCGATGTCGCTCTTCAAAAAATACAAGCAGGAGCGGATGCCCGATCAGAATTTCTCGCCGGCCGAGATTGCGGCGCTGATCGACTTTCTGGCGGCCGGCGGACCTGTCGAGGTGGACCGGGTGCGTCCGCGTCACGCAAGCACCGCGACCGCCGCCGACGTCGCGGTCGGCAGGGGGCTCTTTTTCGGCACGGTCACCCCGAGCACCGGCGGAGCCTCGTGCGCCGCGTGTCACATGGTCCGTGAAGGGGCATCGTCCATGCAGGGGACGTTCGGCGGCGACCTGACCCACGCCTACACGCGCTTCCAGGACGCGGCGCTGTCGGTGGTCATCCGGCGTCCTTGTTTTCCCCGCGTGGGCACCATGCTGACCGCGGAAGAGACGTTCGCCGTGAAAGCGTTCCTCCGCTACGTCGATGGCCAGGACGCGGCCCGCCCGGCCACGAAGGTGCCTCGATGAGCGACCACGTGCTGTTTGCCGTTGTTCCGTACCTGGCCATGGTGGCGTTCATCCTGGGCTCGGTGCTCAGGATCTCCGCCACGGTGCCGGTCGCGGCCGTCGCACCCGGGCAAGACGCCGCACGACGGCGCCGGATCGTGGCCGTCTGCGCGATCGCGCTCGCCGCCGGACACCTCGTGCTGCTTGGCGCACCCCACGCCGTGTTGCGCTGGAATCGCAGCATGGCTCGACTGCTCCTCGCAGAAGGCGCCGGCATCTGCCTGGGCTCGTTGTGCATGGTCGCCGTGGCTCGATCGCTGTGGGGTCGCCGGGCCGGTTCGAGCACCCGGCCGCAGCCGCTTGGCGACACCGTCGCGTGCACACTTCTTGGAATAGAGATCGGCACCGGCCTCTCGCTCGCCGTCCTCTACCGCTGGGCATCGTCCTGGTCGGTCGTGACGCTCACGCCGTATGCGGTCTCGGTGCTGAAGCTCGGTCCTCGCGTCGAGCTCGTGGCGGCGACGCCGTTCCTCGTGAGGCTGCACGTCTTCTGCACGTGCGCGATTCTCGTCGTGCTCCCGTTCACGACGGTTGCATCGCTGGCGTTCGTGCCCGTGCAGCGTGTCGCCCGGACCGTGCTGGCGCCTCTGGCGCCCGCGTACTGTTCGGCTCGCGCATCGATTGTGGCCAGGATCAGAAGAATCGTCCGGGTGCCCGGCTCGTTGTACGAAGAGGAGAGCTGAGGATCATGCTCCGACGGTTCGTATTCCTGGCGACGGCGATCGTCTGCCTGATTTCGGCTGGGCTCGTGGCATACGAGATGTCCCGCGTCGGCGTGCATCAGGGATACGCGCCCGAGCAGCCGATTGCTTTCTCGCACAAGCTGCACGCCGGCGATTCCAGGATCCAGTGCCTCTATTGCCACTTCGGCGCGCGTACCAGCCGGCATGCCGGTATTCCACCGGTCAACGTCTGCATGAACTGCCACGGGATGCTCACCAAGCAATCGGTGGACATCGAGAAGCTGAAAGAGCTCGTCGAGAGACGCCAGCCGGCTCAATGGATCAAAGTGCACAACCTTCCCGACTTCGTGTACTTCAACCACAGCCAGCACGTCATTTCGGGTGTCGCGTGTCAGACGTGCCATGGCCCGGTGGAGACGATGGCGCGAGTGCGACAGCAGGCGCCGCTGACGATGGGATGGTGCATCCAGTGTCATCGCAGCCGGCAGGTCAGCGACCCGCATACGCCGGCGGCCAACCTCGATTGCGGAAAGTGTCATTACTGAGATGGCGAACGACCTGACATTCTGGAAGAACCGCGTGCACGTCGAGACCAGCCGCGAGGACCTCGAGACCAACCGCGCGGACCTCGAGACCAGCCGGCGCGACTTTCTGACGCGCATGGGGTTCGTGCTCGCCGCCTCGGCGCTCGCGGGCTGCTCGCGAGGCGCGGTCCAAAAGGCGATTCCTTTCCTGATCAAGCCCGAGGAAACGATGCCCGGCGTCGCCACCTGGTACGCGTCGACGTGCGGCGCCTGCTCGGCCGGCTGCGGACTGCTGGTGAAAACGCGCGACGGGAGGCCGATCAAGATCGAAGGCAACACCGAATCGCCGCTTTCCGGCGGCGGCACGTGCGCGTCCGGGCAGGCGACCGTCCTGTCGCTCTACGACGCGGAGCGGCTCAAAGGGCCGACGTGGCTCGGCGTGCCGGTGACGTGGCAGGACGTGGACGCGCGCATCGAGGAGCGGCTGCGGGCGGCGATGGCCGGACGCCACAATCTCGTCCTGCTGTCGGGCACGATCGTGAGCCCGTCGACCCGCGCGCTCATCGCCGAGTGGAAGGCCCGCGTGCCGACCTTCCGCCACGTCGTTTACGACGCGGTGTCGTTCAGCGCGCTGCGGCGGGCGACCGGCGCCTGCTTCGCGATCGACGGCTTGCCGCACTATCGCTTCGATCGCGCGACCACGATCGTGGGGATCGGGGCCGACTTCCTCGGCACCTGGCTCTCGCCCGTCGAGTTCACGCGGCAGTACGCGCGGCGGCGGCGGCCCGACGCCGCCGGGGTGATGTCGCGTCACTATCAATTCGAGGCCGGCGTCTCGCTGACCGGCACCAACGCCGACCACCGCGTGCCGATCGCGGCATCCCAGCAGGGCGCCGTCGCGCTCGCGATCCTGCGTCGAATCGCAATCGAGGCGGGCGTCGAGACCGGCGCAGAGCAAGTCGATGGCGCGATCGACGAGGGCGCCGTGGCCTCGGCGGCCGAGGATCTCTGGCGCCATCGCGGAGCATCGCTGGTGGTCAGCGGATCGCAGGACACGGCGACGCAGATCGTCGTCCATGCGATCAATGCCCTGCTCGGCAACATCGGCACCACGGTCGACATCGAGTCGCCGTCCCTCCAGAAGCAGGGCGACGACCGATCGCTGGCGCAACTGGTCGACGAGATGGAGCGCGGCGACATTCACGGCCTGATGCTCTACGGCGTGAATCCGGCGTACGACTTCCCGGACGCGGCGCGGTTTGCCCGCGGACTGGAGTCGGTGGCGCTGACGATCTCGTTTGCCGATCGACTCGACGAGACGGCATCGCTCGCGCACGCGGTCTGCCCGGATCACCACTTTCTCGAGGCATGGAATGACGCCGAGGCGGTCACCGCGTCGTACAGCCTGGCGCAACCGGCGATCGCGCCCCTGCTCGACACGCGCGCGGCTCAGGACAGCCTGTTGAAGTGGCTCGGCAAGGAGCCCGATTTCTACGCCTACGTGCGCGAGTTCTGGCGCAGTCACATCCATCCGACCGATGCGCGCGGCCGGACGTTCGACGAGCTCTGGGATCACGCGCTTCACGACGGCGTCTATCACCGGGACGTGCCGGCGGCGAAGACGCCGCCGTTCCGTCCGAGCCGTGCATTCACCGCGGCGTGGCAATCGGCCGCGCATGAGGTGGGCGGGCGCCAGCGATCGTCCGCCGCGCCCGCTGCGGATCGGTACGAGCTTCACCTCTACGAGACGGTGGCCATCCGAGATGGCCGTCATGCGAACAACCCGTGGCTGCAGGAACTGCCCGACCCGGTGACGAAGATCACCTGGGGCAACTATCTCGTGCTGGCGCCATCGCTGGCCCGGCGCCTCGGCGTTGAATCCGGCGACGTGGTCCGGATGGGGATCCCGGACGCTCAGATCGAGCTGCCCGCCTACGTCCAGCCGGGACAGTCGCCGGGCACTGTCTCCATCGCGCTCGGCTACGGGCGGCAGCACGCGGGGAAAGTCGCCTACGGTGTCGGCGCGAACGCATTTCCGCTCGTCACGAGCTTCGACGGTGAGCGCCAGTACCACCGCGGCGGCGTGGTGCTCCAGAAAGCCGGTCGATCGGAGCCGCTGGCCACCACGCAGGCGCATCATTCGATGGAGGGTCGCCCGATCGTGAGGACGACCACGCTTTCGGCGCTGTTGAGCGAAGAGACTGAAGCCCGGCCCGAGGCGGCTTCGCTCTGGGCCGACCGCGAAGGCGGCCCGCACCGGTGGGGCCTCGCCATCGATCTCAACTCGTGCACGGGCTGTTCGGCGTGCGTGACGGCGTGTCAGGCCGAGAACAACGTGCCGGTCGTCGGCCGGGACGAAGTGCTGCGGGGCCGTGAGATGCACTGGATCCGCATCGACGCCTACACCGGCGGTTCCGAGGACCATCCCGAAACGCTGGTGCAACCGATGATGTGCCAGCACTGCCAGAACGCGCCCTGCGAAACGGTGTGTCCCGTGGCCGCGACGACGCACAGCTCGGACGGCCTCAATCAGCAGGTGTACAACCGCTGCATCGGCACGAGGTATTGCGAGAACAACTGTCCATACAAGGTCCGGCGATTCAACTGGTTCCGGTACGCGCAGAACGAGGCGTTCGATTTCAACATGAACAACCCGGTCGGGCGCATGGTGCTCAACCCGGACGTGACCGTGCGGTCGCGTGGGGTGATGGAGAAGTGCAGCATGTGCATCCAGCGGGTCCAGGACGGCAAGCTGCTCGCCAAACAAGAAGGCCGCTCGGTCGCCGACGGTGACATCAAGACGGCGTGTCAGCAGGTGTGCCCGGCCGACTCCATTGTCTTCGGGGACCTCAACGATCCCGAAAGCCGCGTGGCCAGGATGCGTGCGGGCCAGCGTCATTACCTCGTGCTCGACGAGATCGGCACGAAGCCGAACGTCGGGTACCTCATGAAAATCAAGAACCGGTCGGAGGCGTAGGGCATGACACCATCCGCGCTCGCGCCCGTCTCCCCGCAGAAGCCGCGCCCCGCGCCGCGGCTCGTGCAGCCGTGGATCGCCGCCGACGTGTCGGCGCGGCGGATCACCGACGAGGTCATGCACCCGCTCATCAGCCGGCCTGGCGCGGCGTGGCTTGCCTCGTTTGCCCTTGCCGTCCTCGCGCTGGCTGTCGGCGTCGCCTCGGTCGCCTACGAGGTCGCGACGGGCGTCGGCGTCTGGGGTTTGAACAAGACGGTGGGATGGGCGTTCGACATCACGAACTTCGTGTTCTGGATCGGCATCGGTCACGCGGGAACGCTGATCTCGGCGATTCTGCTGCTGTTGCGGCAGCAGTGGCGCACGTCGATCAGCCGGTCCGCCGAGGCCATGACGATCTTCGCGGTGCTGTGCGCGGCGGTGTTTCCGCTGATTCACATGGGCCGGCCGTGGCTCGCGTTCTGGGTCATCCCGTACCCGAACTCGCGCGGTCCGCTCTGGGTGAATTTCCGGTCGCCGCTCCTGTGGGATGTGTTCGCGATCAACACGTATCTGACGATCTCGCTCGTGTTCTGGTATCTCGGGATGATTCCGGACTTCGCGACGCTGCGGGATCGCACGGCGGCGGGCTCCAGAAGGTTGGTATACAGCCTCTTGAGCTTTGGGTGGAACGGCTCGGCGCGGACGTGGTCGCGGTATGAAACCGCGACGACGATCCTCGCCGGGCTGGCCACTCCGCTCGTGATCTCGGTCCACACGATCGTGAGCATGGACTTCGCGACGTCGGTGCTGCCGGGCTGGCATTCGACGGTCTTTCCGCCGTACTTCGTCGCCGGCGCGGTCTTCTCGGGCTTCGGGATGGTGCTGACGCTGCTCATCATCACGCGCACGGTGATGCATCTCGAGCACTACATCAGCATCCGCCATCTCGAGGTGATGGCCAAGGTCATGCTGCTGACCGGATCGATTGTCGGCCTGGCCTACGCACTCGAATTCTTCAACGCGTGGTACGGCGGGAACGTGTACGAACGCTACGCATTCGTGAATCGCGCCTCCGGCCCGTACGCCTGGTGCTTCTGGATCATGGTCCTGTGCAACGTCCTGGCGCCACAACTGCTCTGGATCCGCCGCGTGAGGCGGAGCGTGGCCGCGCTGTTCCTGCTGTCGATCATGGTCAACATCGGCATGTGGTTCGAGCGCTTCGTCATCATCGTCACGTCGCTCCACCGCAGCTACCTGCCGTCCTCGTGGACGATGTACCGGCCGACCATCATCGAGGTCGGCACGCTCGTCGGCAGCTTCGGGCTGTTCTTCACCTGCTTCCTGGCGTTCATCCGCGTCCTTCCGATGATCGCCATGTGGGAAGTCAAGGCCGTCACGGGCCACGCTTCGGAGACGACGCATGAGTGAGAACGCGTTCGCTCCCGAGTTTCTCGTCGCGATGTTCGACGACCAGCGGCGGCTGGTCGGCGCCGTGAACGCGGTGCGCGCGCGCGGCCTGCGCGTGCACGACGTGTACGCGCCATACCCGGTGCATCGCCTCGACGAAGCCATGGGCATCAGGCGCTCCCGATTGCCGCTGGCCACGCTGGCGGGCGGCGTGCTCGGCCTGGTCAGCGCCCTGGCGTTCGAGCTGTACGTGTCGGTCTACGACTGGCCGCTCAACGTCGGCGGGAAACCGGACAATTCGATGCTCGCGTTCATTCCGGTGGCGTTCGAGCTCACGATTCTGTCCGCGGGGCTGGCGACGGTTGCGGCGCTGCTCCTGCGGTGTCGCCTGTTCCCGACCATCCGCCCGCGCGTCGTCGGTCGGTCGGTGACTGACGATCAGTTCGCGCTGGTGCTCCGGTGGCGGCACACCGCCTTCGATCCCCAGGTCGAGCGCCTGTTGTATGAACATGGGGCCCGCGACGTGTCCCGGAAAGCGATCGAGCGATGACCACGCCGGGCATGCGGGTAACGGACCTCCGCCTCAAACCGCCGAGTGATGCCGGGCGGTCGGTCTGCGAATCTTCGTTACTAGCCGTACTCGTGTTGGCGATCGTCGCCGGCGGATGCGGCCAATCGGCCGAGCGCGGCCGCGAGTACACGCCGGACATGACCTACTCTGTGGCCTACGACAGCTTTGCGCCGAACCCCGCGACGCGGAACGGCATGACGTTGCAGACGCCGGTTCGCGGGACGATTCCGCGCGGCTTCCTCCCGCTGCACTACACCAACACGGCCGCCGATGCCGAGCGTGCCGGACGCGAGCTGTCCAATCCCTACGCACACGTGCCCTCGGCGGTCGAACAAGGCCATCGCCAGTACGAGACGTTCTGCCAGGTGTGTCACGGAGCGCGAGGCGACGGAGACGGTCCCATCGTGCCGCTCATTCCGAATCCGCCGGCCTATTCGTCCGAGCGCGTCCGGGCGATGCCTGCCGGACGGCTTTTTCATGTGATGACGTATGGCTCGGGACGGATGCCGTCCTACGCGTCACAGATTCCGGCCAGCGATCGCTGGCTCATCGCGACCTTCGTTCACACGCTGCAGACCCGGCCGGAGGCTGCGCAATGAGCGGCGTCCGCCGGGTGGCGATGCGCGCGCCGATCGCGCTGACGCTGGCGATGTCCTTCGCGGGGCTCGTCGCGATTGCCGTGGGGCTTGGCCGCGACCCGGCGCGGATCTGGACCAGTCTCCTGGTCGACGGGTTCTACGTGCTGTCGTTGGCGCTGGGCGGCATGCTGTTCATCGCCGTGCAGCACCTGTCCGGCGCCGCGTGGTCTGCCGGCATGCGCCGGGTGGCAGAGGCGATGATGGCCACGCTTCCCGTGGCCGCGGTGATGATGCTCGCGCTGTTTTTCGGACGCGGGTCGCTGTATGCGTGGGCGGCAGCGGCACCCGCGCACGAGTCCGCGGGCCTCGCCTCGGCGTACTTTGCCGTGCCGTTCGTGTTTGCGCGAATGGCGTTTTTTCTGATGCTCTGGATGGTGTTCGCGCGGCTGATGCGACGCGCCTCTTCGCATCAGGACACGAGCGCCGATCCGATTCACCACAGGCGCATGGTCCGGTATTCGGCGATCTTCGTCGTGGTCTTCGCGTGTTCGTTCTCGCTCGCGAGCATCGACTGGCTCCTCACGCTCGATCCGCGCTGGACGAGCACGATGTACGCGGTCTACGTGTTCTCGGGTGTGCTGGTCGAGGGAGTGGCCGCCGTCACCCTCGTCGTGGTCCTGCTGCACGAGCACGGACACCTGGCCGACGTGGTGAACGCGAACCATCTGCACGATCTGGGGAAGCTGCTCCTGGCGTTCACGACCTTCTGGGCCTACATCTGGCTGTCGCAGTACCTGCTGATCTGGTACAGCAACCTCCCGGAGGAGGCCGGCCACTATGTCGTCCGGACCGGGTCTGGCTGGCTGCCGTTGTTCGCCGTCAACTTCCTCGTCAACTGGCTGGTCCCGTTCTGTCTGCTGTTGCCGCGTGTGTCGAAACGCAGCCCCTCCATGTTGAAGTGGGTCGCCGTGCTCGTCCTCATCGGCCGCTGGCTGGACATCTATCTCCTGGTCTCGCCGCAAACGATGAAGGCGCCGGCGGTGGGCTTGCTCGAATTGTCCATCGCGGTGGCCTATGGCGGGCTCGTCTGGCACGCCGTGTCGAGCGCTCTGGAGCGACGGCCGCTCGTCGTGGAGCACGATCCGCATCTGTTCGATTGTCTTCAGCATCAGCAATAGTCACGTCATGCCAAGCCGAACGTTGAACCTCCTCGTCTCCGCCGCGACGGCCTGCACCGTCGCCGCTCTCGTGTATCGCGCGCCGGCCGCCGATGCCGAGCTGCCGAATCGCATTCCGGAGCCGGCGCCGTACGTGACGGCGGAAGCGCAGTTCGTGCCGCCGCCGTTCGAAGAGTACTGGGAGAAGCTCGATCACCCGGGGCAATGCCAGACCTGTCACCAGCGCGTGTTCGACGAGTGGAACGGGTCGATGATGGCCAACGCGTGGCGGGATCCGGCGTGGCGCGCCGCGTTTCTGCTGTCGTCGCGCGAAACCTCGACGGCGGGGAACTGCGAGGTGCCGGAGCCGCCCGACGGGACGCCGAAAGCGCATCACAATCCGTTCGCGATGGCAGGCTCCTGCGCGAGCGTGTTCGACATCGGCTCGAAGCATCACCGATTGGCGCGCCCCGGATCGCTCGTCGACGGCATGTGCGCGCGGTGCCATATGCCGACCAACTACGTCGACAACGTGCCGCTCCAGAACGTGACCGTCGACGTGCCGTCGGGTGCCGAGCACGGGCGGCTCGATCCCAACTTCAACCCGACATCGGCCAACCAGACGGGTCTGGCGTTCGCCACGCTCGGGGCGCAGCGGCGCAACACCGATTCGGGCAAGACCGGCGTCGCGTGCATGGTGTGCCACAGCGCGGTCGACACGCGAGACACGCCGTTTCACAACTCTTCGGCATCCACCGGCGGTCGCGGGTACGTGCCGGCCCTCGGCACACAGCCGCGCGCCGAGCTGGTCGCCGCCGCCGATCAGGACATCCTCGAAGTGCCCGATCAGAAGGCGGCCAATCTCGGATACAGCATCGGCGGAGGCGCGTTCCGCTTGTCGCCGCACGCCATCGGCGTCGCCGACCGTGCGGGACCGCTGACGCTCAAACCGCACGCGGATGCCTCGGACAGCTACCTGAGCGGCGTCTTCAAGACACCTGCGCCCTACGAGCAGATGGACACCTCGAAGCACCAGGGCTTCCGTCAGGTGCTGTCGACCCGCGCGGAGTTCTGCAGCGGGTGCCACGACGTGACCAATCCGCTCACGATCAAGAACAGCGTCGGCCGATGGGTCGGCGGATTCCCGATCGAGCGCACCTACGCCGAGTGGTCGAGCAGCCGCTATGCCGACCGGGCGGGGAACAAGAATTTCGATCCGGCGTTCAAACGCGATTGTCAGACGTGCCATATGCAGCAGGACTACGGCCAGCCGGGAACTGCGCACACGCTGTACAAGCAAGGCACACCGGCCGGCCCGCTCGTGGATCGGGTGGCGAACGGCAGCCCGTCGCGAACCTACTTCAGCCATCACTTCGTCGGCGGCAACGCCTACGTGCCGCGGATGATTGGCGCCGACACCGACGAGTACGGGAACGTGCAGGCGTATCCCGAGCTGTCGGAATTCAGCTTCTCGTCGTCGGATGAAAAGAGCGTCTATGCGAATGCCTTCTGGACCCACACCGAGCGTCGCGGCGCGCTGACGCAGCAGGCCCGGCTCGCCTGGGATCGCCTGCGCAACGTTCTTGGCCTCGAGGTGACCGGGCCGCAGCACACCGCGCCGGGCAGCCTCGCGCCGCTGCAGGTCAAGGTCACCAACAGCGGCACCGGCCACAATTTTCCAACCGGCTTCCCGGAGGGTCGCGTGGCGTGGCTGTCGGTTCGCGCCGTCGATCTCGCGACCGGCCGTCAGCTGGCGATCGACGATTCGTTCTGGAAACGCACCTCGCCCGGGGTTGGCGGCCTGACCAGCGAGGATATGATCGATCCCAATTTCCCGGGCTGCAACTGGAAGATTCCGGCCGGCTCGCCCGATCCGTTCGCCTACCTGTTCAGGGCGGTGGCGAGCCAGGGCGACGGCTGCCCGACGCTCGATCTGGTCTACGCCGCGCCGCTGAATCTGGTGACCAACCGCCAGGGCCTCCCGATCGATGCACGGGGCCGCGTGATCGATAGGGACAATCCCAGCGCGCTGCCGCAGTTCCGCGACCTCAACGGGAACGGCGACCTGTACGACGATTCGTTCCTGCGCGACACGCGGCTGCGGCCGCTGCCGAACGCCGGCGCCTCGGTGTCGCTCGATCGCTATTCGGTCGTGATCCCGCCGGGCACCGCAGGACCGGTGGCCGTCACCGCTGCGGTGTACTACCAGTCGATTGAGGCGATCGTGGCAAAGAAGTTCCTCGGCAACCTGGCCGATACGGATGGCGACTTCGTGCTCGAGCCGTGCGTGCTCGGTGGCGCGTGCGACGGCCGCAAGCCATCGGTCGAGCCGCCCGTGGTCGAAGGCGCACCGCCCGTGCCGATGGAGGTTCGAAACTGGGTGATTCAGATCGACCAGGCACGCGTCGACCACGTTCCTCCGCGCGTGACAGGAACCTATCCGGCGGCAGGAGCCACCGGCGTGTTTCAGGACGCCGTGGTCAAGGCGTTCTTCTCGAGGCCGGTGCGGGGTGTGGACAGCAGCACCTTCACGCTCGTCGACGCCAAGGGTCGCAAGGTGCCGGCTTCCGTCGATCAGATCGGCGACGGAACCTGGGCGCTCTTCGCCGACCGGGTGTTTCTGAGCGCTGGCGAGACCTACACCGCACGCCTGGCGGCCGGCCTCTGCGATCACGCCGGCGACTGCACGAAAGACAACGTGCGGTGGCGCTTCACGGTCAGCGCCTCGCGCGACGAGGGCACCGGCGACACGACGATACCCATCGGCTTCCCGTCCGGGTACGCTCCTGTCCGGACGGCGCCTGTCGTCACACACATTCGGTGGGCCGGTGGAGCGGATGCACTTACCGCTGTGTTCTCCAAGCCGGTGATGAACGTCACGGCGCGGACCTTCACGGTGCATACTGTGACCGATGCGGCGGGCGACTGCGCCCTGGAGGGGGCAGCCGTGAAGGGCCGCATCTCGTCGAATGACTCGGCGGATGCATGGACGTTCAAGCCGGAGGCGGCGCTCCCCACTGGCAGTGGCTACTGCCTGACTTTGACGGGCGACGTCTACGATCTGTCGGGCAAGGCCATGGAGCGCGCAATCACGACGCGGGTGAAAGTCGGTGACCTTCACCAATGAACGCGTGGCGCGCCGCCAGCGAACTCACTCTCTCACTCACTAAACGAACAACTCAACAACCAACGATGACTTCGGCCAGGGAGGCCGAAGCCGCAGGAGGACCCTTTCGATGTCATCACTGAATAAGACAGCCGTCGCCCTTTTTCTGATTATGTTCGCGCTTGGCGTGCCTTCCTCATCCCTGGCTGAGGACCGCCTCGGCGGTCACTTCGGCGTCGTCTTCCCGCTCGTGACCCATGTGGGCGGCGAGACGACGACGATCAGCGATCAGTTCAAGCTCGGGTTTCCGATGGGTATTACCGTGAAGACCGCAGATAAGTGGGCCTTCGATCTGGAGCTGGTGCCGGTCGTGACGAGCGATCGCTTCGTCTCGCTCACCGTCCATCCAGGCGTCATCCACTCGCTGGCGCACTCGCTTGGCGCAGGAGTGCGGATGGCCTTCGACGCCCGGGAAGCGTCGTGGGGCTTCACACCTCTTCTGAACCGTTCGTTCCCCGCCGGTCCGGTGTCGTACTTCGTTGAAGCCGTTGTCCCCATCCGATTCCAGCAGGATGCGAGGGGCCAGGGCCAGACGGCGATCGGGTTTGGAGTGCACTTCGGCGTCGGTTTCTAAGCAAGTTTTTTCAGGTGAGGCTTTAGAAGCTGTTTTAGCGGCCGCGCAACGGCCGCCTGGTAACGAAGATTCGCGGATGACCGCTCGTCGTCACTCGGCGGTTTGAGGCGAAGCTTCGTTACAAGGGCTGCAGAAGAATAAGGTGTGCGTGGTGAAAGTCTGGCGGACTGAGCCAGACTTTCACCACGGCTGCTGATGCCAACCGTTGCCATCCTATCGCGCCGCGCGGTCAGCGTGACGTGACGAGATTGCAGGTTCCAACCCGCGATCTGCAATCAATCCGAGCCGTGAAGCGGCGCGCACGCCAGGCTCACTCCCATCGAATGGTCAGCCTGCAATCGGCCCTGGGCTTTGCGCGACTGCACTCGGATCCGGACCTGGTGCGACGGCACTCGCATCCGGACCCGGCGGCAGTGCACTCGCATCCGGACCCGGCGGCAGTGCACTCGGATCCGGACCTCGCGGCAGCGCATTCGGATCCAGACCTGGCGGCAGTGCATTCGGATCCAGACCTGGCGGCAGCGCATTCGGATCCAGACCTGGCGGCAGTGCATTCGGATCCAGACCTGGCGGCAGTGCACTCGGATCCAGACCTGGCGCAGCAGCGTTGTTTCGCGGGACGACCGGTGTGACGTCACCCGAGGGATCGATCGCGACACCCATCACCTGAATCGGCTTGTGAGAGGTCACACGAACCACCATCGACGGCGCATACTGGATGTTGAAGAGCTCCGAGATCTCACTGACGACGAAGTGTTGGCGCTGGAGGAGCAGATTCGTCGCGGCGAGGGCTTTCCCGTCGGGCGCGAGCAGCTCCACGTGAACGAGCGCGGGTGTGGTTTCGAGATTCTGAAGTGCGAGCCCCGTGGGAACCGAGGCGATGTCGACGAGCGTGTCGTCGGTGCCCGGCCGGGAAGAAAACAGCGGTACGACGTTACGAAGGATTGGGTCCGCGCTGGTGCCCTGGCGCTGGGTGCGTTCGTAGGAGTAATACCTCGTCCGCGAGCCGTCCGGGTTCTCGGCCTTGATCCTCAAACCATGCATCCGCACCGGGCTCGCGAGCACCACGTCGATGTGCTGCGAGTCGACGTATTGGACATCCGCCAACAGCGTTTCATCGAAGCGCACTTTCGTGCGAGGCGTGAAGCCCTGTCCCGTGAGCCTGACGACGCTCCCCTCCGTCAGGTCGGCGCTGCCGGGCCTGACTGTGTCGATCGAGGGGCCGGGTGCCACTTGGACGGATCCGGGATTCGCGGTCGCCAGATATACTGCTCCCGACGGATCGAGCAGCCGAAGGCCAGCACCGAGAAACCCAATGGGGAACGTCGTGCCGGCCGGCGCAGTCGCCGGGATCCGCTTCGACACGGTGAGAAACGGCGCGTCGAGATCGGTCCCCAACGTCGCCGCCGGCGAGACGATGGACACCGTCAGGAAATCGCCCTGCGCCACCGCCACGCCCAGCGCGTCACTCCCGGGGCTGAACAAAGCGATTCCGGCGAAATCGCCGAAGTCGAACCCGAAGTCCCCGGTCGAGATCGGCTTCGGCTCGGTGACGGCCACTTGCACCTGTGCAGTGCCGCCTGCGGGCGCCGACACGTTGCGAATGCCGAGCTCCACGCCGGCAACCAACGGCACGGCTGCAGCGGCGAGCGGCAGGGCTGCTCGAACCGCAACCGGTGCGAGCGCCACCGCGAGGGCCGCTGCGGCAGCGACGCGGAAGAACGCCGGAGTTTTAATCATGTCTCTCTCAATTCGTAAGGGAAGGATCCCAGGTCCTCGATGTGTTGTCCGTCAACTAGAGCATCATCGAGCTTCCGAGGAATTTAATGTCACGCTTACGATAAGGCATTAAGTCACTCCTCGGATGAATTATTTCGCCCCCGAGGTAACGTTGTCCAAAAAACGGAAGACTAATGTCACCAGTCAGGCAGACTAAAATCTGCCAATCGACGCGGCGAGGAGGCCGGCTCTCTCGCCAGGGAGATCCCAGGGTCCCAGATGGAGCGCGAACGCTTCAGCCGAGCGTGGTGACAGCCCGGACAAATACCGATGAACACGGGAATCTTGTTCATCTCTATCTGAAACTCGTTGAGAGCTTCTTCAGTTCCACGCGAAACCGCTGAGTGCCTGAATTGGCGACGGTCGCACCCGACGCGCTCCGTGCCCGGACTTCCCATAACACCGTCTTGCCCGGAACGAGCTGGGCGAGCACGGAGGAGGGGAGGTCGATCCGAGAGGTCGCTGACGTCCCGCGCCACAGGATGGTCCCGTCCACTTCCAGGACGTCGACATCGTAGCCGACCGCGCCGCTGACCGCGACCCATTCGAGCGCACGCGGCGGCGCGGCGATGTCACCCACCGGCGCGACGACCTGCACCTGCGCGGTCCGGTAGACCTGCGGTGCATTCTGCAGTTCCCGAACGGCCGGCTCACCATCCCGCATCACGTAGCCGATGGTCACGACGCCGGCCAGCGCGGCGGCGGCGGTCACCAGTCGGCCGGTGCTCGGCAGCAGCCATCGCCACATGCCGCCGGATGCGCGTGCCGGCAGCGGCGCCTGGCGACGCCGGCGCAACTCGGCGACGACCCACTGCACGGCAGCGCCTTCGTCTGGCACCGGCGCCGCATCGTTGAACTCCTGCCACAGCGCGATGTCGGTCTGGCATCGCGCGCAACCGTTCACGTGCTCGTTCTCGGCGGCAGTTCGCGTTTCGCCGAATCGTTCCACCGGGATGCAGTCGGCGGTCGCCTGGAGCATCCGCTTGAGAACGGTCTGGTCGCTGCTCTTTGATTTCACAGTTCTTCTCCTCGCGCCCTGAGGCGCCGCGTCGCCCTGACGAGCTTGCGCCTGGCGCTCACGATGTACGCCTTCGCGCCGCTCGCGTTGTCAAGCTTCAAAAGCCGGGTAATCGCATCGAGCGGCATGTCGTCCCCGTAGTGCAGCGTGAAGACCGTGCGCTCGACTCGATCGAGGGTCGTGGACAGGAAGTCGCGCAGCCGTTGCCCCTGCCTGCCGCGTGCGGCGAGCTCCTCGGGGCCGGCCCCGAGCGCCGCCATCTGCCCCAGCACATCCTCGCTGTCGGTTGGCGGCTGGCCACCTTTGATCCGGTTCAGCGATTCGTTTCGAACGATCGTGTACAGCCAGGTGGAGAAGCGCGACGCCCCTTTGAACGAGCCGAGGTGCCGATGGGCCTTGAGGAAGACGTCCTGTGCGAGGTCCGCCGCGGCGTCCCGGTCGCCCGCGAACCGGAGGCACCAACGCGCCACACGCGCGTAGTGTCTCTCGAACAACTCGTTCACGACGGCGTCCCGTAAGCTGCCGGACCGTTTGGCATACTCCGCGAGCAACTCCTGGTCCGACAGGTCCCCGAGACGCATCAATGGGAGTATAGCGGCCGCTACGGGGCTCTCAGGGTCCTGTCTGTCGAATGGCCCTTCCTGAAGCTGGGCTAACCGAGGAACGTGCAGGCTGCAAGGGGGCACCATTGTGTCTTTTCTGTTGGGATGAGACACCAGTCTTCTCATCGGCGGAACACGAAAAGGCTAGCAGCCCGTGGTGCAACTCCATCTGCATTCGAGCGACGATGGACTTGCACCACGGACTGCTTGCCGAACCCGCCGGGTGGCGTGCGTCGCAGGCATGTTGATATGATTCCGAACACTCGCGAACGCCCAGGCCAGAAACCGATGGTGTCTCAGTCCCCCTCCAGACTCGTCGGTTATCTCGGCGCCGTGCTCGCCGTGATGTTTGCCGCCGCCGGTACCTACGCCATCTACGACTGGATAGCACCGAGCATCTCCATTCTGTTCTTCCCCGCGGTCGTCATTCCAGCCATGTATGGCGGCTACGGACCTGCTCTGGCTGCGACCATTCTGTCGACCGTTGCGTTGGCCTACTTCTTTGTGCCTCCGCGCTACTCGTTCAATATCGGCATCGACGACGCGGTCCGCCTGGGTGTTTTTGTTCTGGTCGCTTTCGCCACCGCATGGCTGAGCTCGGCTCGCAGGCGTGCGGCGGACGCCGAGCGCAAGTCGGTTGGTGAGCTTCGTGCAGCAATCGCAACGTTGCGAAAGGTCAGCGGCTGGCCAGTCCTGATCGGTCCAGACCTGGCGGCGGGCGTCCGAAAGATGCTCGCTCACGCCGCCAGCGTCGTCGCAGCCGACGACGTCGTCGTCACGTGGGAGTCTGAGGACGAACCGTGGATCTACCTGGCGGCGACTGAAAACAGCACAGACCCCATCACGCGCCATTCGCCGACCGATCTGACGCCTCTCGTTGCGGAGCAGCTCGAAAGCGCAACCTTCCTGTGCTCTGAGGTGCGGGACAACGGTCGAGTTCTCGTCAGTCAGCGCGGCGTGGTCAGCGAGTGGCGCGGGCAGCCCCTGCATCCCCATCTGGTGGCGCGGCTCCCGGCGCGCCCTCTCGCGTCGGCGCCGTTCCGGACCGAGCACCTGGCCGGGCGGGTCTTTTTTTCCGGTATCGAGAACGCGATCCCCGAGATCATCCCTGCCGTCGACGTCGCGGCACACGAGATCGGAAACTCGCTCGATCAGATGTGCCTGGCCGAGCGCGCCCGCGAGCTGGCGGTCCGGGAAGACCGCATCCGGGTGTCGCGGGATCTTCACGACGGTGTGCTGCAGGCGCTCACCGGCATCCGCCTGGAATTACAAGCCATCGCGGATGACTGTGATGCCCAGCCCGACACGCACGCCCGGTTATTGGCGATCGAGCGGGCACTGGCGATTGAACAGCGGGAGTTACGCCTCTTCATCGACGAGCTGAAGCCAAAGGCCGGAGCCCCGATCGAATCAGGACCGATTACCGAGCGGCTCCAAGAAATGTGCTCGCGACTCGCCGTCGAATGGAGAGCCCCGATCGCCGTCCAGGTCAATCCACCGGGTCTCTCCCTCACCGAGGCATGCGAACAGAACCTTCGCCTGATGGTGCACGAAGCTGTCGTCAACGCCCTCAAGCACGCGCACCCCAGCCGCGTCGCCGTATCGATCGATTCAGACGACACCGAGCTGCGGATCGTGGTGTCCGACGACGGCAGGGGATTTCCATTTCGCGGGCGGGTCGAGCACGAAGCGCTGGTGAAGCGCAATGCGGGGCCCGCGAGTCTTCGAGATCGGGTGACGGCGCTCGAAGGACGGATGGCGGTCGAATCCAATTCGGCCGGCTCTCGTGTCGAGTTCGCGATACCCGTGGCGACTCGACAGGGGTAGTCGCTTAGAGTACAGCATTTCGTAATTACGCCGACGCATTGCTTCATTGTGAAATCGAGTACTTAGATCAAACCCTTTTGCTGGGCGAACAGGACAAGCTCCAGGCGCCCATCCACGCCAAGCTTCTCGTAGATATTGTGCAGATGAACTTTGACGGTGCCTTCGGAGATCGACAGCCGGTCGGCGATCACGCGGTTGCGCACACCCTGCCCGATCATCCCGACGATCTCGATCTCCCGTGTCGTGAGCGTTTCGGCCGCTTCACGTGTGGCCGCTTCCCGGTCCAGGACGGTCCGGAACGCCCGTGTGACCGTGTCCTGGTCGATCCATTGCTCGCCTTGGTACACGCGTCTCACGCACGCGACGAGCGTTTCCGGCGACGATTCCTTGAGCACGAGACCCCTCGCGCCCAGCTTGACCGCTTCCAGCACCTGGTCTTGTGTGATTGCGGCGGTCAACAACACCGGTCGACACGTGAGCTTTTGATCCGCGAGACACCGCAGAGCGTCCAGACCGCTCCGTCCTGGCATTCGCAGGTCCAGGATGACGACGTCAGGCTGATGGGCCCGGACGGCATCGATCGCAGCGTCCGCATCAACGCAACAGGCAGCGACGAGAAAGTCCGGCTGTCGCTCGAACAGGTGTCGAAGCCCCTGCAGAACAATCGGATGGTCGTCGGCGACGACAATCTTGATAGGCACCGCTCCTCCCGCGCCGGCCGGCCCTGACATTGTAGTCGCGGATTGTCCGGCTCACCGCGTGAAGCTATATCGAAGGACATAGAGATCTGAACTATCCGAATATTCTCGCCACCTTGGTGATCCGATAGAATGAAGTCCGCTCCTAGACGAAGGGATCGAGAGAAACAGATACTGTTTCCGCCTTGCGGTCAACCCTCTCAGTCCGGCCGTTCAACCTGACATTGTGATCGTGCGTTCGTTCGGCGCCTGGCGTCGCCGAGCAGCCCGTGGTGAAAGTCTGGCGTCGCACCGAGACGGGCGAGGCGCCCCGGGGTCCCCAACGCGGCAGCCGCGTTGGGGTGGGGCGGGGATGCATCGCCCGTCGAATGCAGCCAGACTTTCACCACGGGCTGCTAAGCCAGGCTGCCCTTTTACTCGTTTTCACTTCCGCGCCTGTCGCAGCAATCTCAACGACATTCCAGGGGTCGACGTTCATGACTGTGTCTGAAGAAAGCGATCTGATTACCAGTAAGGAGGTCATGGATCGCCTCCTGGCCGATCCGCGCTTGCGGCGTGTCGCGTTGACGTGCGTCTTGTCTGCGGTGCGGTACCGGGATGAATGGCGCTTCAGGCGGAGCGATCTCGAGTCGTGGATTGCTCGGCAACTTGGGTCGACGACAGCGCCGCGGTCGTGATTCCCTCACGAGCCGGCCACCATCTGAAAACACGACCATGATCCCCCGGCCACTGTCGGACGAGGAGCTGATCGCGGAGCATGCCAGACAGTCCGGCGGCTCACGGGATGTCATCGTGAACGAGTTGTTCGAGAGACACTACGAGCGTGTGGCGCGTTGGTGCCTCCGGTTCGTGGGCGACCGGGACGCCGCGGCGGACCTCGCGCAGGACGTCTTTCTCCAGGCCCACCGGCACCTCGGCTCGTTCAGAGGGACGTCGCGCTTTTCCACCTGGCTGTACGCAATCGCTCGGAACGAATCGCTGAACCGGATCAAGCGTCGCGGGCCGCCGATGGACAGGGAGGAGGTGCTGGAGGAGGTGGCGGCGCTCGAGGCCGGCCCCGAGGAGCTCGCCGAACGCGGCTGGCAGGGACAACGGCTGCGGGACTTCCTGTCCACCACGCTCGATCCGGTCGAGCGGACGGTCTTCACGCTGCACTACGGGGACGACATGCCGCTCGACGCGATTACCCGCCTCTTGAAGCTGGACAACGCGAGCGGCGCGAAGGCGTACATCGTGAGCGCCAGGCGCAAGCTCGTCAGGGCGACGCGGCGCCTCCGGGCGCGAGGAGAACGCCTGTGACTCGCGCCATATATCTCGATCCCCGCCTGCGTTCAGCGCGAGCGGCCGCTGACGCGCGGCACGTCGTGCGCGACGTTCGTCTGAGGTGTCGCGGCGGCCAGATGGATGACGCGGTCGGCCGACGCGATTGTCTCGGGCCGGTGGGCGACGATGACGCGCGTCAGCGCGAGCCGGCTGATGGCGCCGCTGACCTGTTTTTCGCGGGCGAGATCCAGGTGACTGGTGGCCTCGTCGAGCAACAGGATCTTCGGCTGCTTGTAGAGCGCGCGCGCGAGCAGCACACGCTGTTTCTGCCCTCCTGAAAGCACCGACCCGAGGTCGCCGACGAGGGTATGGTAGCCCATCGGCATGGCCTCGATGTCCTCGTCGATCGCGGCCATCCTGGCGCATGCCTCCACGCGCGCCGTTTCAGGAGCCGGATCGAAAAACGTGATGTTTTCGGCGATCGAGCCGGAAAACAGCGTGTCCTCCTGCATCACCGTGCCGATCAGGCCGCGACAACGGGCCGTGCCAAGCCGAGCGAGGCTGACGCCACCGATGAGGATCTCGCCCTCAGCGACAGGCACCAGCCCCAGTATCGCTCTCAGCAAGCTCGTCTTCCCGCAACCCGAGGGCCCGACCACGGCCACCGACTCGCCTTCCCGCACCTGGAGGCTGATGTCTCGCAGCACGAAGGGTTCCGACTCGGCATACCGCACACCAAGGTGGCGGACTTCGATGTCCCAGCGCATGGGCGCAAGCGGCGCATCCACGCCCGCCAACTCGACCTCCGGTGGAGTGAGCGCAATATCAGCAACCCGCTTCGTGAACAGCTCCAGCATCTTGAAATCGATCGCGGCGTCGATCAGGCTCGACATCCGGCTCGTGAATTGAAGCTGGTACGAGATGAACGCGAACAGCATGCCGACCGAGAACGCCTGGTCGAGCACGAGACCCGCGCCGAGCCAGATCACCGCGATGTTCTCCGCACCGATCAGGAGCCCATTCAAGGCCGTGAACAGCATGAGCAGCCGCTGAACGCGGATGCCGGCATTGAACGAGTCGACCGCCAGGTTCTGGTAGAGCAGCCCGCGCTGGAGCTCCCGGTTGAAGAGCTTCACGCTCTGCATGCCCCGGACGGTCTCCAGGAAATTGGTCTGCTGTTTGGCCGCACAGACGATCTGATCTTCAGAGGCTTCCCTCAGCGGCCGGTAGCGCGCCACGCGCAGCACCGCGTAGAGCGCCGTCGCGCCGCACACAATGAGCGCCAGCTTTGCGCTGTAGATGTACATCATCGCGGCCGTGGCCATCGCCATCAGCCCGTCCACGAGGACATCGAGGAACGTCGTCGTCACCGTACGGCGAATCGCATTCAGCGACTCGAACCGGGAGACGACGTCACCCACGTGCCGGCGGGAGAAGTAGGACATCGGAAGCTGCACGAGGTGGCCGAACAGCCGCGTCAGCAGGTGCAGGTTGAGGTTCGTGTCCAGGTGCAACCCCGCCCACGCGCGCAGAAGGGACACGCCGACCTGGATAGACGACAGGAGCATGAAGCCAAGAGCCAGTAGCGTGAGCAGGTTTCGATCCCCCGCCACGACTGCGTGGTCGAGAACCAGCTGCATGAACAGCGGGCTCAGGATGGCAAACACCTGGAGGACCCCGCCGAGCAGGAACAGGCGCGTCAACGCCCCACCCATGCCGGGTACCCGTCCGACGAGCTGCCGGAGCGTCATTTCGCGCCGCTCCGTGCGAGGACGAAACTGCTCGTTCGGCAGGAGCTCCAGGGCCACGCCCGTGAAGTGCGTGGAGAGCTCCTGCAGACTGACTGTTCGGCGTCCCAGACTCGGGTCCAGGATGATGGCGGCCTGCCGCTTGACCTCGATGAGCACGACGAAGTGGTTCAGGTCCCAATGCAGGATGGCGGGAAGCCGGAGGCGGCCCAACGCTTCGAGCTCCAGCCGCAACGGACGGGAGCTCAAGTTCAGCGCCGCGGCGATCTTGATCAGGCCGGCCAGAGTGGTGCCCTTGAGCGACATCGAGTGGCGGCCGCGCAGCGTGGCCAGATCGGTCCGATGACCGTAGTGGCCTGC
>QHWJ01000345.1 GCA_003222535.1 Acidobacteriota bacterium | reverse complement strand
AGCGTAGCATCTCCGAAGTCCAACGTGCCGCTCAGGCACGTAACGCTCCTTCCTTGCTGAGCACGTCCCGCAACTGCTTGCGAACGTATTGCTGACGGTTCGTGCTTCCTGGTCGGCACGCTGTTCCAACGTGCGGCGTTCGTCATCGGTCAGGCGAACGTGAGCTCATTTGACAAGCTTGATCGCTGCGACGACCAGAGGCTTGGCCCAATCAGGTGTCTTGGGCAGGTCAATCATCTCGACCATTTTCCGCTCGGCTCGGTGAAGGATCAGCATCGGCTGGGGAGGTCGGCCAGCGTGTGGATCCGCTTCAGTGCTGTTGTCGTAAACTCTCAGCTCGGTGACTTTCGGCATCAACTCAATCAGATTGATCCGACTCTGGTCGTAGCGCTCACGAATCTTCTCTTCCGGGATATCGTGTCCGCCTCGAGCAACCCTCGCTCGAACACGCGCGATATGCAGCTCGGGACTGCTCAGTCCCACGAACCAAATGCGCACCTCGATTCCCGCCGCCAACGCCTTCTGGAGAAGCGCGGTGATGGTATGTCCTCCAAGCGTGGTTTCGAGTGCGAAGTCCAGACGTTCGGCAATTGCGTATTCCAGAAGCCGCTTCCCCTCGTGCCAGGCAGCACTGTTGGCTTCCGCCGTCGAAATGCCTGGATTGCCGGCCAGAATCCGCCCTGTCGCTTCGTCAGGATTGAAGTAGTCTGCGCCGGATTGGCGGAACATCGCGCCGGCTACACTGCTGTTGCCGGCGCCGTTCGTTCCAGCGAGCACATAGATGCACGGACGACGCCTCGCCCTGCGGTTAAACGAGCGTTCCAAGATGTTCGATGAGTTTCGGGAACGTGTCGGGGTCGTCGACATCCACTGCCGCTGCTAACGTCCTCGGCGTCGTCAGATCGAGAAACGAGAACACAACAACCGTACTGCCGGGACCAGAGCCCGCGTGGCCGGCAAGACGGCCGCGCGCGCTATCCTCACACATTACTCCGAGCCCGTAGCCGGGCGGCGGATCTCCGTCCGCGTCGTAGGGGCGCGGTTCGAGCATGGCGCGCTTGGGTTCCGGACCTAGCAGCTCACCGTGCATCAGGCGATGAAGAAAGACCGCCGCCCACCACAGCGATCCGATGACGCACCCGTGATACACCCAGCGCGGGTCGTACCCGCGGGCGTTCCTCCAGACGATCCGGTCAAACTCCTCCACGGTGCTCGCGACGAACGCGCCCTCGATCCCCAGTGGATCGAAGACCAGCGCCCTGAGCGCGGTGTTCAGATTGGCATCGGCCACGCGCTCGATCAGTTGGCGTACAAACAAGTAGCCGATGTTCGAGTAGGCGAATCGCTCGCCGGGCTTGAAGAGCAGCGTCGACGCGTTCGCGCGACGAAGCAGCTCATCGACGCACCACGGCTGCTCGCGCGCAGCAACCGCAGCGTGGTACTCGGGAATCGGGCCGTAATCAGGAAGCCCTGAAGTGTGCTGCAGCAGCTGTCGGAGCGTGTATGGCGCGCCGGCGATCGGCCCGTCGAGATCGATGCGGCGCCGGCTGACGAGGACCAGCGCCGCGGCAGCGAGAACAGTTTTCGAAAAACTCCACCACGGGACGCAGGCCTCTGACTGCGGATGCTCGTTGGCCTCTGCGGTGATGACGCGCTCCAGCACCCTGATCCCCGGCCCTTAGCCACGCCTTCGAGCCGCCGCTACCGCAGCCTTTCCTAACTGTTTCGCTGAGGCTGAAAACGCCGATTTCATTCCCAACCGCGCTCTGGGTGTCTGCATTCGAGCAAGAAGCGCGTCGAATTCGTGGCTCAATGTATCAAGCCTCGTCTCGGTCGCCCGCGATAGAGCGTTGAAATCCTCAACCGAGATCAGCACGGCCTTGGGGGCGTCGTGCTTCGTGATCACAACGGCGCCGCCCTGGACGGCCATCTCCAAAACGCGCCCGAACTCGCTCTTCGCCTCGCTCGCGGTGACCGACGAAGGTTCGAACCAATATGGCGTTCCCGGAATAGGACGGCGGACCGTTTCGCACGATTGCCGCCCATCTCCACAATGCGCGGAGCCGCCTGGATCAACCGTGTTGTTGTCAAGCCCTGAGTCGCGGACCGACCGCTCGCGTCACTCGGCGGATTGAGAAGCGTCGTTGCTCAGCAGCGATGCGAGCCGCGCCCGATCGATATTGCCGCCCGACACGATCACCGCAACGTGGCGGCCGCGGACATCGATGCGTTTCCCGACCAGTGCCGCGGCCCCGGCGGCGCCCGCGCCTTCGGCCACGAGATGTTCTGTCGCCGCGAGGCCGGCGATCGCGGCTGACAGGTCGTCCTCGCTGACGGTGACGATGCGATCGACGAGCCGCTGGATGAAGGCGAAGGTGATCGTTTCGGGGTCAGGGTTGCCGCCGAGGCCGTCGGCGAGCGTGGCGCCCGGCACGATCTCCACGAGACGGCCGGCCCGAACGCTCGTCTGAAATGCACACGACACGTCCGCCTCGACCCCAATCACTTCGGTGCGCGCCTCGATGGCTTTGGCCACGGTCGCGACGCCGCTGATCAACCCCCCGCCGCCGATGGGCACGACCAGCGCATCGGTGCCGGGCGCATCTTCGAAGATTTCAAGCGCGACGGTCGCCGCGCCGGCGATGACGTCGGCGTCGTTGTAGGGCGAAATGAACGCGGCGCCGGCGTCGGTCGCGAAGGCTTTCGCACGCCGCTCGGCATCGTCGTAGTCACGGCCGTCGGCGCGCAACTCGGCGCCATGGCGCCGGATGGCCTCCAGCTTCGTTTTCGGCGCGTCGGCAGGCGTGAAGACGATCAGCGGGAGACGGAACGTTTCGGCGGCCGCGGCGAGCGCGCGGCCGTGATTGCCGGCCGACGCGGTGACCAGCTGCGGAGGCGCGCCGCCCGGCCGCTCGAGCCGGGCCATCACCGCGTTGAACGCATCGCAGGAGCGGCGTCGGTCGGACGTGCGGCGCAATCCGCTTGCGGGCGCGAAACACGTCGACGAGCGTCATCGGCTGCGTCACCCTGTTGGACGCCGCGTCAGCGGTACGTGGGGCGCCGCTTCAGCGGTGCCCTCCCAGGATCTCGCCGATCTGTTGCGTGAAGGCGGACCGCGCCATCACTTCGCCGACGCCCGCCTGACGCGCGGCCGCAATGATCTCGGTCTGCACGTGAGACGCGTATCCGATCGTGGGAATGGACGCCAGCGCCGCATCCTGTTTCATCATCGCGACGATGCCAAGCGGATCGATGCGGGCGTTATTGAGGTCGAAGATCACCAGCGTCGGCGATGCCTTTCGCATCTCACCGAGCGCCGCGTCAGCGGATCGCGCGAACGTGACCGCCACGCCGAGCTGGCTCGCGGCGGTCTTGATCTTCGAGGTGAACATGAGGTCGTCGAGTACGGCTAAGATCATCGGCGACCATGATAATTGAGAGTCAGGCCGTCGGCCCATTCTTCAAGAACGGCTTCGTGGTCGGCTGTGAAGAGACCAGGGACGCCGTGCTCGTTGATCCCGGCGACGAGGTGGCAGGCCTGCTGGCGTTCGCCGGGCGCAACGCGCTGGCGATCCGGCACATTCTGCTGACCCACGCCCACGTCGATCACGTCACCGGCGTGGCGGCCGCGAAGCGACTCCTCGGCGCGCCCGTCTACCTGCATCGGGACGATCTGTTTCTCTACGAGCGCGCCGTCGAGTCGGGGGCGATGTTTGGCCTGACGGTCGAGCCCCAGCCGCCGATCGACGTGTTCTACACGCCGGGCGACGTCATCGTGTTCGGCGCCTGCGAAGTGCGGCCGCACCACACGCCGGGTCATTGCCCCGGCGGCGTCTGTCTCCAGGTCGGCAAAAAAGGCCGAACGGCGAAGGAGCTGTTCGTCGGCGACACGCTGTTTGCCGGCGCGATCGGCCGCACGGATCTGCCGGGAGGCGATTTCAACACGCTGATCTCCTCGATCCGCACGGTCCTCTTCCCGTTCGGCGACGATGCCATCGTTCATCCGGGACACGGACCCGACACCACCATCGGCCACGAGCGCCGCACCAATCCGTTTCTTGTCATGGCTGATGGCTGATGGCCGAAAGACGGAACCATCCACCATTGCCATAAGCCATTAGCCCTCGGCCATGACGAGCTGCCTCAGCCCTCAGCCCTCAGCCATGACGATCCACTCCACGCGTCCCACGCGAAGACGATCGCCCGCCGACAGATGCGCCTTTTCGACGCGTCTGTTGTTGACGAACGTGCCGTTCGTACTCGTCAGATCCACCACTTCGAGATTGTCGTCGGTGGCGGTCAGCCGGCAGTGCAGGCGCGAGACAAGGGCGGCATGGACGACGAAGTCGGCGCGCGGCGCGCGGCCGACGGTCTTGACGGCGCCGGATCGCAGGCGAAACGTCGTCTCGGTCTCGGCGCTCCGCAGGATCCACATTGACGCGTATCTTAACAGCCCGTGGTGAAAGTCTGGCTTTCGACAGGCCTGTCCTGAGCGAGCGGCTCATCCTTCGACAGGCTCAGGATGAGCGGCGAGTCGAAGGGCTCAGGATGAGCGCCTCATGGTGAGCTCGTCGAACCAGCGTGGTCCGCGGTTAAACGTTCCCGCGTCTCAGCTCTCAAGGTTCAGCGACAGCTGAAAAGCCGGGAGGTGCCGGCCGTTGTGTTGAACTTCCGGTGTCCGGCCCTCGTCCAGCTGTCGAATCGGCGTTCTCACGCTCGCCATCGGCGGCGTCGGGATCATGAACATCATGTTCGTGAACGTCCAGGAGCGAACGCGTGAGATCGGCGTGCGCAAGGCGCTTGGCGCGAAGCGCCGGGAGATTCTGCTTCAGTTCCTGCTCGAGGGCCTGGCGACGACGTTTGCCGGCGGCGGCGTCGGCATCGCGGTGTCGTGGGGGCTCGTGTGGCTGCTCAGCCCGCGGCCGTTTCTCGCCGAGCTCCTGGACGACGCCAGCCGGGTGACCGATATCCACCTCGTGCTGTCGGTGCAACTCGTGGCGATCACGTCGGCGATCCTGATGATCGTCGGCCTCGTCAGCGGCCTGCTGCCCGCCCTCAAAGCGTCCCGGCTCGATCCGATCGAGGCTCTGCGGTACGAGGACGCGCTGCGGGCCGTCCAGGGATTCGCTCTTCAGCCCTGAAGACGTGCGGCCCGGATAATCGACTCGGCCGAGCGATCGATGTCCTCTTCGGTCGTCGACCAGTTTGAAACCGAGATTCGCATCGCGTCGTTGCCGTGCCAGCGGGTGATGCCGAGCCAGCAGACGCGTTCTTCCTGCACGAGCCGCAGCGTCTCGCGTGTCGCAGCGTCCGCGTCAGCGTTCGGCGGTACGACACGGACGAGCACCTGGTTCAACACGACGTCGTTGAGGATCTCAATCGCCGGCGCTTCGCGGAGGCGATCCGCGAAGCGACGTGCCAGCCGGCAGCAGCGATCGACAAGATCCTCCACACCGCTCCGCCCGAGCGAGCGCAGCGCGGCATACACCGCAAACCCTCTGGCGCGGCGAGACGCCTCGGGTGTCCAGTCCATTGGTTCGCGCGGCTCATCCGGCGATCGCACGAGATACGCCGCGCTGAGGCTCATCGCCGCGCGATGCGCAGCCGGATGCGCGACGAACACCAGGCCGGAGTCGTACGGTACGTTCAGCCACTTGTGCGCGTCGGTCGCGCACGAGTCGGCGCGCTGGACGCCGCGGACGTGGTGCTTCAGCGCCCCGCTCGCAGCCGCCCACAGGCCGAACGCGCCGTCGACGTGCAGCCAGGCCTTGTATCGGGTCGTGATGTCGGCAATCGCGTCGATCGGATCGAACGCTCCGGTGTTCACGTTGCCCGCCTGCGCGCAGACAATCGTTGGACTTCCGCGAACCTGGCCGCCGTCGAGCGCGGCGGCGAGCGCGTCCGGCCGTATCCGTCCCTGATCGTCGGCCGCAACGCGGACGACCTGACGCGAGCCGATCCCGAGCATCCGCAGCGCGCCGACTACCGACACGTGCACTTCGTCGCCGACGATGACGCGCAGCAGGGGCGCGCCCTGCAGACCGTCCGCCTCGACATCCCAGCCGGCGCGGCGCAGCAGCTCGTGACGTGCCGCCGCGAGCGCCGTGAAGTTCGCCATGTGGCAGCCCGTGACGAAGCCGACGCTGGCTCCCTCCGGCAGCCCGAGCAGAGCGATCAGCCACGCCCCGGCCACCTCTTCGACGACGGCCGCGGCGGGGGAGAGGACGTAGAGACCCGCCGGCTGATCCCAGACCGCGGTGAGCCACTCGGCCGCGACCGTCGCCGGCAGGGCGCCGCCGGTCACGAAGCCGAAGTAGCGGGGTCCGGTGGTCGTCACGAGCCCGGGCTCTGCCCAGCGGGCGAGCGCCTCGATGACGGCCGTGGAGTCGATCGGATCGGCGGCCAGCGGACCCCCAAGCGCGCCGCGGAGCTCGTCGAGAGTGGTCGTCGGCCAGACGGGACGAGCGGATCGAGAAGCGATGTACTCGCGCGCGAGATCGAGCGCACGTTCAAGGCAGGGGTGCGTCAGCGCGTCGGGAGCGTCTTCTTGAGCCACGTGACGATCGCCTGAGTGACCACCTGGCTGACCTGCTTGTCCTTGAGCGTGCCGTACTCGTCGGCTTCGCCGGTCGTCGCCGGCACGAGCAAATGGTTGATGCCGGGCACTTTCACGACCTCGACGGGCGGCGCGTTCTTGCGTTTCCGCGCGAGCGCCTCGAGCTTGTCGGCGTTCTCGGGCTCGACCTGCGTATCGAGCTCGCCCTGCACGACGAGCAGCGGCTGCCGCACGTCCTGCACAAGCTTCGCCGGATCGCTCATGAGCAGGCTCTGGAACTCCGCGTTGTCGACGCTGCGTCGCACGTCAGGCGGCAGCAGCTCCAACCCCTTCCCGGTCATCACCGCCTCATGGATTTTCTTCTGCGCGTCCACCTTCGCCTGCTTCTCCTCGGGCGTCAGCTTCATGCGGCTCAGCAACCGCTGCTGCTGCGCGAGCACGATGTCGGCGCCGGTGATTCCCGGCGTGGCGATCAGGCCGACGGCCCCGATGCGCTTGTCCTTTGCCGCGGCCATCAACGCGACGAGCCCGCCTTCGCTGTGGCCGATCGCGGCGATGCGCTTCGGATCCACGTCCTTCCGGTCCGCCAGCACCTTGATCGTCGCGCGCACATCCTCCGAGTAATCGGCCAGCGAGGCCGACTCGGCGCGGCCGCCGCTCTGCCCGATGCCGCGCTTGTCGTAACGGACGACGATGAAACCGGCGTCGGCGAGGGCTCCGGCGATCTGGCCGAGAACCGGGACGCCGAACACGACGCTGTCGCGATCGGCAGGTCCGCTGCCGCCGACCAGCACGACGGCGGGCAGACGCGTGCCGCCCGCCTGCGCCGGCCTCGACAGCGTGCCGACGAGGGAGAATCCATTGCTCGGAATATTCACTTGCTCGTCGTTCGGCCTCGAGATGGTCACGCTGCGCGACGAGACCGCGGCGATGTCCTCCCGCACGACTTCGAGCGATTGCGCGGGGACGCTGAACCGGATCATCCGGCCGGCGTCATCGGTCCAGAGATCCGCATCGATCTGAGCGGCCGTCAGCACCAGCGTGATGTGCGTGCGCCGCGCCGTAACCATTCGTGCCGCCGTCTGAATCTGTTCGCCGGATGACTCGCCGATGCGCACCCGGATCGACCCCTGGGGCACGAGGTACACGGGCATCTCGCTGCCGGCCGCGGCCGTCCTCAAATGCGCGGCGAGGGCTTCATATGGACTGAAAAAGCCGGTCGGCAGCAGCAGAAGCGCATCCGGATCGACCGTATCGGTCTTCCCGGTCGCCTGTCCGGCCACGACGAGGTCGCTCTTCGCCGTCGTGCCTTCGACGACTGTCCGGATGGTTTGCGCCTGTCCTCTGACCGTGGCATCGAGCGTGAGCTCGACGGCCCGCCACTCCGGTGTGTATCGCACCTGCAGGCGCCGGGCGACGATGTCGATCGGCGCGCCCAGTCGTCCGGTGCTGGCGATCGTCCAGCCGGCCGCCAGGCGGTTGACCGCGATCTGTTCCGTTCCGATCGGCGCGCCACCAAGGAAGATCGTGAAGCTCGTCGCGCCCGCTTCCTGCAGCGCCGGCGGGACCGGCGGCTGCTGGGCCGCGGCGGCGAGCGGCAGGGCCAGCGCGGCCAGCATCGCGCGGATAGAATGGGACGTCGGCATGCCTTCAGCATAGCATCATGATTCCAGCTGTTTCCCCCGCCGCGTACGACGCCGCCCGTCACCGCGCGGCGCTCATCGATCGGTCCGGTCGCGGACGGATCGTGGTGTCCGGCGCGGACCGCGCGGCGTATCTCCAGGGCCTCCTCACCAACGATGTCGTCGCGCTGAAGGCGGGGCAGGGCTGCTACGCCGCGTATCTCACCGCGCAGGGCCGGATGATCGCGGATCTTCATGTCTACGAGCTCGGCGACGTCATGCTGTTGACGATGGCCGGCGACGTCAAGGACGGCGTGCTGGCGAAGCTCGATCAGTTCATCTTCACGGAAGACGTGCAGCTCGGCGACGCGACGGACACGTTTGCGCAGATCGCGGTGGTCGGCCCTCGGGCGGCGCAGGCGATTGCAGGCGTCGTGACGGGTCTCTCCGCCGAGCGGCTGCGCGATCTCGCGGAGCACGGCAATCTTCGTGCGCCCTGGGGCGGCGGCACCGCGATTGTCGCGCGCGTCACCGACACCGGCGAACCCGGCTACGACGTGTACGTGGAACGCGAGCAGGCCGGCGCGCTCAAAACGGCGCTCGGCGCCGTTGACGTCGTGGAGGCCGACGAGCCGGCCGCCGAAGCCATCCGCATCGAGTCGGGCGTGCCGCTGTTTCGCCGCGACATGGGCGATGACACGATCCCGCTCGAGGCCGGCATCGAGTCGCGCGCCATCAGCTTCACGAAAGGCTGCTACGTCGGGCAGGAGGTCGTGATCCGCGTGCTGCACCGCGGGCATGGCCGCGTGGCGCGCAAGCTGGTCGGTCTGCTGATCGACGGCCGGCAGGTGCCGGCACCCGGTGCCGTGATTCGCAGCGGCGATCGCGAGGTCGGCCGGGTGACGAGCAGCACGCGGTCGCCGGCGCTGAACCGGCCGATCGCGCTCGGGTACGTGCACCGCGATTTCGTCGAGCCCGGAACGAAGCTGACAGTCGCAGACGCGAGCGCGGAAGTCACGACGCTGCCGTTCGTCACTGCCGGGACGGTCTGACCGCCTCCGCCAGGGCTACGGCGGTCCGCCGAAGCTTTACGCGAAGGCGGAAGACCGTCCCCTACCGGAGAGTCCAAATACAACCACGAAGGCACGAAAGCCAACGAAGATCACGAAGAAGAATTCTTTG
This sequence comes from Acidobacteriota bacterium, assembly GCA_003222535.1. Classification (GTDB taxonomy): domain Bacteria; phylum Acidobacteriota; class Vicinamibacteria; order Vicinamibacterales; family CAVVIG01; genus QHWJ01. The sequence continues at coordinate 56,199 of QHWJ01000345.1, read as the reverse complement.
TACAAAGTCTTCTTCGCGTTCTTCGTGGATCTTCGTGTTTTCGTGGTTGCATTTAGACGGTAGGGGACGGTCTCCAGACCGTCCGAGTGGCTCAGACCTGCATCAGCCTGCGAATCAACTCGGCGTCCGCCGGAGGAAACTCGAGCGCCGCCAACTCCTCGCGAGGTACCCACCGCATCTCCTGATCGAGCTGAGGCCGCGGCTCCGCGAACAGCTCGCAACGGAAGAAATGCAGCTGGACGGCGCGCTCCGGATACGTGTAAGTCGTCGTAAGCAGTTCCTCGCCGATTCGAGCGTTGACGTCGAGCTCCTCGAGAAGCTCGCGCGCGAGACACAGAGTGAGCGCCTCGCCGGCGTCGCATTTGCCACCGGGGAATTCCCAGCATCCCTCGAGGTGGGCGCCCTTCGGCCGTTTCGTGACCAGAAACCGGCCGTCCCGCTCGACGACCGCGGCGGCGACGACAATCGTCGTCATGTGCCCGGAGCGAACGGATAGGCCCGGCAGCTCTTTGCCATCGGGCAGATGAGGCACTTCGGATTCCGCGCGACGCAGACCATCGCACCGAAATCCATCAACGCCTGATTGAAATCGAACACGTGACGCGACGGCACGAGTGTTTCGGACAGCGTCCAGAGATGACGCTTCATCCAGGGGCTCTTCGGATCGCCCTCGGCGACGAAGACGCGGAAGAGCACCCGCGCGACGTTCGTGTCGACAATCGCCGCGCGCTCGCGAAACGCGAAGCTGCGAATGGCTCCTGCCGTGTAAGCCCCGATGCCCTTGAACGACAGCAGCGTCGCTTCGTCTGGCGGCAGCCGACCGCCGTAGCTCGCGACGGCTTCGCGCGCGATTGACTGGAGACGGCGTGGACGGATGTTGTAGCCCAGCGGGTACCACGTCTCGGTCACCTCCCGCTCGGGCGCCGCCGCCAGCGCCGCCATCGACGGGTACTTGTCCAGCCACTCGGCGTATTTCGGCAGCACCCGGTCGACCTGCGTCTGCTGCAGCATGATCTCGGACACCAGGATATGGTACGGGTCGTCGGTCTTCCGCCAGGGCAGATCGCGGCCGTGACGCCGGTACCACGACAGCAGGCGGCGGCGGAACCGGCGGCGATCGGATGGCACCGGGAGCGGCAGCGCGCGGCGGACCTTCTTCCTGACGGCCATTTCGTATAATCCGTCCCGTGAAAATCTACACGCGCACGGGCGACGCCGGCGAGACGTCGCTCTTCGACGGCACACGCGCTCGCAAAGACGACGCGCGCGTCGACGCCTATGGCGAGGTCGACGAGCTCAACGCCTGGCTCGGCTTTGTCCGCGCGTCATCGCTCGATCCCACGCTGGACGAGGAGCTCCTCGCGCTCCAACGCGATCTGTTCGCCCTCGGAGCCCAGCTCGCCGATCCTTCCGACAGGCTGGCCCCGCGCGTCACCAAAGCGGTGATCGACGACGCCCATATCGTCCGGCTCGAAGAGCTGATCGATCGGCTCGAGGAAGAACTGCCGCCGCTTCGCCGCTTCATTCTGGCTGGAGGCACCTCCGCCGGCGCGGCGCTCCACGTCGCACGCACCGTCTGCCGTCGCGCGGAACGCCGCATCGTCGCGCTCCATCCGCCGATCGATCCGGTCTTGCTCCGGTACGTGAATCGCCTGTCCGACCTGCTCTTCGTCCTCGCACGGGTCATCAATCACCGCGCGGGAGTGACGGAGACAGAGTGGTGAAATTAAGAAGTAAGAATTTGGAATTTGGAATTTGGAATGCGTGACCGAATTCCAAATTCTGAATTCCAAATTCCAAATTCAGCGATCTCTCCGCTCCAGATCGCGTTTCACCGCGTCGAACACCGACCGCGCAAGCTCCTGGGATACGCGCTCGCGAATTGCGCCGCACTCGACGAGCACCGTTCCTGTCGCCGTCTCGATGGCGACGTCCCACCGGTCGCGCTCAATGCCGTCCGGCCGATCCTCGAAGCTCGTGGCCTGCCTCAGCGCCTCGCCGGGATGCCGGCGCGACACGCAGGCCGCGATGGGCGAGCCGTTGATCAGCACTCGAGCCGCGACGACGAGATCTTTGTCGATGGAGCGCTCGCCGTGGTAAAACCGCACCGCGTCCTCGCTGAACAGGACCAGGCCGTCGCCCGCCGGGATCTCGGCGATGATCGTGCGCCCCAGGGCCCGCTCGGAGTCGCGCGCGCGCAGCCGCCGCCGGCGATACGTCTGCAGCGTCGTCGCCAGGCTGGCCGCGACGAGGAGCAGAATGAAAGCGGCCGCGGCGGCGAAAACGTCACGCATCTGCAAGGCCAGAGGGAGTGACGTGCCGGTGGCGTGACGTGGTAACGTGACGGCGACGTGTCGCCGCCTGCCCTCGCTCCTTCACTTCGTCACCCCATCACGCCGTCATCACATCCCGACCTCGCGCGGGCCTACGCGGCGTGCGAGGCGCTGGCCCGGTCGCATTACGAGAATTTTCCCGTGGCCTCGCGCCTTCTGCCTCCGCCGATGCGCCCTCACGTGGCCGCGGTCTACGCGTACGCGCGCCGCGCGGACGACATCGCCGACGAGGGCACGGCGCCCGCCGCCGACCGGCTCGAGCGGCTCGACGCGTGGCAGCGGCGGCTCGGCGCGGCCATGGCGGCCGAACGATCGGCCGAGCCGCCGCGCGATCGCGATGATTTGATCGTCGCCGCGCTCGCGCATTCGATCCGCTCGCTCGATCTGCCGATCGCGCTGTTCGACGATCTGCTGAGCGCGTTCGGTCAGGATACCATGACGACGCGCTACGATTCGTGGGCCGAGCTGTTCGACTACTGCCGACGATCGGCAAATCCGGTGGGACGGCTCGTGCTGCGGATTGCCGGGTACCGGGACGAGGGGCTCGATCGATCCGCGGACGCGTTGTGCACCGCGCTGCAGCTCACGAACTTCTGGCAGGACTTCGGTCGCGACTGGATCGCAGGCCGGCTCTACGTGCCGCGAGACGTGACGGCCGCCTGCAGGGCCCGCGAGATGGATCTGAACGGCCCATGGCTGAACGAATCGTGGATCGCAGCGCTCCGTCAGTGCGTGGCCGAAACACGCAACTGCTTCGAGGCTGGGCGCGAGGTGTGCGACGCGGTGCGGGGGCGCCTGCGATACGAGCTTCGCTTCACCTGGCTCGGCGGCGCGCGCATGCTCGAGCACGTCGAGCGGGCGGCCGCCGCGCTGCTGACGTGCCGCCCGACGCTCGGCGCACGCGACGTCCCGCTCATTCTCTGGAGGGCCTCGCGCTGGCCCTCACGCGTGTGATGGCGCGCAAGACGAGCTTCTACTATTCGTTTCTGGTGCTGCCCCCCGGCGAGCGGCGGGCGATCGTCGCCGTCTGGGATTTCTGCCGCGCAGTGGACGATGCGGTGGACGAGGCGCCGCGGGTTGAAGGCGTCGGGGGCGGATTGCCGGCCGGGCGGCAGGCCGTGCGGTTCTGGCGTGACGAGCTCGCGCGCGCCTTCGACGGCCGGACGCCGTCGACGGATCAGGGGCGCCGGCTGCAGCCGTTCATCGCGCCATTCGATCTGCCGCGCCAGGCGTTCGAGGACGTCATCGACGGCGTCGCGATGGATCTCGATATCACGCGCTACGAGACATTCCCGGATGTCTTCGAGTACTGCCGTCGCGTGGCGTCCGCCGTCGGCATGATCTGCATCCGCATCTTCGGCTGCCGCACCGCGGGCGCCCGCGAGTACGCGCTGAATCTCGGCGTGGCGCTGCAGCTGACGAACATCCTGCGGGACGTCAAGGGCGATCTCGAGCGCGGGCGGGTGTACCTGCCGCTCGAAGATCTGCGGGCGCACGGCTGCGCCGTCGAGGACCTTGCCGCCGGCGTCGTGACCGAACCGGTCCGGCGCCTCATCGAGTTCGAGTGCCGCCGCGCGCGGGACTTCTACAGGCGCGCGAAGGACGCGCTGCCCCCCGAAGATCGCAGGCGGCTCGTCGCCGCTGAAATCATGCGCGCGGTGTATTCGGAAACGCTCACCCGCATCGAGCGCAGCGGGCACGACGTGTTCACGGCGCGCGCCCGCGTGCCGCGCCCGCGGCAGGCGCTCATCGCGCTGAGGCAATGGCTGTGGACCTGACCCGCTTCGACGTCATCGTCATCGGCGCCGGCTTTGCCGGCCTGAGCGCCGCCTCCCGCCTCACCCGGGGCGGCGCGCGCGTGCTCGTGCTCGAAGCGCGTGGACGCCTCGGGGGACGCGCGACCGCGTTTCCCGACCGCGAGACGGGCGAGCTCGTGGACAACGGACAGCACGTTCTGCTCGGGTGCTATACCGAGACCTTCGCGTTCCTGCGCGACGTCGGCGCGCTGGACAACGTGCGCCTCGATCCGCAGCTCGCGGTGACGATGATCGATCGCGCCCTGCGGCGCACGCGCCTCGCATGTCCGGCGCTGCCGGCACCGTTCCATCTCGTCGCCGGGGTGCTCGAGTGGGAGGCGCTTTCGTGGCGGGATCGTCTGTCCGCGCTGGGGATGGCGACGCCATTGAAGCACGCGCGCCGAGAGCTCCGGCCGGGGTCGACCATGAAAGCGGCGTCGCCGGGAGAGACGGTCGAGGGCTGGCTCGTGCGAAACGGCCAGACGCCGCGCATTCGTGAGATGCTGTGGACCCCGCTGGCGCTCGCGGCGCTCAATCAGCCGCCGGATCAGGCCGCGGCGCCCACCTTCGCGCGGGTGCTCGCGGAGATGCTCGGGGACGACGCCCAAGCCGCCGCCATCGCCCTTCCGACCAAACCGCTCCACCTGATGTACGCGGAGCCCGCGCGTGAGTACATCGAGCGCCACGGAGGAACGGTCCGCACTGGTGCGCTCGCGAAGGTTGTCGTGAGCGACGACGGCGACGGGGGTGGTGAGGTGGCGGCCGTCGAATCCGGCGACGAGCGGTGGACCGCGACCCGCGTCATCTCGTCGGTCCCGTGGTTCGCGTTTCCCGAGCTGTTCGAACGCGAGCCGCCTGCGCTTCGCGATCTCCTCGATCGCGCGAGACGCTTGCCGTCGTCTCCCATCGTGACCGTCAATCTCTGGTTCGATCGCCGCGTGCTGGACGAGCCGTTCATCGGCCTCCCCGGCCGCGCGATGCAATGGGTCTTCGACAAGCGCCTCGTGTTTGGAGACGAGGCGTCGCATCTGTCGCTGGTGTCGAGCGGTGCGGCGTCGATCCTGGCGCGATCCAACGACGAGCTGATTCAAGTCGCGCACGACGAGCTGCTGGAGGCGCTGCCCGAGGTGCGCAGCGCGCGTCTGCTGCGGGCGAGCGTCGTGCGCGAGCCTCGCGCGACGTTCTCGCTCGCGCCCGGAGCGCCCGCGCGGCCGTCGACCGAAACGGGCGTGAAAGGGTTCTTCCTTGCCGGCGACTGGATCGATACGGGTCTGCCGGCGACCATCGAGAGCGCGGTCAGATCGGGACACCGCGCGGCGGAGCTTTGCATCTGGTAATCGGGTAATCTGGTAATCGGGTGATTGAATTTGACGATTGACGGCTCAATCAACCAATCAATCAACCAATCAATTACCCAATCAATGACCCCAATTACCCAATCCAATTACCAGATTACCAGATTACCCAATTACCCAATTACCAGATTCATGAAGTCGATCGTTGTTCACTACAAGGAACTTGCGCTGAAGGGCAAGAACCGCCCGTGGTTCATTCAGCTGCTCGTGCGCAATATCAAAGGCGCGCTCGCGGGGCTGCACGTGGCGGCCGTGCGATCGGTTACCGGTCGCATCGAGCTCGAGCTGCGACCGGACACGCCGTGGGACGAGGTGCGGGATCGGCTGCGGCGGGTGTTCGGCATCGCGAACTTCTCGTACGCCAATCGGGGCCCGCACGACTTCGGCGCGCTGTCGTCCGCAATTCTCACCGACCTGGGCGGCCGTGAGGCCGACTCGTTCCGCGTCTCGGCCACGCGTTCCGACAAGCGGCTGCCGTTCACGTCGCCGCAGGTCGAACGCGAAGTGGGCGGGATCATCAAGCAGGCGAGGGGCTGGCGCGTCGATCTCGAGCACCCCGCCCTTACCGTGCACATCGAGATGCTGCCGGACGGCGCGTTCTATTTCTTCGGCAAAGAGCCGGGCGCGGGCGGCATGCCGACGGGAACGAGCGGCCGTGTGGCGTGCCTGCTGTCGGGCGGCATCGATTCCCCCGTCGCCGCGTATCGCATGATGCGCCGCGGCTGCCCGGTGCTGCTGATTCATTTTCACAGCTACCCGATTCTGTCGCGCGCGTCCCAGGAGAAGGTCCGCGAGATCGCCGCGCTGCTCACGACCCATCAGCTCCGATCGCGCCTGATCATGGTGCCGTTCGGCGAGCTGCAGCAGCAGATCGTCCTCTCCGTGGCGCCCGAGCTGCGCGTCGTGATCTATCGGCGTCTGATGCTGCGTATCGCCGAGCGCCTGGCGCGGCGGGCGCATGCCCGCGCGCTGGTGACGGGGGAAGTCGTCGGGCAGGTGGCGTCGCAGACGGTCGAAAACATGACGGCCATCGCGCAGGCGACGGCACTCGAGATCCTGCGGCCGCTCGTGGGGATGGACAAGGACGAGATCACCGCGGAAGCGGGACGGATCGGCACGCTGCCCATCTCGAACATTCCCGACCAGGATTGCTGCACGCTGTTCACGCCGCGCCATCCAGCGACGCGCGCGAGGCTCGCCCAGGTCGAACAGGCCGAGCTGGCGCTTCCCGTCGATGCCATGGTCGCCTCGGCCGTGGCCGCCGCGTCCGTGGAGGACTTTCGATTCCCGGTGGTACAATACTCGGCTGCACAGATATCAGACGTCATGCCAGGGAGTCTTTGAGCCCTAAGCCCTAAGCCCTTTGCCATAAGCCCTAACCCCTACCATTGGAGCTCCTCCATGACGTTCCAATCCCTGAGAGAGATGAGCGACGCCGTCAAGCCGGCGGCCACCGTCTTGAGCGACCGCGTCAGCGTCAGCGACACCGGGGCGGTCACCGGCGCCCTTGTGGACCGTCTCGTGTGGACGTCGGTGTTCGGCCAGGACGCCGAGCTTCGCGGGACCGCGCGCTGGATCGTCCGCAGCCTTGCGGCGGCAGCCGGCATCCGGCCGGCCTCGATCCACGACCTCTACATGGCCATGGGCCGCGGCGACGCCGGCGGCTTCACCGTGCCGGCGATCAACGTGCGCGCGATGTCGTACGACACCGCGCGCGCCGTTGTCCGTGCCGCGAAGCAGCTGAAAGCCGGCGCCTTCATCTTCGAGATCGCGCGCTCGGAAATCGGGTACACCGAGCAGCGGCCCCACGAGTACGTCGCCGTGGTCCTGGGTGCGGCGCTGCGCGAGGGCTTTTCCGGCCCGCTGTTCATTCAGGGCGATCACGTCCAGACCAATGCGAAGAAATACAACAGTCCCGATCGCGACCAGGAGCTCGCCGGGCTGCGCGCGCTGATCAAGGAGGAGATCGCCGCCGGCTTCTACAACATCGACATCGACACCTCGACGCTCGTCGACCTCGACAAGCCGACGCTGGCCGAGCAGCAGGAGGTGAACGTGAACCTGGCGGCCGAGTTCACGGCGTTCATCCGCAAGCATCAGCCATCGGGCATCATCGTCTCGGTCGGTGGAGAAATCGGCGAGGTCGGCGGCAAGAACTCGGACGTTCACGAACTGCACGCGTACATGGACGGCTACAACGCCGCGCTGAAGAGGCGGGGCGCCACGCTCGTCGGGTTGAGCAAGATCAGCGTACAGACCGGGACGGCGCACGGCGGCTTCATCAACGCCGATGGGACCGTGCGCACCGACGTCAAGATCGATCTCAAGACGCTCGAGGAGCTGTCGCACGTGGCGCGCAAGGACTACGGTCTCGGCGGGGCAGTGCAGCACGGCGCGTCGACGCTGCCGCCGGAGGCCTTCGACGCCTTCCCGCGCGCGGGCGCCTGCGAGATTCACCTCGCGACCGATTTCCAGAACATGGTCTACGAGCACGCTCAGTTCCCGGCCGACCTCAAGGCCGAGATGTACGCCTGGATCCGCGAGAACGCCCTCGAAGAGCGCAAGCCCAGGGACACCGAGGAGCAGTTCATCTACAAGGCCCGCAAGAAGGCCATCGGGCCCTTCAAGCCGCGCATGTGGGGCATCAGCGACGAAAGGCGCAGTGCGATCGGCCAGTCCCTCGAAGATCGCTTCCTGTTCCTGATGCGCCAGCTCAAGATCAACGACACGGCCGAGGTCGTCTCGCGATGCGTGCCGGTGCCGCAGCTCGTCCTCGACCGCGAGTCGGAAGTCGTCGCCGCGGGCGGAAAAATCACCGCCGCCGAGAAGAAGGCGGAAGGGCTCTCAGACTGAACGGTGAGCTACCGGGACCACGAAAGCACGAAGACACGAAAAAGAGTTAAATGGTTTTCTTCGTGTGTTTCGGCGTTGTTTCGTGTCTTCGTGGTTGCATTTGGTGTTGGCGCGGCCGCGTGCGCGCAGCACTACTCCTCCACGGGCCTCATCCTCCGCGTCGATCAGCCCGGGTCCATCGTCACGATCTCGCACGACGCGTTTCCCGGGTTCATGGACGCGATGACGATGCCGTTCGACTTGAAGGGCGCCGCGCGCGAGGTGGCGCTGAAGCCCGGCGATCGGGTGCGATTCCGGCTGGCCGTGAAGCGTGGCGCGGGCGGTCGCTCCTGGGTCGATCGCGTCGAGGTGACGTCGGCCGCCGCGGTCGATGCGGGCCTGCAGCAGACGCCGGCCACGCCGGTCCTGGTGCCCGTCGGGTCGCCGGTGCCGGACTTCGAGCTGACTGATCAGTCCAACGCTTTGATGGCGCTCTCGTCGCTGAAGGGCAAGGTCGTCGCGGTCACCTTCATTTACTCGCGCTGTCCGTTGCCCGACTACTGCCCGAGGATGATCGAGAATTTCCGAGCCGTTCGCGAACGGTTCTCCGCGCGGATGGGTCGGGATCTCGTGCTGCTGACCATCAGCTTCGATCCGAAGTACGACACGCCGCAGGTCCTGACGCGCTACGCGGCATCGCAGCGCGCCGGCGGGCCGGGTTGGCACTTCCTGACCGGCGACGCCGCGAAGATCGAGCGCGTCTGCAACGCGTTCGGGATTCAGTACTGGGCGGAGGAAGGGCTGATCACGCACTCGCTGCAGACCGCCGTCATCGATCGCGAAGGCCGGCTTGCGGCGACGGTCGAAGGCAAGGACTTCACGCCGCGGCAACTCGGCGATCTGGTCGGCGCGGTTCTCGATAGATAGAAAGACAAATAGAAGAGGGTGGACCCGAAAGACCCGCCGTTCGAGAGGCACCGCTAAAGCGGTGCCCTACGTCAGCGGTGCCCTACGTCAGCGGTGCCCTACGCACGCGTCGTTATTGCTGCGGCGCCGCGGTCGACGTCTTGAGCTGCTGCACCTGCGGCAGGTTCGCGTCGGCGTTGGCCCAGGCCTTGGCCGCGCGGCCGCGCACCTCGCGTGCGTCGCTGGTTTTGCCGAGGCCGTCGAGCGCTGCGGCGAGCCCGAAGAACGCGCGACCGCTGCCCGGCTCGCGGCCGAGCGCTTCGCGGTACTCCTTCTCGGCGGTCGCATGGTCACCGAGCGCCAGCGCGACGTTCGCCCATCCTTCCACGACCGGTCGCGGATACGCCGGCGGCTCCGTGTACATCATCGCCGCCTCGCGGTCCGCCGCTTTGTGGTACAGGTCGTACGCCTTCCTGCGATCGCCGCCCCGGGCCGCGATGGTCGCTTCGAGCTCCTGCAGGGCGATGCCGATCGGTTCCTTCGAGGACGTCACCTCGTCCAGATCTTTCCGCATGTCGGCGGCGGTCGCTTTCGCCTTGTCCGGCTGTCCCGTGGCCGAGTACGCCAGCCCCATCGCCCAGTGGCGCCACGCCTGCTGCTCGGGTTTGTCGTACACAGGGATCGTTTTGCCGTCGAGAATCTCATTCCATTTTTCGAAGCGGACGACGCTCTTGATCAGCCCGAAGTAGCCCTGCCGCCAGACGCCGCGCTGGTTGTTCCCGTTGCGTTCGCGCGGGTTTTCCTTGTAGGTAAAGAGATCCTGCACCCATTTCATCGAATCGTCGTAGCGGCCGCCCAGGTTCAGCGCGTGAATCAGGAAGTGGACGTTGTGGCCGTAGTGCCCGGTCGGATAGAGCGTGTCGGACGCGATCCATTTCTGCTCGTTGGCCGCGGCCGCCGAGAAGGCCGAGATCGCTTCCTGGATCTTGTCGCTCTGCGCGTAAATGTGACCCGGCATGTGGAGCGCGTGTGGGATGTTCGTGACGAGCCCTGCATAGCGCTGGTTCGCGTGCCAGGCCTTTTCCGGCATCTTGCTGCCTTCGTACGCGTGAATCAGGTAGTGATGCGCGCCGAAATGCGTGTCGTCCTTTGCGACCACCTCTTCGAGGAGCGCGATGGCTTCCATCGTGTGCGCGCGCGGGGCCTTGCTGACCGACTCGAACCCGTTGTCGATCGCGAGACCGAGCATCGACTTCGCTTCGAGATCGCCAGGGTAAGCGGCGACGAGCTTGCGAAGACCGGTGATGTAGGCCGCGTCGGCGGCATCCTTGGGGCCGGGAGCCCGGCGAGCCGCCTGCGCTTCGATGTAGAGCCGCTCGCGCGGCGTGACGTTGTCGCGAAGCGCCATCGCCCTGCCGATCGCTTCCCGGGCGCGAACCTGCGGGTCGAGCGCGGCGCCGCTGGTCGAGCGCGCCACCGCCTCGGCGCCCGGCTCCGCCGGTGCGCTGCCGCCACGCGGACCCCCGCCCGACGGGTCACGCATCAACTGGAACGCGGGACGGTAGTCGCCGGCGGCGCTCAACGCGATGCACCAGTACGCCATCGCCATGTTCGGGTCGGACTGCAGCGCCTGCGTGCAGGATCGCTCCGATTCCTGGAACCAGAACGAGTGAATCTGCGACACGCCCTGCAGGAAGAACTGTCGGGCTTCCTCGGACGTCGTCGTCACGGGAAAGTTCCTGGTGACGCCCATCCCCGGCAACAGCCTCGCGGGCAGCAGCGGCTGCGCACCCGGCGGAACGGTGCACATGTCCGGCTCCCGTGCCGGCGCCTGTTTGCCCTTCGCTGCTGTGTCGGAGCCGAACACGGCTGCGAGCAGAATGATGAAGGCGGCAGAGGTCAGGTACTTCATGGGCCTCAGTATAGGAGAAAAACCGGGCTCACGGCAGAGGACTTCGAGCGCAACCAGCAAGAGCCCGGGACCGAGGTTCCCCTCAGCCCCGAGCCCTCGAGTCTCGACTCTTCAGCCCTTCTTAGAAGGGATAATACGCGCCGCCATCGCTCGGGAACGGAACCATCACGACGTTTGAACGCTCAGTAACGGCCCGGACGTCCTTCGCCCGCGCGTCTCCCGCCGTGACGAAGAAGCCGACCTGTTCACCCGGCGAGGGCTGATGCCTCGCAAGCGGCCCCCAGACCTCCGCGCTGTAATACCAGTTTGAGGTGAATCGCGACGGTTGGCCGCCACTCCGTCCGAGCCCGTACCAATACTCCACGCCTCCGGCGGTATACCAGTGGCCGTCGACGTTCACGACCATCCACAGCGTGTACTGGAGCGCGCCGTCCCAGCCTGGCGGGACGACATCGGGCCAGCGGCCAGGGCCGTCCTTCTTCGTGAACTGCACCGCGACGCCGCTTGATTGAAAGTCGAGCACGGAGAGCCGTGCGGTGACCGGCCAGTTCGCGACGTCGCCCGGCGAGCCGCCGCTCACTGTCGCCTGATGCAGGTCGATGGCGTCCTGCCCGGAGTTGCTCGGCGCCGGTGCATCTTGCACCTGCAACGCCAGCGTCCGCGACCACGGGCCGGTCGTCGTCGGATCAGAGGCGCGTACGTGCCAGTAATAGACCTTGCTGTTCGCGAGATCCTTTGGCGTATCGAAGGACGTTTGATTCGGCTGCTCGGCGACAGTCCACGTTTCGAATATGCTCGAGAACGCTTCGTCGCTGGCCACTTCAATCCGATAGGAGACCGAGCCGACGGGTCCTGACCGCGGCGGGTTGGCCACGGTAAACGTCGGACGCAGACTGGAGATGAACGCATTCGGCGCCGGCGACACCGGCGTTGGCGAATCGAACGTGACCTGGACTGCAGGCTGCGGCCGGCGCAACACTTCCGTCCCGCTCACCGGGCCCAGGCACGTCGTCCCCGTGAAGGGCGCGACGAGCGTGTAGCCGTTGTCCTGGATCGTGCCCGTCCCGCTCAGCGAAACGGCGCAGCTCTGAACGCCAGCGATGCTGGCGGTACCGGTGACCGTCAGCGCCACCGACGTCCCGCTGAGCACTCCCGTCACAGTACCGGAGATAGTGATGCCCCCGCCGCAGACGCCCGAGAAGGTGCCCGCAATCACCGTCGTCGTCTGACTCATGATCTGGTACTGGAAGTTGCCGCAGCTGCCGGGACTTGCGAGCGTCGCGAGGGTGTTCGAGGTCCACGCGCCGACGAGCGACGGGCCCGTTGGCGTGTTCGTGTTGCCGCTCGCGGCGCCGTCGGTCGAGCTCGGCCCGAGCACGCTACGTGAATGCTCGAAGCCACAGCCAACCGTGACCACAGCCGCGGCGGCGAGCGCGCCGATCAGAGACAGCGGGCTGTTCATCTTACAAACCTGTGCGGGCGCGCACATCTCTGCGCGGTCCGCAAGAGCATACTGTTGATTCTTCGACGGAAACTGAAAGCTGTATGAGATGGCTGCAGAAGACAGGCCAGCCTGCGGCTAGGCCACTCTAGACCGGAATCGGGTGCCGCACGCCGCTCAGATCGCACATCGCTCCGCCGATTGCCGTCGCCGCGTAGACGACGATGACGGGTGCGCGGCCGGGGTAGGAGTAGATGTTGACGAGACCCTCCAGCCGGACGTCGAGGCCGCATTCTTCGCGCGCTTCCCGGATCGCGGCCAGGGTCAGCAATTCGCCACGGTCGACGTAGCCGCCCGGAAACACCCACTTGCCGTACCCGGGCTCGATCGCACGTTTCACGAGCACCAGCCGGCCATTCGTCGTGTTGATAATCGTGCCCACGGCGATCTTCGGATCGAGGTAGAAGACGAAGCCGCAGCGTGTGCAGACGGGGCGCTCGGGTTCGGCGGACTTGAGCAGCCGCCGCTCGAGCGGACCGCCGCACCGCGGACAGAACTGATAGGCGTGCGACTCGTCGTGCGGATGCAGAACGGACATTTAAAGGTGCCAGTATAATTCGAAGGATATGTCCATTCTGAAAGTCGCGCGCATGGGGCATCCGGTGCTGCGCACTATGGCGCGTCCGCTCGAGAAAACCGAGCTCAAGAGCGCGGCGATCCAAAAGCTGATCGACGACATGATCGATACGATGAGCGAGTACCGCGGCGTGGGTCTCGCCGCGCCGCAGGTGCACGAGGGCCTGCGCCTGTTCGTCGCGTCGCTCGACAACGGGGAGAACGGCGAGAACGAGGCCGAGCCGCTCGCGATCGTCAATCCCGAAATCACGATCGTCGGCGGCGATGTCCTCGAAGACTGGGAAGGCTGCCTGAGCATCCCCAACATCCGGGGCCGCGTCCCCCGCGCGCGGGAAATCACGGTCCGCGCCCTGGACAGGAAGGGGGACCGCATCGAGCTGCGCGTCCACGATTTTCCGTCCCGCGTCATCCAGCACGAGACCGACCACCTTGACGGGGTGCTGTTCTTCGATCGGATGCGGTCGTTCGCGTCGTTGACGTTCCTCGACGAGTATTCCCGCTATTGGGCCAAGGACTGAAACCTGTCTCACAAACTCGATGTGAACGCGACGTCCTTGGTCCTTTGTTCTTGGTGCCCGGTCCGTTCCTGGTCCGTGGTCCGGCCTTGGTCCTTAGTACAGCGTTTCTGAAATAGGGCACCGATCGCCGTCACGAAATACGTCGCCGTACTTGTGAAATGGAGTACTAAGGACCTTGGACGGACGAAGCACAAAGCACCAAGAACCGAGGACTCTGGATACTCAGCCGGTCGCCCGACGCTTTTTCTCCATCTGGCGTTCCGAGTGCAGGCGTTCGAGCTCCACCTCCGAGTGATCCACGAACTGCATGGCGTCGGCAATCGCGCGATGCCCGGCCTCGTCGGCGATCGCGCGGTGCATCAGCTGACAGACCCGCCGGTACGACGGATGGCCCTGCGGGGACGTGCGGAGCTCGATGACGTGCATCGCTTCCCGCGCGTTCATGTCCATGTAGAACCGCACGCGATACGCCATCACGACGGCGTACGGCGCGATGTCGCGGAGGCCGTTCGCGCACAAGCGCTCGTAGAGATCCGCTGACTGACCCATCACCGCCCGCCAGTCCGCGACCGCGCCGGCCTCCTCGATCGCCTCCGGCTCCGTGTATCCATGCCGCGCGCTGAGCGGCTGCCACTCGATCGTCAGCAGCCGGTGGCGCTGCAGATCACGGAACGCGCCGTAATCGGCGAGCACGTCGAAGCGATAGCTGGTGCGCTCGAAGGCGCGGCCGGGCTTGTGGCGGCGGTTCGCGCGGCCGCCGACATAGGCGCGGAGGATGGCGGTCCGATCGTCGGCGCTCAGGCGGCGCGCGAGCGCGAGCAGCTGATCGTCTGGAAGCGCCGACGCCGGATACAGGGCCGCGGCGACAACCTTCGTCTCGCCCTCCGGATCGAAGTCGGTGAGCGTCACCTCGCCCCGCGGCTCGGCGATCGTGTCGCTCAGGAGCGGTTGGGTGAGGGCTTCGAAGGCGCGGCGCGTATCCGCGATGTAGTCGGTCCAGCGGCCGCCGCGATCCGGCTGATCGAGCCTCGCGAGGAACGCCGGAATCACCTGACGGAGCTCGGTCAGCATCAGCTGTGCGCAGCCGCGGACCTCCTCGAGCCGGTGCGCGAACATGCGAAGGAGCAGCGCCTCGAACGCCTGGCCCGTGCCGAACAGCCCCACGTTCGACAAGGTCGCCGCCGGCAGCAGTCCGCGCAGCGTGTCGAGCGCCTTGGCGCGGATCACCGACTTGTAGACAGCGTCGGAATCCTCCGGCGACTTCGGGTACTTCGCGCGGAAGTGCGCTTCCATCAAGGGAATCCACCGCGCGTAGGTGTCGAACGCGTGATCGAGCGTGCGGAGGAAGGCCTCGTGAAGAGGTGAACGCTCGATCTCCGCCGGCACGTGATAGTTCCAGCGGCCGTTCCGCCGATCGGTGTACGGCACATACCGCGTCGACTGCTCGAGATACGCCATCAGGCGGCCCCACTCGAGCACTTTCGTCAGCACGTTCGACACGCCTTCGCACGCGATGTGGGCGCCGCCGAGCTGCGCGACCGAGTCGTCTCCGTAGTCGCCGAGCACGCGCGCATACAGCTTGTCGGCGCGTTCCGTGCCGGCCGTGCTCGCCTGTCCAGCCGCGTTCGCGCCAACCTTGCCGATGAACTCGTCGAGGAACAGCCGGCGCACCGACTTCGCCGATCGTGAGTAGCGGGCGAAGAGCGCGCCCTTCACCGTTTCCGGCAGGTTCGTCAGCGCGAAGACGGGCCGATCCGTGTTCGTGAAGTACGGCGCCAGCGCGCGCATTTCTTCCGCCGTGAACGTTTCGGTGGTCGTTGTGGGCAGGGCCACGGTGGTCGGGTATTCTACGATGAGGCTGCCGCGCTTGCCATGCCGACTCCCGGGAAGACGCGGGCCTCGCCCGGGGTGTCGGGCATGACACGCGCTGAGGCGAGTATCCTAAAACCACACCGCGAAAAGCACGAAATGCACGAAAGCACGAAAAGCACGAAAGGGACTGTCTACCGTAAGAAACGTTCATCGCGCCTCAGCGGAGGGGCTCGCCTCGGCTGAACGTCGCGAACGAGCCGCTGATGCGCGGCGCCCTCTATTGCTCGCAGCCGCGTTGCATTGTTGAAGGGAGTGAACATGGTCACGATCTACGGCAAGGACACCTGACCACACACGCAAGCCGCGAGCTCGAGCGCATGCTCGGGTACAGCAAGGGGCGCCGCGCCGTTCCGGTGATCGTCGAGAACGATCAGGTCACGATCGGGTTCGGCGGTACCTGAGGCATCTAGCCGCGCTCCGTGTGGGCGTTCAAAACAGCGCGATTCCAAACGATATTTGACAATCTTGTGAAACTATTCACATAATGCGCCATGACCACCGCCACCGGGGCCGCCGCCTCCGCTGCAGACACGCGTACTGCGCCGGCGATGGTCGAGTTGCACCTGGTCACCAAGAAGTTCGGCGGCGCGCGCGACGTCGTCGCGCTCGACCTCGTCAGCCTCGCCATTCCACGCGGCGAGATCGTCTCCATCATCGGGCCCTCGGGTTCCGGCAAATCGACGCTCCTCAATCTGATCGGTGGTCTCGATCGGCCGACCTCGGGCCAGGTCAGCATCGACGGCGCGCCGCTCGCCGATCTGTCCGACGATGGGCTGACGAGAGTGCGCCGGGACAAGATCGGATTCGTCTTTCAATTCTTCAACCTGCTGCCGACGCTCTCCTGTGTGGAAAACGTCGGCCTGCCGCTGCACCTGCGGGGCTGGCCGCGCAAGAAAGTCGACGACCGCGCCCGGGAGCTCCTGAATCTCGTCCGGCTTGGCCACCGGCTTCAGCATCTGCCCGAGGAGCTCTCCGGCGGCGAGCGCCAGCGCGTGGCAATCGCGCGTGCCTTGTCGATCTACCCGCCGATCCTGCTGGCGGACGAACCGACCGGGAATCTCGACACACGCAGCGGCGAAGAGATCCTGACGCTCATCCGCGACGTCCATAGCCGCCTCGGATCGACCGTCGTCATCGTCACACACGACATGGACGTCGCGCGGAGCTGCGAGCGCACCATCGCGCTCCGCGACGGCCGCATCGTCGAAGACGTGCGCCGGCGCCGGGGCCGTCCCGAGGATCAGCCATGATTCTGCTCGGGCTGATCAGCTGGCCGTATTTCCGCAAGCACGTGCTCCGGACGGCGCTGACGACCGGCGGCATCGTGCTCGGCGTCGCCGTGTTCGTCGGCATGCACACCGCGAACTCGAGTGTGCTGTTTGCGTTTTCGCGGACGGTCGACCGCATTGCGGGGAAGACCGAGCTGGAGGTCACGGCCGGAGAGGCCGGATTCAACGAAGGGGTGCTGGAGAAGGTGCAGGCCGCGCCGACCGTGCGCGTGGCGGTTCCGGTGATCGAAGCGGTCGTCGACACGAATCTCAACGGCCAGGGCAGCCTGCTCGTGCTCGGCATCGACATGACGGGGGACCGCACCCTGCGCGACTACGACCTCGAGAGCGGCGACGAGGCGCTCGTCGACGATCCCCTCGTCTTTCTCGCCCAGCCCGACTCGATCATGCTCTCGAAAGAGCTCGCCGGGAGGAACCACATCACCGTCGGCGGCCGTCTGACGCTCGGCACGGCGGAAGGCGAGCAGTCGTTCACCGTGCGCGGCGTCATGAAATCGTCAGGGCTGGCGAGCGCCTTCGGCGGCAACCTGGCGATCATGGACATCTACGCGGCGCAGAAGATGTTCGGACGCGGCCGCACGTTCGATCGGATCGACCTCGCGGTGAGGCCCGGGCGCACACTGAAGGACTGCGAGCAGGAGCTGAGCGCGATGCTCGGTCCGGGCTTCCAGGTCGAGCCGCCGTCGGGCCGCGGCCGGCAATTCGAGGACATGCTGGCGGCCTATTCGATGATGGTGGGCATTTCGAGCCTGTTCGCGCTCTTCATCGGGATGTTCATCATCTACAACTCGTTCGCCATTGCGGTGACCGAGCGGCGCGCTGAAATCGGAATTCTGCGCGCGCTCGGCGCCACTGGCGGGCAGATTCGATGGCTGTTCCTCGGCGAAAGCGCCGTCACCGGCGTGGTCGGCTCGCTCGGTGGTCTCGCCTTCGGCATCCTGATCGCCAGAGCCATTGCGGCGTCGATCGCGACGCTGATTGGCGATTCCTACGGCGTGGCGCAGCACGCCGGCGAGTTGTCCGCGAGTCCGGCGCTGCTCGTGCTGGCGCTCGGCATCGGTGTCACGACCAGCATCGTGGCGGCTGCGATTCCCGCGCGCAACGCGGCCCGCGTCGATCCCGTCCAGGCGCTTCAGAAGGGCAAGTATCAGGTCTTGTCGGCGGGAGAAAGCCGCCTGCGGACGATCCTCGCGCTGGTGCTTGGTGCCGTGTCGATCGTCTGCCTCTCCATCGGCCGATCGCGGCCGGTCTTCTACACGGGGTACGTGCTCGCCATTGTCGTCGCGCTGCTCGTCAGCCCGCTGCTGTCGCTGGCGATGGCAAAAGCCATTCGGCCGGTGCTGAAGTGGCTGCGGCCGGTCGAAGGTGCTCTCGCCGCAGACAGCCTGATTCAGTCGCCGCGACGGACGTCAGCGAGCGTCGCCGCGCTCATGCTCTCGCTCGCGCTGGTCGTGGCGTTTGCCGGCATGGCGCGCGCCAGCTACGACTCGATCATCGACTGGATGAACACGACCCTCAATCCGGACCTGTTCATCATGCCGTCGCACAGCATCACCGTCCGCACGATTCGGTTTCCGGCCACGATGGCGCCCGAGGTGGCGGCGATTCCGGGAGTCGAGCGCGTGCAGATGGTGCGCGAAGCGCGGGTCGTGTTTCGTAAGACGCCCGTGATGGTCGTGGCCGTCGAGATGGCCAGCATTGCCCAGACGGCGCGCCGGGCACCGGTCGAGGGAAATGCTGACGAGATGTACCGGCGGACCGCGGCCGGGGAAGGCCTGATGGTGTCCGACAATCTGGCGCAGCTCAAGCATCTCACGCTCGGTGAGCGGCTCGACATTCCCGCCCCCAATGGCCTCATCCGTCTGCCGATCGCGGGCATCATCGTCGACTACTCGGACCAGCAGGGCACAATCCTCATGGACCGCAGCGTGTTCGTGCGGTACTGGGACGACGACTCCTTGAACGCGTTTCGCGTGTACGTGAAGCCGGGCGCCCGGGTGCCGGACGTCCGCCGGCGGATTCTCGAACGGTACGCGGGCCAGCGGCAGGTGTTCGTGCTGACGAACGCCGAGCTCAAGGGCTACATCCTGAAGATCACCGACCAATGGTTCGGGCTCACGTCCGTGCAGATCGCCGTTGCGGTGCTCGTCGCGATTCTCGGCATCGTGAACACCTTGACCGTGTCCATCACCGATCGACGCCGGGAACTGGGCGTGCTGAGGGCCGTGGGCGGACTGCACGGTCAGATCCGCCGGACCATCTGGCTGGAGGCGCTCGGCATCGGCACGCTCGGCCTCGCACTCGGCTTCTCGCTGGGCGCGGTCAATCTCTACTACATCCTGCAGATCGTGCATCGCGACATCGTGGGCATGCGGTTGGACTACGCGTTCCCGTTTGGGACCGTGCTCGCGCTGGTGCCGACGATTCTGAGCGCTGCGTTCATCGCGGCGATCTGGCCGGCGGAATCGGCGGTGCACGGATCGCTCGTCGAGGCGCTGGAATATGAGTGAAGGGCAGGTGGGTCAGGTGGGTCAGGTAGGCGAGGCAGGTCGGGTGGGTCAGGTAGGTCGGGTGGGTCGGCCAGGTCGGCCAGGAAAAACGCTGTTCGTCTGCGTGGCACTCTTCGCAGCCTGGCGATATCCAATGAACGCAGCCGACAACGCCCGTCAGATCGTCGAGGAAGCGCAAAAGCGCACCGACGCCAGGTCGCAGCGCTACGAAGGGCTGCTGCAGGTGTTCGACCACAACGGCAGGATCAGTGACAAACGGTGGACCCTCGAGCGGCTCGGCTCGCACGGGCAGAGCAGGGTCGTGCTGCGTTTCACGCTGCCCGCGGAAGTGAAGGGCGTGGCGCTCCTCGTGGTCAACCATCCCGACCGCGCGTCGGACCAGTGGATGTGGACGCCGGCCATCGAGCGCGACCGCCGGATCGCGCTGCAGGACCGCTCGACGAGATTCTTCGGCACCGATTTCAGCTTCGAGGACCTCGAGGAGCGGGACGTCAGCCAGTACGAGTACGCGCTCGGCGGCGAGGAAGCCGTGGACGGGGCCGCCTGCTGGAAGATTCAGTCGACCCCGCGGGAATCCAGGTCGTCGCAGTACACGCGATCGATCGTGTGGATCCGGAAAGACAACTACGCGTTCGCGCGGATCGAGAGCTACGTGAAGGACCTGGTCGTGCGCCGCCTGAACTACTCCGGTTTTCAGAACGTGCAGGGCATATGGACCGCCCGGCTGCTCGAGATGTCGGACCTCAAGCGCGGCACTCGCACGCGGATGACGCTCGAGAAGCTGGAATACAACCTGCCGCTCAAGGACGAGGACTTCACGCTGCAGGCGATTCGAAGACAGTAGTGATAGAAGCTGTCTTAGCAGCCGCACAGCGGCCGCCTGGTAACGAAGATTCGCGGACCGACCGCTCATCGTCACTCGGCGGTTTGAGGCGAAGCGTCGTTACCATGCGGCGACCGCCCCTCTCGCGCTGGTGCCGAATCACCTTCGTGTGCCTCGCGTCCCTCTTGTCCTCGAGATATGACGGCGTTCGAATGCTGTGGTGCGCAGAGACGTCGGCGCAGGCGCTGACCGGGCGCGGTTTCGTCGAAGGCCGCGGGCTCCTGTTTCCGCAACAGGCGTCCAACGATCCGACTCGTGCCGTCGGCGACCTGCTGCTCCGCGAGGAGGTGTTTTTCAAGCCGGTGCCGTGGATGCAGCTTGGGGGCGCACTCGATCTGCGAGCCAACTCGCACGACCAGGTCGACGAGAGATGGCGCCTCGATCTCGACGACCGCAGCGCCAGGAGGCCACGCGCCTCCATCCGCCGCCTGACCGCGACGCTCACGCGCGGGCCGTTCACCGTCGACGCCGGCAAGCAGTTCATCCGGTGGGGCAAGGCGGACATCATCAACCCGACCGACCGTTTCGCGCCGCGCGACTTCACCAATGTGGTCGACGCCGGGTTTCTCGCCGTGACCGGCGTTCGCGGCGTCGCGCAGATCGAGAACGAGACGCTCGAGGCCGTCTGGGTGCCGCGCTTCACCCCGAGCCGCGTGCCGCTCGCAAACCAGCGGTGGACCGTCGTGCCGGCTGACGCGGCGCCGATTCCGATCGTGGACGCCGGATCGGTGCTGCCGGATGGACGCGAAACCGGTCTGCGATGGGGCCACACCGGGTCCGGGTTCGAGTACTCGTTGTCGTTTTTCAACGGCTTCAACCACTTGCCGAACATCGACGTCGCCACGACGTCGAGCCGAGAGACGGTAAAGACCGCGGAGAAGACGTGCTCTGCGTGCTCCGCGAGCTCTCCGTACATCGTGATCCGCCGCACCTATCCCGCGATCCGGACGTACGGCGCTGACGCGGCCGTGCCGACGCGGTGGTTCACGCTCAAAGGCGAACTCGGTTATTTCACGTCATCGTCGCCGGCGACGGACGAGTACGTTCTGTACGTGATGCAAGTCGAGCGGCAGACGGGTGAGTGGATGATCGCCGGCGGCTACGCGGGCGAAGCCATCACCGTCCGCCGCCCCGCGCTCACGTTTGCTCCAGATCGCGGCATGACGCGGTCGCTCGTGGCGCGTGCGTCCTACACGATCGATCCAAACCGCAGCCTGGCATTCGAGAGCGCCATCCGCCAGAACCTCCACGGCGAGTACGGCAAGGCGGAGTACTCGCAGGCACGCGGCCCTCATTGGCGCGGCACCGTCACAGCCGTCCTCGTCACCGGCCACAGCGACGACTTCCTCGGCCAATACCATCGGAATTCTCACGTCGCGGCCGCGGTTCGATATAGTTTCTAGGTGTTTGTGACCCGCTTCGAGCCGCAGCTGCTCACAGCCCACAACCCGGGCCCGATGACCGGCCCGGGCAACAACACGTACCTTCTGATCGGCGGCGAAGGATCGGCGGGCTTGATCGATGCGGGCGTCGGCGAATCGGCGCATCTGGAAGAGCTCACATGGACGTTGGACGCGCGCAGCGCGCGGCTCGAGAGGGTCCTCGTGACGCACGGTCACCGCGATCATGCCGGCGGCGCGCCGGCGATCGCGGCCGCGTTTCCTGAAGCGGTCTTCACCAAGTACCCGTGGCCGGAAGAGGACGCGCAGTATGGCGTGGCGTGGCGATCGGCAGGCGACGGAGACGTGATCGTCGCCGCTGAAGAGCCGTTGACGGCGCTGCACACGCCGGGGCACTCGCCGGACCACATGGCGTTCTGGCACCGGCCAAGCGGGACCATCTTCACCGGCGATCTCGTCGCGCAGGGCAGCAGCGTCATGATTCACTGGAGCCGCGGCGGCGATCTCGCGCAATACCTTGCGTCGCTCGAGCGCCTCCTCACCCTCGCCCCGCGGCGGCTGCTGCCGGCACACGGTCCGGCCATCGACGATCCGCGGACCGTGCTCCTCGGGTACCTCGAACATCGCCGCCAGCGCGAGCGGCAGGTCCTCGACGCGCTTCGCGCGGGCCACGACACCGTGCAGGCCATTGCCGAATCCATCTATGATGGTCTCGCGCCGGCACTGATGCCGGCCGCGCGGGAAAACGTACGGGCCCACCTCGAAAAGCTGAGGACGGACGGGCGCGCCGCGAACGAAGACGGTCGATGGACGCTGTAGGAATCTCGGTGGCGGTGGCCCTGGTCGCGCTGCTGATCGTCCGCGACCTGAGGTGGCGGCGGGCGCAGGCGCAGCTTCGGGAGCAGCTCGCCGCGACCCGCGCCCAGGTCAGCGAGCACCAGCAGCTCGCTCATGTCGGCCAGCTCATGTCCGGCCTCGCGCAGGAACTCAAGGGCCCGCTGCAGGGCGTCATCGGGAACACCGAGTTGATGATCGCGGCGGGCGGGCTCGGGGCCGCGTCCGCCACCGCCCTGCGCGAGATCCAGGAGAACGCTACGCGTGCGGCGGGCATCGTCCGCAATCTGCTCGCGTTCACCGAAGCGTCGGCGCTGAAGCGCCGGTGGCAGGACATCAACGAGCTGGTCGCCCGCGCCGTCGGCGGGATGCGGCGGGAGCTCGACGCCTCGGGTGTCGGCTTGCACCTGGCGCTGGCCGACCGTCTCCCCCTGATGTACGTGGATGGCCGCCAGCTCGAGAAAGTGCTGGCGACGCTGCTGGCACGCCCCACAGCCCGCTCGTCGCTCGCGGGGCGCGAGTCGGTGGCGGTGAGGCTGGCCACGCGGCGCGGCGATCCCTTGCACGGTGATGAACGCCTCGTCATCGAGGTCGACGATCGCGCGGCTGACGACGGCGACGAACCGGCATGGTCGAGCGATCTCGCGGCCTGCCGGCAGATCGTCCAGGCTCACGGCGGATCGCTCGAAATCAAGCATCCGGTGAATGGCGGATTTCGATTTCATCTCGAGCTTCCGGTGGCAGTCGTCGGCGCCGACACCGCGGCCGCCACCTGACGGAGTGACTGTGGGCATGGACAACGTCATCGATTTCATCAACGTCAACCGCGAACGGTATCTCGAGGAGCTGAAGTCGTTCCTCGCGATTCCGAGCATCAGCGCGCTGCCCCAGCATGCCGGCGACGTGCGGCGCTGCGCCGACTGGTGCGCCGACGAGATGCGACGGATCGGTCTGCAGAACGTCCGGCTCGTCGCCACGCCCGGCAACCCGGTCGTCTACGGCGACTGGCTCGGGGCGCCCGGCGCGCCGACGATTCTGTTCTACGGCCACTATGACGTGCAGCCCGTGGATCCGCTCGAGCTCTGGGAATCGCCGCCGTTCGAGGCCACGGTGCGCGACGGCGAGATCTACGCGCGCGGGTCGGCCGACGACAAGGGACAGGTCTTCATGCACTTCAAGGCGGTCGAAGCGCACTTGAAGCAGAACGCACGGTTGCCGGCGAACATGCGGTTCATCCTCGAAGGCGAGGAAGAGGTCGGCAGCGCAAACCTGGACGACTTCATCCGCGCGCACAAGGACGAGCTGCAGGCGGACGTCGTTGTCATCTCCGACTCGCCGATGTTCGCGCGCGGCGTGCCGTCGATCTGCTACGGCCTCCGAGGTCTCGTGTACTTCCAGATCGACCTGCGCGGCAGCAGCACCGACCTGCACTCGGGATCGTTCGGCGGCGCCGTCGCGAACCCGGCGTTCGTCCTGTCGCAGATGATCGCCCAGATGAAGGACCGTGGCGGCCGGATCCGGATTCCCGGCTTCTACGACGATGTGGCGCCGCTTCAGGAGGAAGAGCGGAAGGCGTGGGCGTCGCTGCCGTTCAACGAGAAGAAGTTCAGGAACGACTTCGGCATCCCGAAGCTGTTCGGCGCAACCGGCTACACGACGCTCGAGCGCACCTGGGCGCGGCCGACGTTCGAAGTGAACGGGCTCCTCTCAGGGTTTACGGGTGAGGGCGCGAAGACGGTGCTCCCGGCCGTCGCGATGGCGAAGGTCAGCATGCGGCTCGTGCCGAACCAGCATCCGGACAAGATCGCGGAGCTGTTCGAGGCGCACGTGCGGGACATCACGCCGAAGACCGTGGAGCTGAAGATCACGCGGATGCACGGCGGGAAGCCGTGGATGACCGCCTACGACAATCCATTCGTCCAGGCCGCCGGCCGCGCCATCGAAAAAGGCTTCGGCCGGAAGCCGGTGTTCACGCGTGAAGGCGGATCGATTCCAGTGGTGTCCACCTTCCAGGAAGAACTGGGGCTGCCGTCGGTCCTGTTCGGAGTAGGCCTGCCGGATGAGAACGCGCATGCGCCGAACGAGAAGCTCGACGCGGGCAATTTTCACGGCGGTGTTATCTCGGCGGCTATCCTGTACGAAGAGATCGCCGCGACACGATAACACCGCACAGCTGAAGTACAGTGTCCCCCGTGTCGAGGCTCGAGGACACGCTGGATGCGCTGCGGAAGTTCTACGGCCCGCTGCCGACGCCGCCCAGGGATCCGTTCACACTGTTCGTGTGGGAAGTGCTGTCGGTGCACTCGACGCCGCGCAAGCGGGACGCGGCGTTGACCGCGCTCAAGCGGATTCGCGCGCTGACTCCGGACGCGATGTGGCGTGCGCCGCAGAAAAAACTCGAGGAGAGCGTCGCCCTGGCCGGACCGTACGCCGAGAACCGGCTGCGCGCCCTTCGAACCGGCGTCGACCTGTTCCGCCGCTCACCGAGCCTGCCCGCCGTCATCCGCGGCCCGCTCGCCGCCGCGCGCCGCGCGCTCAAGCCGTTGCCCCAGCTTGGCGAGAGTGGTGCCCATCGGATGCTCCTCTTTGCCGCCGATCATCCCATTCTGCCGGTCGACGCGCGCGTCAGCCGGGTCGGCCGGCGGCTCGGTTACGGCGACGCGAGCGATGATTTCCGGAAGCAGGCCCGATCGGTTCAGGAGGCCCTCACCTGCGAGCTGCCGCGATCGGTCGACGCATTTCGCCGCGCGTTCAGCTACCTCTCGCACCACGGTGCCGCGACCTGCACGGAGCGGGACCCACACTGCTCGGTGTGTCCTCTGCTGGAAGAGTGTCCGGAGGGCCGGAAACGCGTTCGCACCATGGCTGATCGCTGATGGCTAATGGCTATGGTCTATGGAGTGCCCGGACCATTAGCCATCAGCCATGACAAGCGGATGTAAGCATCAGCCATGACGAGGCGGAGCCTCAGTTGAGCGAAGCCACCCTCTTGCGAAGCGTCTTCACATGTTCCCAGATTTGCGCGCGATCCTTGCGCTCGTCGTAGTCCAGCTTGACGGTCGACGTGAGTTGGAGGAACGCCTGGAGATCGCGGAGCGCGGCTGAAAAATCCTTCAGATGGTACGCCAGCAATCCGCGGTCGCGCAGCTCGTTGATCGCCGACGGATCCACGGCGACGAGCAGCTCGGTGACGTCGCGCGCCTGCGGGAACGACAGCATCCGCACGTAGGCCCGCTTGAGATTGATCAGCATCCGCGACAGGATCTGCGGCTTGGTCGCGTGGGGCAGCAGGCGCGACTCGTACCGCGCCGGATCTTCCTCGTCTTCGCGCGCACCGGCCTGGTGCCGAAGCAGCTCCCGCGAGAGCACCGCGCCGCCGTGGAACGCGTCGATGATGAGATCCTCGGCGTATCGCAGGCCTCGTCTGGCCGGACACCGAAGCAGAAAGTGCCCCGGGAAGTTGACGCCTTCGACGTGGAGGCCCGCCCGCCTGGCGACTTCCATGTAGAGCAGGGCGAGCGTGATGGGAATCCCCGTGCGACGATCGAGCACCTCGTTCAGGAAGCTGTTGCGCGGATCTTCGTACTGCTCCTGGTTGCCGACGAAGCGCATCTCGTCGAACAGGTAGTCGTTCAATGCCATCACCTGGGCGTAACGGTCGGCATCCACATCCGGGGGCGCATCGCGGGTCGCGGCCCCCGCGGCGGCGACCCGGCGTCCGGCCTCGCGGCCGATGGCATCAAGCCGATCGAGATAGAGTCCGGCGTCGAGCCTGGGGTACTCGACGCGCGCGATCATCAGCGCCGCCACCGCGAGATCGGGATCGGGGCTGAGGGCGGCGTGTGCGAACGCGTGAACGAGATGCTCTTTGATCAACTCACCGGTTCCGGGGTCAGGATAACAAAAAAGGGCGGGGCCGGCCGCCCCGCCCTGAAACAAACCTCCGAAACGCATTAGAACCCGACGACAAGGCCGACGCGGAAAATCCGCGGGCTGAGGTTCTGCGAGATTGCGTTGAATGAGGTTGACGCGAGGTTGTTGTTCCTGACGAGTACCATGTTTGCGTTGAGCAGGTTGAACAGATCGCCGATCGCGCGCACGTTCAATCGCTGGAACTTGAACGCGCGCGCAACACGAAGGTCGGTATCCCACAGGTTGTCGTATCGGAAGTAGTCCATTGTCGGCGTGACGAGCACTTGCAGACCCGAGTCCGCGCCCATGGCGCCGGCGCTCGTGATGGCCGAAGCGCTCTGGCGGAAGAGCGGGAACGGGTAGCCCTGCCGGCCGAAGACATTCGCGCTGACCTCGATGCCGTATCGGGCCTGATAGAGTCCGTTCGCGTTGAACTGCCACTTGGCGTTGATGTACGACGTCAGACCGCTGGCGCCCGCCTGCGGGACGAACTGCCCCCCATCCACGAGAGGTTCTGTCGTCGTCGGCGTCGGATTGCCGTTCGTGTCGTAGCGGCCCGCCGGCGACGTGAAGTGCTCGCGGGCGTTGTTCCATGAGAACCCGACGCGGCCCATCCACCTGTTCGACAGCCGTTTCACGACGCTGACTTCGACGCCATGGTAGTCGGTGTAGAAGTCAGGAATCGTCGTGAGGAGGAAGCCGTTTCCGCCGGTCGCGATCTTCGCGGCGCTCGGGATGTAGGTGGTCACGTTATACGGCGTGCCGTCAGGGAGCGTGCCAGCGAAGCCGATTGGCGCTGGGGTGTAGTCGGCGAGCGTCACACCCACTCGAGGCGTGTTCGGACCGGTGAAGTTGCCGAACAGGCTCGACGTCCGGGTGTAGCTGTAGTTCAGCTGCAGCGCCAGGTTGGGCCTCAGCTCGCGATCGATGCCTGCTACAACGGTCTGCGTCCGTGGCGCTTTCAGATTCGGATCGATCCGATTCGCCGAGGTGACGGCGGTCGGGCTGCCCGGGTTGAAGCCGCCGGCGGCCGTGATGAACTGATTGAGGTTCACCTCGTTCGCCTGCGCGAGATGATCGCCGTTCGTGTCGGCCCAGCGGTACGCGGCATACCCCGCGGTCGACGTCGGATTCACGTAGCCGACCGCGGCGGTGTTGAGTTGTCCCGAGTAGCCGGCGTAGCTTGCCCGCGCCACGGTCTTGTGCGCCTGATCGAGAGCATACGTCACGCCCGCGCGCGGCGAGAAGTTGTTCCAGGTGAACGGCGCGTCGTATCCGGAGAACACGATGCCGGGCACGACGTTTGGGAACGCCGCGTTCGCCAGCGTGTTCGACGGCAGCGCCTTGCCCCACTGGCGGTCGTAGCGAATCCCGACGTCCACGGTGACGCGGTTCCGGGTGATCGTGTCGCCGGCGTAGAAATCGAGGTAGTCGGCGCGATTGCCACCCGATCCCTGCCGGTAGACGCAATCCGTATTTCACAGCGTGCGACGCCCCCATTGCGTTCAGAAATGAATTGGCGTCGATGTTGGCCACCTTCTGGGGCCGGACGTTGAGGCTCTGATTGATCGAGCCGAAGGACTGGGCCGTGGTGAAGCTCCGGCCCGCCTGCAGGTCGAGGCCGCCGATCGGATCCAGGACAAATCCCGTGTTGTAGTACGCGTACTTCGCCGACAGGAACATGTTCGAACCGATGACGCGGTCGTCGGCGAGCTTCCAGAGGCCGTGAAGCAGCGTATCGGCATAGGCGTTGTCCTGGTGGTAGGTCGCCGTCGGCGCGTCGAAGTTGATGCCGGCTGTCGCCGGGCTGCGGCCGTCCTTGATCTTGAAGCCGTCGAGATACAGGAAGCTCACCATGTCCCTCTTGGTGGCCTGCCAGTTCAGCTTGATATTCGGGTTTTTGAGCTGCGTGCGATCGACCAATGCGCCCGCGCGGCGAACGAGCCGGATGTCCTGAATCGAGTACGAGCCGTAGAACCAGGCATTGTCCTTCAGGATGGGGCCGCCTATGTCCAGGCCGTAGTCGGAGATCTGCTTGTTGTGATCCGTCGTGGCGTGCGTTACACCAGCCGCGCGCAGCTCCGCGGGTACGTTGTCGCTCTCCATGCCCTCGCTGTCGAAGTAGCCCCGCACGCCGCCATGGAACTGGTTCGTGCCCCGTTTGACCACGAAGTTCAGCCCCATGCCGCCGGTCGGCTGCTTGATGTCCTGGCCCGCCGTCGACACCTGGATCTCTTCGAAGTTGTCGAAGTTGAAATACGTCGGCGAGGCGCCGGTCGCCGCCATGTCGGTGACGACGATACCGTCGAGTGTCCAGACGGCGTCCTGCGGGCGCGTGCCCTTGGAGGCGAAGTTGGACTGCTGGCCGGTCTCGTTGCCGCCGATGTTCACGCGGTCCACCAGCACGCCGGGGACCGAGCGCATGAGCGCGAACGGATCGCGCGACGTCGGGATCTTCGTGAGCTCGTCGGAGGTGAAGTTGGTCGCCGTGCCGGTCGCCTTCGTGTCGATGACGGGCGACTCGCCGCTCACGGTGATCGTTTCAGCGACCGCCGCGATCTTGAGCGTCATCGGAAGCTCGACGTTCTTGCCGACCGCGACGACGATGCCCTCGCGCACGAGCGTCGTGAAGCCCGGCAGAACGGCCGTCACTTTGTACGGACCTGGCGCCAGGTTGAGGAAACGGAACTCGCCGTTCGATTCCGTCGTGAAGGTTCGCGTCGCGTCGACACCCTGCGCCGTGACCAGGACGCCCGGCAGCACACCACCCTGGTCGTCCTTGATCACGCCGGTCAGGTTGCCGCCCTGAATCTGCGCGCCCGCCTCTCCGCTCGTGATGAAGAGCGCGAGCGCCGCGAGAGCGATAAAACGAAGTTTCATCCCGTTCTCCTCCTGAAAAGTCGAGATCGATTGCGATCAAATCCCGCAGCCGTACGCTGTATCCAATCGACCCAGTGTCCGGATGTAAGCCAGTATCTCCGGCTGGCGAGCGGCGGGTAAAGATGGAAGGACGCTAAGAAAGATGCAAAAACAGGCCTGAATCCAACTGTTTGGATTGATGTTCGCGCTTGACCCGGTTTCAGGAACAGAGGCGGGCCAAAGCGCGCAGATCCAGCTCGTCGAGGGAGGCGATCACCAGATCGGCGCTCGCCAGCGCGGCCGCTTCGTAGGTGTGCGTGACGGCGACCGTTCGCAATCCGGCGGCGCGCGCCGACTCCAGGCCCCAATGCGAATCCTCGATCGCCACGCACTCGGATGCGGCGAGGTGGCCGCCGCAGGCCGGTGCAAGGAGCGTCACTGCACGCAGATAGGGATCCGGCTCCGGCTTGCCGGCGGCCGTGTCCCCGGCGGCGACAATCGCCGTGAAACACGCCGCGAGACCTTCACGATCGAGGACGCGGCGGATCTCGACGCCGCGCGCGCCGGATGCGATCGCGATCGGCACCGCCGCGGACGCGCGACGCACCGCGCCGGCGGCGCCCGGAAACAATATCGACACCTCGCACTCGAGCGATTCGAGCCGGGCTGCTTTCCGCGCGGCGAGCTCCCCGATGTGCGCCGTCGTCCACGCGCCGCCGCAGGCCACGGCGATCGCCTGAAACGCCGCGACATCGTCGAAGCCGAGATACCGTGCGTAGTAGTCGCCCTCCGTCAGGGTGACGCCTTCCTCGGCGAGGACGTCCCGGAACGCCTGGAAGTGCAGCGGCTCGCTGTTCGCGATCACGCCGTCGAAGTCAAGGACGATGGCACGCAAAGACATGCAAGTCTGAAGTCTGAAGTCTGAAGTCTGAAATACGAAGTCTGCTTTGCTTCTTACTTCTCTTCTTACTTCAGACTTCCAACTTCAGACCTCTTCATTCGTTCTCCCGCTCGTACCGGGATTTTCAGGCGGTTTTCCGGGGGTGGGTACGGACACTCGTACGTGGGGTTGTAGTAGCAGTACGGGTTGTACGCGCGGTTGAAGTCAATCTCGTAAATGCCGGTGCTGTTGCGATCGATATCGACGTAGCGGCCGGCCGGGTACGTTTCGTTGCCGCTGGTCAGATCGCTGAACGCCACGAACAGGTGAGTGGGCGTGGCCACTTCCACGAAGGTCGTCAGCTTCAAGGCCTGGCCCTTCAGCGTGAATTCGA
Organism: Acidobacteriota bacterium; assembly: GCA_003222535.1. GTDB lineage: Bacteria > Acidobacteriota > Vicinamibacteria > Vicinamibacterales > CAVVIG01 > QHWJ01. The sequence continues at coordinate 25,637 of QHWJ01000345.1, read as the reverse complement.
GCGATCCGACACGCCGCATGTCCCGCGGGGCGCCGCTCGATGTCGGCATCTGGAACACCGTGCGGTCGTCGGTGGTTTTGAGCACCGCCGGCACGTCGTATCCGGGATCGATCGGAAAGTACGCGAGCGGCAGCAACTCGGCGTGCCGTGCGGCGGGAACCGGATCCGAGCCGCTCTGGAAGGCCGCATCCTTCGCCGCACGATCGGCCGCCAGCCTGGCCGTATAGTCTTTCGGCTCGGGCGGCCTTGGGCTGCACGAGACCAGGAGACAGGCCGCCGCGAGGGCGGGTAGGGCGGATAGCGCTGGCAGGCCATGTAGTGAGGGCCCGACGAACCAACGCGCCTTCCTCCGTTTCAGAAGCATTTGACCCACCCGACCTCCCTGCCCCACCTGACCTACTCGACCCACCTACCCCTACCCGACCCACCAGACCTACTCGAAGTACCTGACCCCTCGACCTACCTGGCCCACGCGACCGCCCTGACCCACGCGACCTACTCGACCTACCTGACCCACCCGCCTTCGCTCACGCGCCTTGGCCGATGCGAGCTACGGCGGGCAAGCCCGACCCACCCGACCTACCCGACCCACCCGACCTGCAGGACCCAACGCGACCCTATGCGAACGGGTACCCGCCGCGGGCGACGGTTTCGTCCGCGAGGCGCCGCCGCGGCGCGACGGTGTTGGTCGGCGTCACTTTGAGCAGTCGGCGGAACGCCGCCAGCATCGTGCGCAGCGTATCGCCTTCGGCCATGGCGGCCAGCGCCTGACGCGCCGACGCCTCGATGCGCATGGCCGCATCGTTGACGAACACGCGGGCCGCGTCCACGTGCAGCGGCACTCGAGTCGCCTGCCCTTCCGACGCCGACTGCGCGCGCAGCGTCGCACTCTCGGCGCTGTACACATCGATCGCGATATCCGCCAGATGCATCAGTACTTCCTGCTCGCCGGTGAGCTTCTGACCGTAGGTCTCAATCGCGACGCCGAACACCATCAGCGCGGTTTTCTTGAACGCGTCGACCGCGCGCCGCTCGTCGGCGAGCAGGCCTTCGTCCGACGCCGGCATCGACGGCGGCCCGAGCAGCTCGTCCTGCAGCGCCCTGGCGGCGGGGATGAGCGGCAGCTCGCCCTTCACGGCGCGGCGGATCAGCAGGCCGGGAATCAGCAGCCGGTTGATCTCGTTCGTGCCTTCGAAGATGCGATTGACGCGCGCGTCGCGGTAGTGCCGTTCGGCGGGATAATCCCGCACGTATCCGTTGCCGCCGTGAATCTGGATGTTCTCGTCGAGCACGAAGTCGAGCGCTTCGCTGCCGGCCACCTTGGCGATCGACGCTTCGACGGCGTACTCCTCGAACGCCGCGAGCGCGGCGGAGCCGTCGGTGGGTTCGTGCGGTGTTGCCGCGATTCGCGCGTCGACGAGGCCCGCCGTGCGATAGAGCAGGCTCTCGATCGCATACGTGCGGACCACCATCTCTCCGAGCTTGTGCTTGATGGCGCCGAACGAGGCGATCGGTACATCGAATTGGCGCCGTGCCGCGGCGTATCTCGCGCTCTCGGCAATGGCGCCGCGCGCACCGCCGGCGCACATGGCCCCCAGCTTGAAGCGCGCGAAGTTCAGCACGTTGAACGCGACTTTGTGGCCCTTGCCGACCTCGCCGAGGACGTTCTCGGCCGGCACCTTCACGTCCTGGAAAATGAGCGCCGTGGTCGACGACCCGTGGAGACCCATCTTGTGTTCTTCCTTGCCGCTCTTCACGCCGAACCCCCGCTCGACGAGGAGCGCGGTGAACTGATCGCCGTCGACTTTGGCGAACACGACGAAAAGATCGGCGAAACCGCCATTGGTGATCCACATCTTCTCGCCGTTGAGGATGAAGGACCCGTCGGGCTGGCGCGCGGCCCGCGTCCTGGCGCCGAGCGCGTCGGACCCCGAGCCCGACTCGGTCAGGCCGTACGCGCCGATGATCTCGCCCGCGAGCAGCTTCGGGAGGTATTTCTGCTTCTGCGCGTCGCTCCCGAAGAGAAACAGGGGGATGACCGTCAAATTGGCGTGGGCGCCGAACGTCGCGCCGAACGACGCCGATCTCGCCATCTTCTCGCTCACGACGAGCGAGCTGACCTTGTCGAGCCCGACACCGCCATACGCTTCAGGCACGTCGACTCCGAGCAGGCCGAGGTCGCCCCCTCGTTTCACCAGCCGCCGCGCGAGCGCCCAGTCCTTTTCTTCGAGCCTGTCGAGCACGGGCAGGATTTCCTTGTCCACGAACTCGTGCGCGGTCTGGGCGATGAGCCGATGCTCGTCGCTCACGCCCTCGGGCGTAAAGACGCTGTCAGCGGTCGCCGATTGCAGGAGCCATTCGCCGCCGCGGAGCGTCGAGGTCGTGGTCGGAGCAGCAGTCATTGCCATAATCACATTCTCTCAAAAATGCCGGCGGCACCCATGCCGCCGCCCACACACATGGTCACCATTCCATACCGCGCGTTGCGGCGCTTCATCTCATGCAGCAGCGTTGTCGTCAGCTTGGCGCCGGTGCAGCCGAGCGGATGCCCGAGCGCAATCGCGCCACCGTTCACGTTCAGCCGATCGGGGTCGATGGGCAGCGCCCTGAGGCACGCGAGCACCTGCGCGGCGAACGCTTCGTTGAGCTCGATGAGGTCGATCTGGCCGAGCGTGAGGCCGGCCAGTTTCAGCGCCTTGCGAATCGCCGGTACGGGCCCGATGCCGAAGCGCTCCGGCTCGACGCCGGCGGTCGCAAACGTCACGAAGCGCGCCATCGGCGCCAGGCCGAGTGCCGTCGCGCGCGCGGCCGACGTGACGATGACCGCCGCGGCGCCGTCGCTCGTCTGCGACGAGTTGCCGGCGGTCACCGTCCCGGCGGCGTGAAATGCGGGCCGCAGCTTCGCGAGCGCCTCGGCCGAGGTATCGCGTCGCGGGCCCTCGTCGATCGCGAACGTGATCTCCCGCAAAAAGGGGCCGCTGTCGACCACCGTCGCCGTCACCGGCACGATTTCTTCCGCGAACCGTCCTCCGTCAATCGCCGCGAGCGCCCGCTGGTGGCTGCGCAGTGCAAAAGCGTCCTGTTCGGCGCGCGAGATGCCCGATTCGCGCGCGTGGTTTTCCGCGACGAGGCCGGTGCTCAGGTACACGTCGGGATACCGATCGATCAGCGTCGGGTTCGGCGCGATCTTGTGGCCGCCCATCGGCACGAGGCTCATCGATTCGGTGCCGCCGGCGAGGATCGTCGACGCGAAGCCGCACATCACGTGCTCCGCGGCATACGCGATCGCCTGCAATCCGGATGAGCAGAAGCGGTTGACGGTGACGGCGGACGCGTCGACCGGGATGCCGGCGCGCAGGCTTGCGATCCGCGCGACGTTCATGCCCTGTTCGGCCTCCGGCATCGCGCACCCGAGAATCACGTCGTCGATCTCGCGCGGCTCGATTCCCGGCGCCCGCTTCAGGGCTTCGGCCATGGCCGCCGCCGCGAGCTCGTCGGGCCGCGTGCCGCGCAGCGTTCCGCCCGGCGCTTTGCCGGCCGCTGTGCGCACCGCTGACACGATCACGGCATCATGCATACGAACCTCTCGGGGTCCGGCTTCAGAGGGACCAGTCTTCCAGCAAATCTTCAATCGCGTCTGCGACCTCGGCGACCTTCCCGTCGAACAGATGGTCCGCCCCGTCAATGACGACCAGCTCTTTCGGCTCTGCGGCGCGCGCGTAGAACTCGCGCATGACCTTCAACGGACAGATCTCGTCGAGCTCGCCCTGGATGAAGAACTTCGGCGTCGTGCTCCGCTCGACGGAGGTGAAATCGTACCGTGCGATCGGTGGCGCGATGCCAATCAGCGTCGAGACGCGCGGATCCTCGGCGCCAACGGTCAACGCGATCCAGGCGCCAAACGACATGCCGGCCGCCCACATCACGGCGTCCGGATAGCGATCGCGCATGAAATCAAGCGCGGCGCGAAAGTCGTCCATCTCCCCCGGTCCGTCGGTGAACCCGCCGGCGCTCGCACCGGCGCCGCGAAAATTGAAGCGCAGTACCGCGCAGCCGATGCGGCTGAGCGCCTTGGCCGCCTGATAGACGACCTTCGTGTGCATCGTGCCGCCGTATCCGGTGTGCGGGTGGCCGAACACGACCGCCGCTCGCAGGCCTTCGGTGTGCCCGATCTCCAGCCGGCCGTCGGCGCCGATGCCGCGCGATGCGGGCTCGTCGAGGAGCGCTTCGAGCCGGCCGGCCGGGCCCGGAATCTCATGCAGCGGCATGCCGTTGCTCTTCGACGAACTCGCGCAGCAGCGAGGCAAACGCGTCCGGACGCGTAATCGAGCCCAGATGCCCGGTCCGCTCCAGCACGACGGCGCGCGCATTCGGAATCAGCCGCAGGTACTCGGCGGCGCCCTCGACCGGCACCACATGATCGAGATCGCGCTCGCCGGTCACGATGAGCGTCGGCGCGGCGATCCGTTCGCAGTCGGGCCTCATGTCGACGGTTGAGATGAGCCGCGCCCGCGCCGCCATTCCGGACAGGGACACGGGAGCGCTGATCAGCGTACGAACCGCGGCCAATGAGAGCAGACGGCGAGCGCGCGGATCTGCCGGCGGCGCAGATGAAAACCGGTCGACGGCGTCGACACGAGAATCAGCGCGTTCGCCCGCGACGGATGCTGCGCCACGAAGCGGAGGGCGATCAGGCCGCCGAACGACACGCCGCAGATGGTCGCGCGTTCGATCCCCTTCCCGGACAACGCTGCGGCCACCTGCCGCGCGTACCCATCGAAATCATCACCGTCCAGCGAGAACGTCAGCACGCGAAAGAACGCGGACAGCGCGTCGACGGCGGGGCGCAGGTATTCCCAACGGCCTTGAAGGCCTGGAATCAGCACGAGCGGAGGTCCGCTTCCGCGGTCGATGATCTGCATCAAATGTAGGGCGACCCTTTCAGGCGATCAAATGTAGGCGACCCTTTCCGCCTTCGCGGAACGCTTCGGCGGACCGCCGTAGCCTTGGCGGAGGCGGTCAGGGTCGCCGTCTAGTTTCTCAACGGCTTGCCCGTCTTCAGCGTGTGCTGGATTCGCTCCAGCGTTTTACGCTCGCCGCAGAGCTCGAGGAACGCTTCGCGTTCGAGGTCGAGGAGATACTGCTCGCCGACTGTCGTCCGATGCGGCAGCGACCCGCCGGCCAGCACGCTCGCGAGCGCGCGTCCGACCACCGCATCGTGATCGCTGATGTGTCCCGCGCGCCACGCGAGGTGGACCCCGAGCTTGAGCGCCGCGAGGACGCCCTGCCCGCCGACCGGAATCGCCGTTCGCGGCGTCGGCCGCTGGTATCCTTCGCGCACGCGGTCGAGCGCGTACGCTTTTGCATCCGCCATCACCCGCTCGCGATTCATCGTCACGCGATCCGCCTCGTCCAGGAAGCCAAGGCGTCTGGCGTCAGCGGCGCTGGTCGAGACCTTCGCCAACGCGATCGTTTCGAAGACGCGCTGGACGAAGGGCAGCAGATCGGCGTGTGTCGCCGGCAGGCCTTCGACCGCGCGCGCCAGCATCTCCTTCGTTCCACCGCCTCCGGGAATGAGCCCGACGCCGGCTTCCACCAGCCCGATGTAGCTTTCGGCGGCGGCCTGCACGCGATCGCCGTGGAGCGCAATCTCGCAGCCGCCCCCGAGCGTCAAGCCCGCCGGCGCGACGACCACCGGGACGTCGGCGTAGCGAAGCGCCTGCGTCGCTCCCTGGAATGCGCGGATCATCAGGTCGATGTCGTCCCAGTTGCCTTCCTGCGCTTCGAGCAGCAGGAGCATCAGGTTCGCGCCCGCGGAGAAGTTGGGCGCGTCGTTGCCGACGACGAGGGCCTCGAAGTTCGTGGCGGCTTCCTTCACGCCGGCGTGCATCATCTGCACGGTATCGCCGCCGATGGCGTTCATCTTCGAGTGGAACTCGAGGGCGAGCACGCCGTCGCCGATGTCGACGAGGCTGGCGCCCGCGTTTTTCCTGACGACGCGGTTGCAATCTTTGGCGGCCTTGAGAATCTGCAGATCGGACTGGCGACCTTCAGGGCCGGAGCCGACGCCAATCGCGTTCATGATGGCGAACGGCCCGATCTCCCATCCGAACCCCCACTGCATCGCGTGGTCGATGTCGTCGGTCGAATACGCGATGTCGGGCGCCACCCTGGCCGTGTATTCGAGCGTGGGCCTGAGCGTGTCGCGCAGGAACTGACCGACCTTGTCACGTCCGTTGAAGAGGGTCTTGATGCGTTCCGCGGGGTCTTCGATCGACCGCGCGGCGTCGAGCGACGGCAGCTTCGGCGACTGCCTGGCTCGATACGTCAGCGTTGCCGGGTCGAGCGTGAGAATCCCGGAGCCGGTGGCGGTCTTGTCACGCTTGTAGAACCCCTGACCCGCTTTCTCGCCAATCCATCCGCGCTCGACCAGCGCGGACACGATCGTGGGCAGCTCGAGATGCAGGTTCTTCGCAACGTGCGCCAGGATGTCGATGCCGGCGATGTCCATGGTGCGGAACGTCGCGCTGTTCGGCCGTCCGATCGCCGGGCCGGTGATCGCGTCGATCTCCTCGATCGTGTACTGGCCCGACTCGAGGACCCGGAGGATCTGCATTACGCCGTAGACGCCGATGTGGTTCGCGATGAAACCCGGCGTGTCCTTCGCGACGACCACTCCCTTGCCGAGCCGGTGATCGGCGAAGTGCGACACGCGCTCGACCACTGAGGGATCAGTCTCGCGGGTCGGGATGATTTCCAGCAGCCGGAGGTATCTCGGCGGGTTGAAGAAGTGCGTGCCGAGCCAGTGCCTGCGGAAATCGTCGCTCCGTCCTTCTGCCATCGCGGCGATCGAGATCCCCGACGTGTTCGACGTGACGATGGTGCCCGGCCGGCGCACGGCATCGACACGTTCGAGCAGCGCCCGTTTCACTTCGAGCTGCTCGACGACCGCTTCCGTGATCCAGTCGACCGCGGCGAGCTTCGACAGGTCGCCGTCGAAGCCGCCAGTCGCGACGAGCGCCGCGGCGTCCGCGGTGAAGAACGGGTCGGGTTTCAGTGCGCGCGCGCGCTTCAGCCCGTCGCGAGCGATGTCGGCGGTCAGGTCCAGCAGCACGACCGGGACGCCGGCGTTCGCGACGTGCGCGGCGATCTGCGCACCCATCGTGCCGGCGCCGAGCACGGCCATCGCTCGCGTGATCATCGTGGCCGGGCGCCGTTGATGAAGAGGTCGACCACCGCGTCGGCGTCAGCCTCGAGTGAATAGCGCCGCCGGCTCAGGATCCAGTTGGTCGCCATCTCGTCGAGCGCGCCGAACAGCATCTTCGCGGCGGAGGTGGGCTTGAGGTCGGCGCGAAACAGCCCCTCGCGCTGGCCATCGGCAATCGCCTCGCGGATGAGGCCGAGGTAGTCGCGCAGCAGCGTCGCCGAAAAGCGCTCCATGAATTTTATCGAGCTCCGCAGCTCCACCTGGAAGACGATCGCGAGGTTGCGGTCGTGCCCCAGGCGCGCGAGGTGACCGCGGGCCAGGCGCCGAAGCCGCGCGCCCGGGTCGGTGAGGTCGGCGACCGCGGCGCGTCCCTCGGCCAGGCCTTCGCGCATGCTCCGCTCGAAAATCGAGACGAGCAGGTCGTCCTTGCTCTTGAAGTAGAGGTACACCGTGCCGGCCGCGATGCCCGCGGCGCGGGCGACGTCCGCGACCTGGGCGTTGAAGTATCCGCGCCCGGCGAAGACGTCGATGGCGGCGCGCAGGATGGCGTCACGCTTGGCAGCCCGTGGTGCAACTCCCTCTGCATTCGAGCGGCGCTGCATCCCGCCTCCACCCCAACGCGGCTGCCGCGTTGGGGACCCCGGGTCCGGCGGCGTTGCTCCTCCCTCAAATACTCCCGGTATTGCCACCCCACCGCGCAAACCAGGCGCGGCGGGGGCCCCGGTTCTCGGTCGTCGCGCCTTGCCAGACGGGCGCCTCGCCGCTCTCGGTGCAACGATGGACTTGCCCCACGGACTGCCAGGGCCGGGCGGTGTGCCCGGGTTCCCCGGGCGAGGTCGTCGGACCGCCGCGTTCAATGCCATGACTGAATGAATGGTCATTCAGTTGCGGTCGCGCTGTCAAGCGTCGCCATCGGAGGGCGGGCCCTTCAGGCGAGCCGCGGGGGGGGGCCGCTCGGCTGAAAGCCTCGCGCTACGTCGAGGGTTCGCGTGTCACCTCCACCGCGTCAAGATCGCTTCTCGATCGAAGACCGCGACGCTGAGAAGCGTCAGGAGAAGCCAGACGCCGAGCAGGCCCAGACCGAGCAGCCCGAGCGCGGCGGCCGACAGCCACAAGGAGCCGGTGAACTGCGCGACCAGGACCCCGGCCAGCGGGATGATGATGAGGACCCCGAACTGCTGCGCGGTGCGCGGATCGTTCGCGCGCGACGAGATCAGGATCGCCGACTGCAGGGAGACGAGCGCCGCCGCCGGTGCCACCAGCACGACGAGCATCAGCGTCCGGGCGCTGGCCATCGCGGCCGCCACCCCGGGCAAGGCGAACGCCAGGATCCCCGCGAAATAGAGCGCCAGACCTGCGAGGGAGATGGCAAGCGTCGGGATCAGCGCACCGAACACCTTGGCGGCCAGCAGCTCGAACGTCGTGATCGGGGTGGCCAGCAACGGCTCGAGCGTGCGCGCCTGCTTCTCGCCGACAATCGCATGCGCAGCCAGCGCCATCGCTCCCGTTATCGGCGTGAGCAGGAACAGCATCAGGAACTGCTGGAACAGAAAGAGCTGGATACGCGCGTCGCTCGAGAGCGCCTCGCCGGACCCGACCGCCACGCTCACTCTCAAAAGATCGGCGTCCTCGCCCAGACCGTGGCCCGTCATCGCCGGGACGCCGACGGCGATGCCGAACGGCAGCACGAGCGACAGCACGGTCACGATCACCACCGGCAGCAGCGCCGTGCGGTTCCGCGCCAGGTCGAGGAACTCTTTCGTGATGAGCGTTCGAATCCGCCTCATCGTTATCGCACTTGAACGTCAGACTTCAGACTTCTGACTTCTGACTTCTGACGTCTCGCCCACGAGATGAAGATAGACGTCCTCGAGCGCGGGGATCTCCGCGCGGACCTCGAGGATCCGCGCGCCGCCGGCGACCAGCGCCGCCACCAGGGCGGGGGCCTGCCGGTCGAGGTCCGCGACGCGAAGGATGAGCGCCGCCCCTTCGATCGCCGGGTCCGTGAAGCCGGGTCCGAGCGCTCGCACTGTCTCGATGTAGGAGGACGGATCGCCGGATACGCGGACGATCAGGCGCCCGGTCGTCAGCCGCTGCCGCAGCGCCGACGGCCGATCGATCGCCAGCAGCCGCTCGTGGAGCACGGCGACGCGATCCGCCAGACGCTCGGCCTCGTCGAGATTGTGCGTCGACACGAGGATCGAGCAGCCGGCGGCCCGCCGCTCCTCGAGCAGCCGGCGGACCATTCGCATCACCTCGGGATCGAGCCCGGACGACGGCTCGTCGAGCAGCAGGATCGCCGGATCGTGCAGGAGGGCGCGGGCCAGCGCGACCTTTTGCCGCATGCCTTTCGACAGTTCAGCGGCGCGCGCCGATCGGCAGTCGGTCAGCTCGAACATCTCGAGCGCGCGGTCGATCGTCTGTTCGGCGTGCGCAAGATCGTAAAGGCCGGCGTAGATGCGCAGGTTCTCGCGAACGGTGAGCCGATCCCAGAGACCGGGGGCCTCGGTGAGAAACCCGATGCGGCGGCGCAGCGACGTCCCCGCCGCCTTCGTGAGCTGCACGCCGTCAATCGCCACCGAGCCGCTGGTCGGCGCGATCAGCCCCGCCAGCATTCTCAGTGTGGTGGTCTTGCCGGCCCCGTTCGGGCCCAGCAGCGCGACGATTTCAGAGCGAGACACCGCGAACGTGATGTCGTTGACCACGGTGCGTGAGCCGAAGCGGCGGGTCAGGCGAGTCGCGGCGATCACGAAGCCGTTGGCGGGATGGGTGGAACGGGCGGGATCGGCTGGACGGGCTGGACCGGCTGGATGGGGAACCTCAGCTGTCCCGGCGATCCTGCTCCTCGTGCTCTTCCTGCGCCCTCGGGCTCGAATTCGAGCAGCCCCGGTGTGACGAGCACCTGGCCGTTCTTCCCGAAGAACAGGCTGTTCGGTGCAATGAGGCCGGCGCCGCGGAACTGGACGGTTCGGGTCTTGTCGCCTTCGCCATCGTAGACATACGTGTAGGGCACGACGAACGCGATCCACAGACGGCCCGTGCGATCGACCGTCGCCGTCCGAATCGTCGGCCTCACCAGCGGCAATTCGCCCTCGCTCGTGTGCCGCGCCGGCCATTCGGTGGGCAGCCGGCCGACGAGCTGATCGATCTCGCGTCCTTCGACGTGCCGTTCGAACACCAGCTGTCCGGCGGCGTCGTACTTCTGGAACACCGGTTCGCCCGTCTGAAACACGAAAAAGAAGCTGCCGTTCGGGTCGACGAGCGGGATCCCGCTGTTCAGCGCGAGATGCACGTCGCGGTCGTCCTCGTGGCCCGTCCGGCGCAAACGGCCGAAGGTCCGGTTCACGCCGCCGTTCAGGGCGTATTCGGTGATGAGTGCGCCGGTCTCGGGCAGCGACATGAGAATCGAGGTGCCGGTGTATTGCAGCGATCCGATGCCGTTCAACACCGCGTTCTCGATCATCACACGCGCTTTCACCCGCCCGGGGACGAGGAATCCGCCGATCCGAAAGCCGGCCGGCGTGAAAACCTGGATGCGCTCGCGGTTGTTCGGCGCGTCCGCGACCACGAAGGTTCCGTTCGGCTCGACCGCGAACGCCGTCGGTTCGATGATGCGCCCCGGCTCGGCTCCGATCTGAATGATTTCCCACGAGCTGGACCGCTGGGCGTCGAGGCCGTAGACCGCGTGCGCGCGACGATCGAACACGAAGTACTGGCCTGATGATGACTGCTGAAAGCCGGTGGGTTCGCGAAACCGCCCGGCGATGTGCGCCGGGACGGCGGCCGACGATCGGAGGACGTCGGGTTTCAGCGCCGCGGGCGACGTCGTCAGAAGACAGATACCGCAAAGCACGCAGAGCCCGCGCACGGCTCGTCCTCTGACGGGCCCGTCCTGAGCAAGCTGCTCGTCCTTCGACACGCTCAGGACGAGCGGAGACTCGAAGGGCTCAGGCCGGGCGCTCATGGTGAGCGTGCCCGCCGTTCAACGGTCGGCCTCCCACGCGCTCGACGTGAACGTGTCCGCCGTTCAAGATCGGCCTCCAGCGCTCTTGGTGAGCTTGTCGCGCCATGAGCTCAGCGGTCAGTACCTGGCGGTTTCGCGAATGGCCTTCAGCACGTCGGCAGACTGCGGGAGGATGGCTTCTTCGAGGTCCGGGCAGTACGCCACCGGTGTGCTCAGCGCGCCGACGCGTTTCACCGGCGCGTCGAGGTGCTCGAACAGCTCGCCGGCGATCCGCGCCGCTATCTCGCCGCCGAATCCGCACACCATCTGATCCTCATGAGCGACGACGACGCGGTTCGTCCGCTTCACGTGAGCGGCGATCGCCGCCCAGTCGTACGGGACCAGCGTCCGGAGGTCCAGGACGGCAACGCTGATGTGATCTTTTTCCGCCTGATGCGCCGCCAGCAGCGACCGCTGCACGAGCGCGCCCCAGGTGATGACGATGACGTGATCGCCCGCGCGGCGCAGGCTCGCGCGGCCGAACGGGATCATGAAGTCCCTGCCGGGATATTCACCCTTGTTGTAGGTCTGGCGGTACAGGTGTTTGTGTTCGAGGAACAGAACCGGGTCGTCGCAGCGAATCGCCGTCCGCAGGAGCCCCGCCGCGTCGACGGCGTTGGACGGATACGCGATACGAAGGCCGGGACAGTGCGCGAAGATGCTCTCTCCCGACTGGCTGTGGTACGGCCCGCCGCCGCGCAGGTACCCGCCGATCGGGACGCGGATGACCATCGGGCACGACCACGTGTTGCCCGATCGATACCGGATCACGGTCAACTCGTCGCGGATCTGCATCATCGCCGGCCAGATGTAGTCGAAGAACTGGATCTCGACGACCGGCTTCAGCTTGCGCGTCGCCATCCCGATCCCGCGGCCGACGATGCTGGCTTCGGCGATCGGCGAGTTGAAGACGCGGTCGTCGCCGTAGAGCCGTTGCAGGCCGTGCGTGAGCTTGAAGACGCCGCCCTTGCCGGGCACGAGCGGCAGCGCGTCCTTCTTGCTGGCGTCCGCGACATCCTCGCCGAAGACGACGATCCGCGCGTCGCGCGCCATCTCGTCCTTGAGCGTGCGGTTGATCGCCGACACCATCGTTTCGGCCTTGCCTTCGGGACGCGCAGGCGTCTCGAACGCGGCGGAGGTGGGATCGACGTCGGGCGAGTACACCCACAGCTCGGCGGTGTCCTTCGCCGGCTTCGGCGCGGCGAGCGCCTTCAGCGCCGCCTCGGTGACTTCGCGCTCGACGTCGGCGGCCATCGCCGCCAGATCCTCGTCGGTCGCGAGGGCGTTCAGCTTCAGGAGATCCGCAAAGCGCACGATCGGATCGCGTCGCGCTTCCGCCGCGCGCTCGGCCGGCGGCTTGTACAGCTTCTCGTCGTCGGACAGCGAGTGCGAGTACGGACGGATGACCCGTGCATGCACGAAGGCCGGGCCCTTGCGCGCGCGCACGTAGGCGGTCGCCTCGCGCATCGCGCGCAGGCTGGCGAAGAAGTCGGTGCCGTCGATCGAGTCGACGTGGAGCCCGGGAAACGATCGCACGAGTCGCGAGATGTCGCCACCCGCCGTCTGCACTTCGACCGGCACCGAGATCGCGTAGCCGTTGTCCTCGACGAGGAAGAGCACGGGGAGCTGCTTGATGCACGTGCTGTTGAGCGCCTCCCAGAACTCGCCTTCGCTCGTCGCGCCCTCGCCGAGCGAGACGTACGTAATCTCGTCTGCGTGGAATCGCGACTCCCGATCGGGAATCTCGGGCACGCGGCCGTAGATGACGCCCGCTTCCGCGGCGCCGACGGCGTGCAGGACCTGCGTGCCGGTCGGGCTCGAACCGGAGACGATGTTGAACGCCGCGTGGCCCCAGTGCGACGGCATCTGGCGCCCGCCTGAAGCCGGATCGTCCTTCGCGCCGACCGCCGCCAGCAGCATTTCGAGCGGCGTGACCCCGAGCTGCAGGCACAGCGCCCGATCGCGATAGTACGGAAAGAACCAGTCGTACGCCGGTTTGAGCGTGAGGCCCGCGGCCACAAGCACCGCTTCGTGTCCGGCGCCGCTGATCTGAAAAAAGATCTGGCTCTGGCCCTTGAGCTGGATTTCCTTGTCGTCCAGTTTGCGCGACAGGAGCATGCACCGGTAGACGGCGAGCAGATCCTCGCGAGCGAGTCCGTCGAACAACTGCGGCTCTCGCCCGTTGAGAACGGCCTTCATGCGGAGCCCGATTATAGCATCGGGACCTGTTGGTATATGCTCCACCTCATGAGCACCCGGACGGTTCGTCTGCATCGATGGGACGAGATCGCGCTCGAAAAAGTCACCGAAATGCTATCGCGCAAGGTCGTGACGGGCGAGCGCGAGATGCTCGCGCAGATCTACTTGAAGCGCGGCTGCCTCGTACCGATGCACTCGCACGAGAGCGAGCAGATGACCTACATCCTGGAGGGCGCGCTGAAGTTCCTGATCGGCGGCGATGAGATCATCGTACGCGAAGGCGAGTTGCTGCACATCCCGTCGCGGGTCGAGCACCAGGCCGAGGCGCTCGAGGATACTTTCGAGCTCGATGTGTTCAGCCCGATTCGCCAGGACTGGCTCGATCACACTGACGATTATTTCCACCGCTAGCCCGCCAAGGAGGGCAGTGATGTGTCGTTTCGGCGTTCCGGTGCTGGCGTTCTGTGCCGCGACGGCCGGCGTCACCTGGTTATCGGCGCAAGCCTCGGGACCAGGCTCGGGCCAGGGGAATGCTCCTGCGCGCATCCGGGGGTTTTCGGCTGCGTCGAGCGCGGCTGAAACGGCGCGCGAACGCGAGATGAAGGCCGCTCCCTCGCCGAAGCTGGCGGAGGCCGACTTCGACGTCATGACGGCCGAGCCGCATCACACCGGCTCGCCGTACGAGATCAAGCTGGCCGACTACGTGGCCGACGCGTTCAAGTCGTTCGGCCTCGACGCGACCAAGTACGAGTACAGCGTGCTGCTCCCCTGGCCCGGCCAGCGTCGCATCGACATCGTCGCGCCGGACCCAATCAAGCTGCAGGTCGAGGAGGAGAAGATCCGCGGCGATCAGTGGGCCGACAAGCCGGGCATCCTGCCGGCGTACAACGCCTATTCGCCGTCGGGCGACGTGACGGGCGAGATCGTCTACGTGAACTTCGGCATCCCGGCCGACTACGAGACGCTGCAGAAGCTGGGCATCGAGGTGAAGGGCAAAATCGTCCTCGCGCGCTACGGCGGCAGCTGGCGCGGCATCAAGCCGAAAGTCGCGTCCGAGCACGGCGCGATCGCCTGCATCATCTATTCGGACCCGCACGAGGACGGCTACTTCCAGGGCGAGGTGTATCCCGACGGCCCGTTCCGCGGCTGGGGGATGATTCAGCGCGGCAGTGTGATGGACATGCCGAGATATCCCGGCGATCCGTCGACGCCCGGTCGTCCGTCGAAGCCGGGCGTCGAGCGCCTGCCGATGGACAAGATCGAGACCTTCGCGCCGATTCCCGTGCAGCCGCTGTCCTATCGCGACGGTGTCGAGCTGCTCAAGCGGCTGAAAGGTCCGGTCGCTCCGGAGGCGTGGCGCGGCGCGCTGCCGATCACGTATCACATCGGTCCCGGCCCGGCGAAGGTTCACATGAGCCTGCGGATGGACTACGGCCAGCGCCGCCTGATCAACGTCGTCGGCAGGATGGCCGGCTCGGTCGCGCCGGACGAATGGATCATCGTCGGATCGCACCGCGATGCGTGGACGTTCGGCGCGTCGGATTCGGTGAGCGGTCACGTTTCGATGATGGCCGTCGCGCGTGCGATGAGCGACATGATGAAGAAGGGGTGGAGGCCGCGGCGAAGCGTGCTCTTCGTCAGCTGGGACGGCGAAGAGCAGGGACTGCTCGGTTCGACCGAGTGGGTGGAGGACCTGACGGAAGAGTTGAAAGCGAAAGCTGCGGTGTACGTCAATCGGGACGCCGGCGCCGGCGGGTTGAACTTCAGCAGCAGCGCGGTCCACTCGCTCAGCCCGTTCGTCCACGAGCTGGCGCAATCGATACAGCCCGAGGGCCAATCGAAGACGCTGTACGACCTGTGGCTCGAACGGTCGCGCGAGCAGGCGCCCGCGCGCGACGGTCAGCCGCCGCTGAAGACGCCGGCCGTCGGCGCCCTGGGATCGGGATCGGACTACACGGCGTTCCTCGATCACGTCGGCATCCCGTCGATCGACATGGGCCTCAACGATCGCGGCGGCGACGGCAGCTATCACTCGACGTACGACAACCCGACCTGGTTCAAGAAGTACGTCGATCCGCAGTTCAAGTACAGCGTGCTCGCGGCGCAAGTGACAGGCGTCGCGCTGCTGCGCCTCGCCGACGCCGAGGTGCTCCCGTTCGACTACGAAGCCTACGGCGGCCAGATCCTCGAGTACATCGCCGAGATCGAGCTGCAGGCGAGCCACGCGTCACCGGACGGTTCCAAGAGCGTCGACTTCGCGGGGATGAAAGCGGCGGCGGAGGCGTTTGCGAAGGCCGGCGCGAGCCTCCGCTCGACCGGCGAGACGCTGCTGGGCGGCGGATCGGCCCCCGGCCAGATGAACACGGCCGGCGCGATGGCTCGGATCAACCGCGCGCTCATCATGGCCGAGCGCGACCTGATCGAGCCCGCCGGGCTGCCGGATCGTCCGTGGTACCGTCACGTGATCTATGCGCCGGGCCTCTACACCGGGTACGGGGTGAAGACGATTCCAGGGGTGCGCGAAGCCGTCGACTCCGGCAACTACACGCGCGCCGCAGAGCAGGCGAAGATCGTCATTCGCGCGCTCGAGCGCGCGGCGAAGACGCTGCAGCCCGGGTCGTAAAGCGAAGAGGACGCGATGGCGATGGATCGTCAGGGCACGGGGCTGTCGATTCTGCGGATCTGCATCGGGATCTTTTTCATCTTCGAAGGGCTCGGCAAGATCCGCTGGTTGACCGACACGTCGCTGCTGGCGAGCCAGCTCGCGGACTGGTCGCAGGCCGTGCCGGCCGGATCGTGGAGCCACCAGTACCTCGAGCGCGTGGCGATGCCGTACTCGACGATCTTCGCGCGGCTCGTGCCGCTCGGCGAGATCACGTCCGGTGCGGCGATGGTGGCCGGCTTCTGGACGCCGCTGTTCGCGCTGGTCGCGTTCTTCATGGCGCTGAACTTCCAGTTCGCCAGCGGCGCGCTGTTCAAGTACAGCATCCTGACGAGCGGCTACGGCCTGCCGGTGCTGGGATCTACGCTGGCGCTGGCTGTGGGAGGCGTGCGGCTGCCGTGGAGCATCCGGTCTTCAGGACTGCCGCGTGCCGAACGATCAAAGAGATTCTCCTAGTGCACACGGCGGTCGTAGTCGTCCGCACGGCCGCCCGAGTACACATCGAACTTCTTGCGTACGCGGTTGATCTTCCATTTAAGGTAGCGGTATTTCACTTCTGACATCGGGTGGAGCCGTGCGCCTTTGAGGAAGAGGTAGGCGACCAGCAGACCGCCCAGGTGTGTCGCGTTGGCGACGCCGCCTGCATCGCTCAGCGACGAAAAGAACGCGATCGCGCCCATGATCGCGACGAAGATTTTCGCCGGGATCGGGAACACGAAATACATGTAGATGGGCCGATCCGGAAAGTACAAGGCGTACGCCAGCAACAGGCCGTAGATCGCTCCCGACGCGCCGATGACGTTCGAGCGGTGGACGCTCTGAGCGAATTCGAAGGGCAGCAGCGAGAACAGCACCGTGAGCACGCCTGCGCCGACGCCGGTGACGAGATAAAACTTCAGGAAGTACCGCGTCCCCCAGATCCGTTCCAGTTCCGTCCCAAACATCCAGAGGGCGAGCATGTTGAACACGATGTGGAAAATCCCACCGTGCAGAAACATGTATGTGGCGAGCTGCCAGACCCAGAAGTACCGCACGACGAAGATGGGGCGCAGGCCGAGCACGTCCGTCACGATCGAGAAAAAGAACTGCCCGAGAAACATGACGACGTTCGCGCCGATCAGCGCTTTCAGGGCCGTCGAAAGCGGACCCGGACCGAATGAGAAGGAAGAGGCGTACAGTGAAGAGTTTCGGCGCATTGGTGCGGACAGGAATCGTACTACATCCGGACGGAGCGGCGACTGTCTGTCGCCCAGGCCTTCATTCAGTCAGCAACTTTCGTACCCGTCCCGGAATCAGCTCGACGCGCCGCCGAATTCCTCGACACCATGCTGCCGCAGATGGCGGTGAGCCGAATCGCCAGCGCGGCCAGTCGCGGACCGTGCGGGTGCGATCCATCGCGGGTTGAATGACGCTGGCCGCGACACCCATCAATACTGCGGACTATGTAATTTTGACGAGCGTCGCCAGCAGGCGTTCGCCCTCGATCCACCCGAGCCGGCGGCGCGGCATCCACAGCAGCGCGGCGCATTCATGATCGCCGCGATGGATTTCTCGAGCGCCAGCCGTTGAAATCCAATCACGCGCAGGAGCGCGACGCTCGCGAACGCATTGACGCGAAGCTGCTCACGAAGGCCGGATGCGACTCTTCGGTGTGAGCCTCTGCCCGACGGCGGGCGCGAAGGGTGTTCGGAAGCGGACAAAAAAAGGCCCTTCGTCGCGTTTGCGGGAAGGGCCTAAAGGAGGATGGATGAGAGGCTGTTTGTGCCGTCTCGCAAGGTTAGACGGACGCCTCTGAAAAAAAGTTTAGCGTCCGGCCAGCTTCTCACGCACGAGCTCGTTGACGGCTTTGCCGTCCACGCTCTGTCCCGCCAGCCTGGCCATGGCCGCCTTCATCACGCGGCCCATGTCTTTGGGCGATGTCGCGCCCGTCTCCCGGATCGCGTCGGCGACGGCGCGGTCGATCGCCGCCGGATCGGCGGCGGGCGGCTGATAGGCTTCGAGCACGCGGATCTCGGCGGCTTCCTTGTCGGCGAGATCCGGTCGTCCGCCTTTTGTGAACTGTTCGATGGAATCTTTCCGCTGCTTGACGAGCGAGGCGACGACCTGCCGCGACTCGCCGTCGTCCAGCGCGCGGCCGCGTTCGGCCTCTCGATTCATCAGCGCCGCCTTCAACATGCGAAGCGCGCTCAGCCGAATCGGATCGTGCTTGCGCATCGCGTCGGCGATCGCCGCGGTCATGTCGTCGACCAGAGGCAAGTGCTATTGACCGCCTGGCCGACGCACGGGCTGCCCGGGCGCGCCAGGCTGACCGGGTTGCGGGGGCGGCGGCGGGGCGACCATCCCCGGAACGGCGACGCCGCCAAACGGCGCGGTGGGGAATGCGCTGGGAGGCATCGTCGGCGTTGGAGGCTGGTTCGGCGTCTGCACCACGCCGCCGACCACCGGCTGACCGGGCACGCCGGTCTGCGGATTCACCATCTGCGGTTGCGGGAACGTGTTGAACACGGGGCCGCGGCCCGGATTCGGCACGACGACGTTGGTCGCGGGAGTCTGATCGTCATCATCGTCCGCGGGCGGCGGCGGATTGAACTGCGGT
This sequence comes from Acidobacteriota bacterium, assembly GCA_003222535.1. GTDB lineage: Bacteria > Acidobacteriota > Vicinamibacteria > Vicinamibacterales > CAVVIG01 > QHWJ01. The sequence continues at coordinate 6,970 of QHWJ01000345.1, read as the reverse complement.
GCCTGCTGGAAGACCGGCGGCGGGGTCGTCGCGGCCACCGGCGCGCGCGCGCCCGCGAGCGTCGGCATGACGATGATGCGATCGTAGCGCGACAGGTTGGCCGCTTCGACCGGACGCGGCGCGGTGATGTAGCCGCTGATAGGCCGCAGCAGGACTTCGAGCGCCTGCCCTTCGGTCACGTCGTTCAATTCGAGCGACACCGGCCCGCCGGGGATCCGCTCGACGTTGACGATGGTCGTCTGACCGACGCGCGCCCACTCCGTGAGAATCTGGCGGAGGGTCGCGTCCTTTGCGACGATCGACACCCGCCCGTTCTGCATTGTCAGGTGCACTTCCGCTGAGGCCGTGGAGGCTGCGAGCAGATATGTGGCCGCGCAAAGCGCCAGCCGCTTCAGGGTCTTCGCTTTCGAGATGTTCATGGTGTAAAACCAGTATACGCGCATCCTGCCCAATCGCAGCCCAGCTGGCTATTTCCTGCGGAAATAATCAATGACCTGGGCCAGGATCTCGTCCAGTTGGTGTTTCGGGGCGTAACCGATGAGCCCTTCGACGCGGGTCAGGTCCGGGACGCGCCGCGGCATGTCCTCGAACCCGGACTCGTAGGCCTGGTCGTAGGGGATGAACTTGATGAGCGACTTCGAGCCGCTGAGGTCCCGCACCCGCTCCGCCAGATGCTCGATGGTGATTTCTTCCGAGTTGCCGATATTGACGACCTGCCCGATCGCCCTGGGTTCGGCCACCAGCTTCAGCAACGCACCCACGACGTCGGTGACGTGCGTGAAGGCCCGCTGCTGCTGGCCGTCGCCGAACACCGTGATGGGCTCGCCGGCGAGCGCCTGCCGGACGAAATTGGGGATCACCATTCCGTACTGTCCCGATTGCCTCGGGCCGACCGTGTTGAAGAAGCGCACGATGATGACGGGGAGCTTGCGTTCCTTCCAGTAGGCGAGCGCGAGGAACTCGTCGATCGCCTTGCTGCAGGCGTACGCCCAGCGGTGCTTCGGCGTCGGGCCCAACACCAGATCCGAATCCTCCCGGAACGGCACGTCCTCGCTCTTGCCGTACACCTCGGACGTCGACGCGATCACCACGAGCTTTTTTTTCTTGTTGGCGTGTTTGAGCACCACCTCGGTGCCGTGCACGTTGGTCTCGATCGTGTAAACCGGCTGCTCGACGATCAGCTTGACGCCGACCGCTGCGGCGAAATGGAACACCACGTCGCTGCGATCGATCAGCTCGGCGAGCAGCGGCTCGTTGTTCACGCTGTCGATGAAATACTCGAACCCCGGCCGACCTTTGAGGTGGGCGATGTTGTCGATGGAGCCGGTCGACAGGTTGTCGAGGATGAGCACCTCGTGCCCCTGCTCGATCAACATCTCGGAGAGATGGGACCCGATGAACCCGGCCCCGCCGGTTATCAACGCTCGCACTCGTGATGTCCTTTCAGGACGCTGTCCGCGGCTCGAAGACGCGCACCGCGGCCGCGACGGCGTCGACCTCGTCGTCGTGCAAGGCGGGGTGAAGCGGGAGCGACAGAATCTCGTCGCAGACGCGTGCGGCCACAGGGCACTCCGCCGGGTCGACCGCCGCCATGGCCGGCTGACGGGGAATCGGCACCGGATAATGAATCAGCGTCTCGATCCCGCTGGCGGCGAGGTGCGCCTGCAGATCGCGTCGCGCTCCACTTCTTCCGACGAACAGATGATAGACGTGGCCGGGGTCGAGCTCCGGCGGCACCGTCACGGGGCTGCCGGCGAGCCCGCTGCGGTAACGCGCCGCGAGCGCGCGACGACGCTCGGTCCAGTTCCGGAGCCGCGGTAGCCGTGCGCGCAGAATCGCGGCCTGCATCTCGTCCAGCCGCGAATTGATGCCCGGTTCCCGATGATGATACCGGTCGGTCTGGCCGCCGTTTCGCAGCCGCCTGAGCCGGTCGGCCAGCGCGCGATCGTTCGTGACAATGGCTCCGCCGTCGCCCAGCGCGCCGAGATTCTTGGTCGGGTAGAAGCTGAACGCTCCAGCGACGCCGATGGTGCCGACCGGCCGTCCGCCCGCGGTTGCGAGGTGCGCCTGGCAGCAGTCCTCGACGATCGCCAGGTTGTGCCGTGCGGCGATGCGCTCGATCGCCGCCATGTCGGCCGGTTGCCCGTACAGGTGAACCGGCAGCAGTGCCCGCGTGCGCGGCGACACCGCGCGGGCGATCTGCCCGGGATCGATCGTCATGCGGGCCGGGTCGATATCGGCAAACACCGGCCGCGCGCCGGCCATCATGATGGCCAGCGCGCTGTAAGCGGCCGACAAGGGAGTGGTGATCACCTCGTCGCCGGCGCCGGCGCCGAGCGCGCGCAGCACGAGGGCGATCGCATCGGTGCCAGTCCCGACGCCGACGGCGCAGGCTGCACCCGACGCGGCCGCGAATTCCTGTTCGAACGCCTCGACCTCGGGCCCGAGCACGAACCATCCACGGGCAATGACGCGGTCGATCGCGCTTCTCACGTCCGCCGCATCCTCGCCCGGCACGAGCGATAGGAACGGAATGCGGAGCGGCGTCACAGGCGCTCCGCTTCCGGCTCGTCGGGGACGTACTCGCTGAAGTGTGCGCGATAGAACTCGACGGTCCGGCGCAGGCCGTCCGCGAGAGAGACCGCCGGCGTCCAGCCGGTGGTGCGCTTGAACTTCGTCGAATCAGCATAGAAGCTGCCGATGTCGATCGCCTTCTTCGAGGCGGGCCACTCGACGTATTTCACGGAGCCTCGGCCGGCCACCTTGATGAGCAGCGCCGTGAGATCGCGATGGCTGATCGGCTCGTCGCCGCCCACGTTGAACACCTCGCCGTTGCATGCGTCGCTGGCGCCCGCCCGGAGGAACGCGTCGGCGGCGTCGTCCACGTAGACGAAATCGCGGAGCTGCGAGCCGTCACCGTAGATGTGGATGGCCTGATCCTGGATCGCAAGCCTGATGAACCAGCCGATGAAGCCCTGGCGATCGTGCTTGATGAGCTGACGCGGCCCGTACACGTTGGTCAGCCGGAGCGAGCACGCGCTCACGCCGAACACGTTGTTGTAGACGAGATGGTAGTTCTCGCCGGCCGCCTTGTTGATCCCGTTGACGTCGGTCGGGCGCACGAGATGGCTCTCATCGACCGGAAGAGAGTCGGGGCGCCCGTACACCTGGCGCGTACCGGCGAAGACGACCTTCACCTTCGGGTTGTGGTTGCGGCACGCCTCGAGAACGGTGAGCTGGCTCCGGCAGTTGATCTCGAGGTCCGTGTACGGGTCCCGCATGCTGTCGATGTGGCTCACCTGGCCCGCGAGGCTGAAGATGACGTCGCGATCGCGGACGAGATGGTTCATCGTCGTCTGCTGGCGGATGTCGGCCACGTTGACGCGCACCCGATCGGCGATGCCGTCGATGTTGAACAGGTTGCCGCCGGAGTCCGGGATGAGCGAGTCCACGAGCAACACGTCGGCGCCGAGCTCGACCAGGCGGCGCGCGAGGTTGCTGCCGATGAACCCGAGGCCGCCGGTGATCATCACGGCGCGGTCGCGGTAGAGCTCGCGGTACTCCGCGGTCACGGCCGCGGCGGACTCGGATAGACGCGGTCGGCCGGGTCGGCCGTGGTCCTGGCGAGCGGAGTGATGCCGGGCCGCAGGTGCTTGCGGCGGACCACGAGCTCGCCCCAGAGCACCAGCAGGTCCCTGCCGGTCCTGAACAGGCGCCGGAAATTGAAAAACGCGGACTTGCCGAACGCGCGGTGGTAGTGACGCACCGGCACCTCGACGATGCGGAAGCCGCCGTCCTGAATCTTCTTCATCATCTCGACGCAGATGATCCCGCTCGTCTTTTCGAGGTTGATGCGCTCGAAAATGGCGCGTCGCAGCAGGCGGAAATCGCAGTCGACGTCGCGCAGCTTCAGGCCGAACAGGAGGCTGACGATGTGGTGGTAGATCCGTCCGATGAGGATGCGGTGCAGCGGATCGGCGCGGCTGATCTTGTAGCCGTTCACGAGATCCGCGTCCGGCGTCATGCTGCGCCAGAGCGCCGCCAGCTCCGCCGGGTCGTACTGTGCATCGCCATCGGTATAGAAGATGAATTCCTTGATGGCGGATCGGAATCCGGTCTGCAGGGCGGCACCGTAATCGCGGTTGGTCGGATGATGAACGGCCCGCACCTGCGGGTAGGTGCGCGCGAGCTCGTCGGCGATTTCGGCCGTGCCGTCGGCGCTGCCGTCGTCGACGACGATGATCTCGAAGTCCGGTGTCAGCTCCGAGGCGGTCTTCACGGCGCGGATCACCATGCTCGCGATGGTGCCGCTGTCGTTGTACGCCGGGAAGAAGACACTCAGACCCGCGGGTTTTTCGGCGGGGGCGGCGGACATGAAAAGGCCCCTGAACCATAGCACGAAAAGGGGGTCAACGCGCCGCCGGGCGCCGCGTGTTTCGCGACGCGATGAGCCGCCATGGCGTGATGGCCGATTCGAACAGCACGGCCCGGGTCAGCTTCGATTCGCCCAGCCGCCGCTCGACGAACGTGATCGGCACTTCCGCGAACCGCAGGTCGGCGGCGGTCGCCGCGTACAGCATCTCGACCAGAAACGAATAACCGTCCGATGTGAAGCGGGCGAGCGGAACCGAGGCGAGCGCCTCGCGCCGCCAGCAGCGATAACCGCTCGTGCAGTCGCGCGGGCTCAAACGCGTCACCAGGCGGATGTACCCATTGGCGACCCGGCTCAGCAGCCGGCGCCGGCGCGGCCAGTTCACGACCGCGCCTCCCGGCACGTACCGCGAGCCGATGACCACGTCGGCGTGCACGCTGGCCGCAATGAGATCGGGGAGATGCCGGGGGTCGTGCGACAGATCGGCGTCCATCTGGCAAATGACGTCGACCGGACGATCGAGCACCGACGCGATGCCATCGATGTAGGAGCGCCCGAGCCCCCGGTGTGTCTTCCGGTGCAGCACTTCGATCCGTTCCGGATACTGGCGCGCGAGCGCGTCGGCGACCGCGCCCGTTCCATCGGGCGACTCATCGTCGACCACCAGCAGGCTGACGTTCGGGTACTGCATCAGGGCTGTGGCGAGGAGGGGCAGATTGTCGCGTTCGTTGTAGGTCGGCACGACCACGAGCGCTGTCGGAAGCGTCATGATTGGCGGCCTTCGAACCGCAGCGACGAGATCTGTTCGGAGACGAGCCCTACGAGCAGGATGACCACGCTCAGCAGAATCAGCAGCACCGACGAGTTCGTCACGTGCGACTGCGTGATGATCGTCCACACCGCGTATCCGGCACCGATGAGGAACGCCGCAGCGCTCATGGGCAGGAAGAGGCGCAGCGGGCTGAAGATCGTGATCACTTTCAGCAGGATCAGAAAGAACTGGACGCCGTCCCGGCCCATCCGGATTTTCGAAACGCCGTCGCGCCGCGCGGCATCCACGGGCTCGAAGCGGACGCTGTAGCCTGCCTTCATGAACGCGAGCGTCGTCGTCGTCGGCGTCGAGAAGCCGTTCGGGAGCAGGTGGATGAACTCAACCAGGCACTCGCGGCGAACGGCGCGGAATCCCGACGTGAGATCCGGTATGCGCTGCTCTGTGAGGTAGCTCGCGATCCCGTTCAAGACCGCGTTCCCGAGTCGCCGCGCCACGCTCGATTGGGTCGCGCCCGACCGCGCGCCGACCACGAGGTCGTAGACGTCGAGATGCGACACCAGCCGCGTGGCGTCCGACGCGCGATGCTGGCCATCGGCGTCGGCGATCAGGACGAACCTCCCGGTCGCCTGGCGGATGCCGGTCTTGACCGCCGCGCCGTTGCCTTTGTTGTACGGATGGCGGACGACGCGCGCCCCCGCCGCCGCCGCCCGTGCGCACGTCTGGTCGGTCGATCCGTCGTCGATGACGAGGATCTCGCGCCAGCGCGCCGCGGCGACGAGATCGCCGACGACCAATCCAATCGAGGCCGCTTCATTGAGCGCGGGAATGATGACCGACGTTTCCGCCGTGTTGATGGGCATCAGCCATCAGCCATCAGTCGATCGACGACACCATCCCAGGTGATCGATCGGGCGCGCTCATAGCCGGCGTCGCCGAGCGATTGCGCGGCCCGGCGGTCGGCGGCCAGACGCGCAATGGCGGCGCCGACGCCCTCGGGCGTGGGATCGGCGACGAGCCCGGTGACGGCCTCCGCGACGAATTCCAGCGGCCCGCCGGCGTCGCTGGTGGTCACGACCGGCTTGCGCGCGAGAAACGCTTCGAGGGTCACGTAGCCGTAGTCCTCATCGAACGGAGGAAACACGATCGCCAGCGCGCCGGCGTACAGCTCGATCAACTGGTGTTCGTCGACCTCTCCGGTCCAGGTCACGCGATCGGCGACGCCCGAGCGCCCGGCGGTGTCTTCGAGCTGTGCGCGAAGGGGTCCTCCGCCGACGACGATCAGGCGAACGCCGCGGTCGACATGCGCCATGGCGCGGATGATGAGGTCGACGCGTTTGTTGGCTTCGAGGCGGCCGACCGACAGCACGTAGTCGCCGAGCGGGCCGGCGTGCAGCCTGCCGGCGAGCGGCGGCGGATGGTACAGCGGCTCCGCGGTGATGCCGTTGTAGCGCGCGAGACGCGCCGCGGTGTTGCGTGCGTTGGTAAACAGCCGTTTCGACTCCGCGAGCACGTTGTTGTCGAGCGCAATCAGCCGGTCGCGAAGCCGCACGTCGCCTTCGGTGTGATCGAACTCGCTGTACGGCGTGCCGGTGAGATCGTAGATCGCGCGGTACTGATGGAACAGCCAGGTGACCTTGTTCGGATGACGGACGAAATAAGTGGGAAATTTCGTCGCGATGACCGCGTCGATCCGTTCGCCGTTCGACTCGGACAGATCGATCATCCGCCACGCCGCCGCGTGGGTCAGCAGCTCGGCCTTGGGGTACCACTTGAACGGCACCGACACGCGCTCCGCGCGATAGCCGCGGCGCGTCAGCTCGCCGACG
>QHWJ01000344.1 GCA_003222535.1 Acidobacteriota bacterium | reverse complement strand
GCACTTTGCTGCCGTCAGCCACCGAGCACTTTGCAGGCGCAGCCGCCGAGCACCCTGCAGCCGCAGCCGCCGAGCACTTTGCTGCCGTCAGCCTCCGAGCACTTTGCAGGCGCAGCCGCCGAGCACCTTGCGGGCGCAGCCGCCGAGCACCCTGCAGGCGCAGCCCCCGAGCACCTTGCAGGCGCAGCCGCCGAGCACCTTGCAGGCGCACCCGCCGAGTACCCTGCAGACGTTGACCCGTTAGACCACGCGGACGCTGGCGCGCGCGTCGGCTGGTTCTTCCGCGGCCGACACGATGCTGCGCGCGAGCGTCTTCGCCGCCTGCGCGGACCGGCCGGAGGGCTGCGACGTATAGCAGACGCGCAGCTGATGGTCGCCGCCCTGGTCGACGTAAAACGGGTTCCCCGTCAGGACCATCACCGATTCCCGCAGTGCCAGATCCTGCACCGTGCGCGCCCGCACCTTCGGCGCGAGCTGACACCACAGATACATACCGCCGTCGGGCACGTTGAACCGGAGCTCGCCCGGCGGCACGTGCTGGCGCAGCGCCTGCACCATCGCGTCGCGCCGGCGGCGGTGCTCGGCCTTGAGCGTGGACAGATGCCGGTCCAGCACGCCCTGCTCGACCAGCTCGCAGACGACGAGCTGCGACAGGTTCTGCGTATGCGGATCCACCTGCTGCTTGATCAGCGTCAGCTGATCGACGATGGGACGGACCGCGCTGATCCAGCCGAGCCGCAGGCCGGGAGCGAGCATCTTCGAGAAGCTGTTGATCCGAATGACGACCGTGTGGGTGTCGTCGAGCTGGAAGAGCGACGGGGGCGTCGGCGGGCCGGCGAACGCCAGCTCGCGGTACGTGTCGTCCTCGACGATCGGCACGCGATAGCGCGCCGCCAGCTCCAGCAGCTCGCGGCGCGTCCGGATCGAGAGGGTGATGCCGGTCGGGTTCTGATGCGTCGGGTTCGTGTAGATCAGCTTCGGGCGATAGCGGAGCAACAGCTCCTCGAGCTCGTCCGTGTCAGCGCGCGTGATGTCCCAGCCGACCAGGCGCGCGCCCGCGCCGCGAAACGTCTGGATGGCACCGAGATAACCCGGCCGATCGATGACGACCGCGTCGCCGCGATCGATGAGGCACCGCGCGAGGAGGTCGAGCCCCTGCTGCGCCCCGGCGAGCACCAGGATGTGTTCCGGCTCGCCGCCGAAGCGGTCCGCGAGCGCCGCCCGGAAACGCGGCATCCCCTCGGTCGGCCCGTGGCGCCACGCGGCGTCCGACTGCTTCGCGAGCACCTGGTTCATCGCGCGCTGAAATGCGTCGGTCGGAAAGCAATCGAGCGCCGGCACGCCTGCGGCCAGCGACATCACGTCGGGATCGGCGGCGGCGCGCACGAGGTCGCGCACCGTCGTGTCGTTCGAGAGCAGCGCGGCGGCGGCAATCTTGCCGCGCCACGCGAACGGCGCGCTGGCTGCGTCCGGCTTCGCCGAGACGAACGTGCCGCGCCCCACGTAGCCGCGCAGCAGACCGCGCGCCTCGAGCTCGCGGTAGGCGCTGACCACGGTCGCGCGGCTGATCTGCAGCGCCGACGCGAGGTCGCGTTCCGGCGGCAGCCGATAGCCGGCGGCCAGGGCGTCGCGCGCGATGGCGCTTTCGAGCAGCGCCACCAGCCGGCGATACAGCGGGCGCGTTCGCGGCAGCGCCCTCGCGTCCACCCCGATGGCCCGAAACAACCCAATCACCGATTGGTCTGATTGACGGATGGCTGTCTTGGGCATGATTGCGAGACTATGACACGTGAAACCAGTCCAAGTGTAGCGCAAGGCACCGCCTCGGATGGCGCGCGAGGCTCCCGGCCGGACCGCGGCGCGGCCTCGGAAACCGCGCGAGGATCTCGCCCGAACGACGGCCTCGTTTACGTGAGCGGCGCGTTCCGGACGTCGGCGGACGCGTCGGTCAGTGTCTTCGATCACGGCCTGCTGTACGGTGACGGCATCTTCGAGGGCATCCGCGCCTACAACGGGCGCGTGTTCAGGCTCGAACGGCACATCGAGCGGCTGTTCGATTCGGCCAGGGCGATCCGGCTCGAGATCCCGCACGCCCCCGCCGAGGTCTGCGACATTGTCGTCGAGACGTGCCGTCGGAACGGCATCAGGGACGGCTACATCCGCCTCGTCGTGACGCGCGGTCCGGGCGATCTCGGCATCGACCCGCGCAAGTGCCCGCAAGCCGAGCTGATCGTGATGGCCCGCCCGACGCTGACGATGTACAGCGCGGCGCCGGCAGGCATCCGGGTGATCACGTCCACGTTCCGGCGCAACGCGCCCGATGCGACCAGCCCATCGATCAAGTCGCTGAACTATCTGAACAACATCCTCGCGCGCATCGAAGCGAACGACCGCGGCGCCGATGAGGCGCTGATGCTGGACGGCCAGGGCTATGTGGCCGAAGCCACCGTGGACAACGTCTTCATCGTGACCGGACACGCACTGCTGACGCCGCCGACCGCGACGAACCTGAAGGGCGTGACGCGCGAGACGATCCTCGCGCTGGCGGTCAGCCTGGGTATCAGGGCCGAGGAGAAGCCGTTCACGCTGTTCGACGTCTGGACCGCGCGCGAGGCGTTCATCTGCGGCACCGGCGCGGAGGTCGTGCCGGTGGTGTCGGTGGACAACCGGCCAATCGGCGACGGCGCGATCGGCCCGGTGACCGTCCGGATCATCGCGGCCTACGACGAGCTCGTGCGGTCGCAGGGCCGGCCGATTCAACCCGATGCGCCGCCGCGCGAGTTCGTCGCCGGCTACCGGGTCTGACGGGCTCGAGGGCGAACGACCGCGTCAAATGTCACCCGTCCCGGACGCACGACGATGCCGTGCGGAAAGGGCAGCGCGTGCCGATCATCCATCGTCGAGACGGTGCCGCTGGTCACACGCGATCGCGTCATTCGGAAGTCGCGTGTGGTGCGCCTCGCTCTTTGAAACCGCGCACCGCACGTACCGTTGTACTCCTGGCGGCCGTTGCTGCCGAAGGAGCGATCCAGGCCGCGCGGATGGTTGTGTCTTGAAGCGCGAAAAGCAATCATCCGGCGTCCTCGAGACATCGCCGAAGCGCCTCGAGGGTTCGCATCACGGACTCGCGCGCGATGCGGTTCACGAGCGGCGCGGCCATCGGGCGGACGAGCGACGGAACGTCGCGGCTGAGCGTCAGCGACTCGAGCTCCACCTGCACACCCGCGTCGGTCTCCTCGTAGCGCCAGTACGAGCGCAGCCGCCAGAGGAACCCATGGTCGCCGCCGTCCACTTCTTCGATCCGCGTCGCCACGCTGCGCGCCGTGGCGAGCGTCGGCGTCCAGCGGCGAAACCGCATTTCATGCTCGGTGTCGTAGCGCACCGTGACGATCGCGCGTCGGACCAGACGGATCGCGACGGAGAGCGAGTCCGGGCCGCGCGCGATCACGCGCGACGAGACGACGTCTTCCTGCGGAGGCGGCGTGCCGGGATGCTGCAGGCGGTCCAGCAGCCGATCGAGCGTCACGCCGGGGATGAACACCGATCCGCGCCAGTCGCTGATGGTGGCCGACGGCACGTGAAGCATTTCGCCCGACGCCGCGATCCCGTCCTTCGAACGGTCGCCCGGCGCCGCTGACGCCCGCGTCCGCTCGAGCCGCGCTTCCGTCGCCGCGACGTGGCGCTCCCAGGCGATGAGCGTCTCCGCTGTCGGCGCCCCGGACGCGCGCGTCGGAGCGGCGAGCGCCATCAGGAGCAACGAGCAGCTGATCGCCGGCTTTGCGCCCCCGGCGCTTCGGCGAGCGCGGCCGCAGCCTCGGCGCGGGCTGGAGCCCCGCGACCGGGGCAGGCAAGCTCCGCGCCCAGGTCGAACGCCGAAGACCCACCGATCGGCGATCACGAAATTCGCGACGCTCATCGCCGCCACCGCCAGCGCGTTCGCCGGAATCGCCGGCAGGCCGAGCAGGCCCGCGAGCAGCGCCATCAACACCGCGTTTCCCGCGATCGATACGGCGCCGTTGGCAACGTGAAGTCGTGCGAGGCGCGCCAGGAGTGCGAGGCGCGACGAGGCGAGGTGCGAGGGTGCGAGGTGCGAGAGTGTGAGGTGCGACGAGGCGATGTCCGACGAGGCGAGGTGCGAGAGTGCGAGGTGCGACGGTGCACGGTCCGAGGGTGCGACCGTGCGGTTGCACCACGTCCAGCGCTCGTGCCAGAAGAAGTTGTGCACGACGGCGAGCTCGACGGAGACGAGGGTCGCCGGGAGCCAGCTCCAGTCGGCCAGCGACATCAGCGCGGCAAGAGCCGCGAGCTGAACGAGGAATCCCAGGCCGCCGACGGCCATGAAGACGCCCTGTCGTGGCATCCGGTTGAACACCAGCGACACAAAGGGCACAAAGCGAAGTGTAGTCGGGACCTTCAGGTCCGCCCCGACGGCAGACTTCAACGACTGCACGACATCTGATTTCGCGGCGCGCCCGAGCAGCCCGTGGTGAAAGTCTGGCGTCGCACCGAGACGGGCGAGGCGCCCCGCGGGCAAGGCGCGACGACTGAGAATACCGGCAGTATTTGAAGGAGGAGCAACGCAGCCCCCGCCGGGGTCCCCAACGCGGCAGCCGCGTTGGGGTGGGGCGGGGATGCATCGCCCGTCGAACGGGGTCCCCAGCGCGGCAGCCGCGCTGGGGGCCCCGAATGCAGCCAGACTTTCACCACGGGCTGCTAAGGACACGACCGAACAACCCCTTGTAACGGCTCGGCGCGGCGAGGCAGCGGTTCCGCCAGATAAAGCGCGCGCGTGTTGCGGGCCGCCGAGACGATGAAGACGATCACGAGCCCGACGATCGCGATCAGCCCGCTGACGTCCAGCAGCAGCGCGGGCTGGCCGGCGATGTCAACCCACGGATGCCTCGAAACGTAGACCGCGCCGGCCGCGAGCAGGATGCGCAGCTCGGTCGGGCCCACGCCGGCGAACGAGAGGCGAAATACGCCGACGGCGTGAGTGGCCAGGTACGTTTCGGCAGAGACGAGGAAGTACGCGGCCAGGAGCGCCATCGCGATTGGCGGATGCATCAAGCCCGATGCCGCCATGCCGGAGACGAGCGCGGCCGTACCGGCGAGATCGATGACGTGATCCACGTAATAACCGTAGCGGGGACGCGATTGACTGCGGACGCGCGCCAGCGTGCCGTCGAGGCTGTCGCCGAACCAGTTCGCGGCGAGCGCGAGCATGAAAGCGGCGGCGATCCACGGCGCGGCCCGGATCGCTGCGAACGCAAGTCCCGCCGCGGGCATCGACATCAGCGCGATCAAGGTCAGCTGGTCCGAGCTCACCCAGGGTGGGAGTCGTCGGGCGATCGCGATCAGCAGCTGTTTTTCGGGGGATGCGAGCAGGCTCCGGTGGTCGCGCACGTGGTCCATATTGGCCTCCACGTGGGGATGCGAAAACGGCGAGCCGACCGGCTCAATCAGGAGTAGAGTTCGCGGTGAGGAGGCTCGCAATGGCGGAAACAGTCAAGTGCGCCCACCCCGCCTGCTCGTGCATGGTCGAAAAAGGGGGACCCCACGGGAAATACTGCAGCGAGCACTGCAAGGAAGCCCGCGACAAGATCGAGCTGCGCTGCGACTGCATGCACCCAGGCTGTCGGTAAGCGAAGGCAGGCTCCTAGCCGGGCGCGACGATCTCGTGATCAGAATCGTGGAGCTGGCAGGCTCTCCTCGAACTCAGCATTTGGCGCGGCGCGAGCGGCCTGCGGGCGGGCACGATGCTTTGAGCGCTCGACATGCCACGCTGGCGAGCGAAAGAGGGTCGTGGCGGGAAAAAAGGTTCGCCTGAAGGAGACTTCCGTTTGGGCACCAAGAGGGATCCCGAGCAAAACGGCCCAGTTCGCCTTAGCAGACTCCTTGCTGATGCTTCAGCAGCAGCCGCTTTCTCCCCTGGGGCTGGTGCAGCAGAACCCCGCACTGTTCACGGTGCAGGGGCGACGGTAGATCGAGGTGCAAGCTGATGAAGTCTTCCCCACGCCTACAGTCATCGACTGTCGTTCGATTCGTTCAAGCAATTCTGCTGGTGGCAGTGGTTGTGACTCTGGCCCTGATCCTGGTCGACAGGTATCAAGAGCGCGGCGCACTTCCCACACCTGGCACCGAGCGGACAGCGCCGACCGATCACATCAAGTCGTTGGAAGCCTTCGTTTAGTCACGATCGAGTCGCCCGGAGAGCCTGCAACACTCTCCCATCAATTCGCGGACACGTCGTCCCGACGAAGCCGCCTCTCGCCTCAGGGACATGCCGCGAATGCGTCCCGCGGCGTGGACGGCGTTTCTCGCTGAACAATGTCACCGTTCGGACAGACAAAAGGCGTGAAAATAGAATAGATCGCACTCGGCAACTATATGGAAGCAAACTCCTTACGGTCTCGCTACGCATTTACTTGACTGACTGGAATAATTCTTGTAGCTCGGCCGGAACGTACAGGGTAAGATTCGTGCCCTCTAGTACAGGACGCCGTTTTTAGCTGAAGTACGATTGCGCTGTTCCTTCAGGTACCGGATTCCGATCCGCGCCAGAAGACCTCCCGCGCCGATCTCGCGCCACCCCGACAATGCTGAGGAGAAATGATGTCACGAACGGCAAGCGGTAGCACGTACGCGGCCGGACTGTTGAGAAGGTCGGCCGCGCCGTTTGCTGTGGGCTTCGTCATGCTCTTTGCGCAGTCAGGGGGGCACGCGCAAGCCGCCGACCCCTTGACGTTTTTCAAGAACTACTTCATCACCGGCGACTACGTCGTGGGCGGTGTCGGCCTGCGGGGGTCAGGTGGTGTCGGCTATGTCAACAGTGCAGGCGCTGTTGTCCCAGGCATCCCGGGCATCGCAGCCCGCGAGATCACGATCAGCGGAGTGCCAAGCGACGCAGACATCGTGGCCGCGTTTCTGTACTGGCAAGTGGTGTCGAAAAACAGCCTGGGTCCCGATTCGGGCGCCACCGGCGTGAAATTCAGGGGCAACCCTCTCGCTTCGACCGCGGGCCCGATCGCGAAAGTGCTGAACCCGAACGGAACGGCGCCGTGCTGGAGCTCCGGAGGCGCCACGGGCTCATCGGGCGGGCAGCACAGAACGTATACGTACCGCACCGACGTCCTCGGGTTTTTCGATGTCGACGAGAATCCCAGTAGTCCACGATACGGAAAGTTCATCGTCAACGGGCCGCATGAAGTTCAGCTGCCGGATTCAGGACCCGCTGGGAGCGCCGTTCCGATTGCCCTCGGCGCCAGCCTGGTCCTTGTCTATCGGGACCCAACGATGCCGCTGAATGCGATCGTCCTGTACGACGGCGGCTACACGATGGATCAAAGCACTCAGTTGATGAGTCAGACCATCAAAGGGTTTTACCAGGCCAAAAACACGACCGCCAGGATCACGCACATTGTCGGCAGCGGCCAGTTGAACAAATCAGAGGTTCTGCGGCTCCCTGGAAAACTCCCCATTACTGAACAGAACTTCCTGGTCAATCCATTCACGGGTTTTGCGGGCGCGTCCTGGGACAACCCGACGTACGATTTGCACAATGTGACTGTGACGTCGTCCGCTGATTACGGTGATTCGGTAACGACGTCGGTCGATCACGAGGGCTTCAGCGCCTTCGACTGTCTGTCCTGGGGAGCGGTCATCTACCGGACGGCGGTCCTGGATACGGATGGCGATGGCCTTCTCAACATGTGGGAGACGTCGTCGTCGACAGCCCCAGTCAAGGATCCGAACGGCCGGGACCTACCCTATCTCCAGGACATTGGCGCAAACCCGAACGTCAAGGATCTCTTTGTCGAGGTCGGCTACATGCACGCTGCCGAAGGAACGACTTATGGTGGTGCGCCACAGCCGGAACACTCGCATCTGCCCGATCCCGTGGCTCTGAAAAAGGTAGGAGATGCCTTCTGGTGTGCGCGCGCGGTCGGTTGTGATGCCAGTACCCCCGCTCCCCCTAATGGGATCCAGGTGCATTTCGATGCTGGCAACGGGTATCCGACTTATTTGGGGCCCGACGCATACGCCGAGCGGTACATGATCCGAGGCACGGGTTTGGCCCGCGGCGGAGAGGCGATCGACGAAAATGTGACGGTGTGCACCCGCGGCGCGACGGACCCGCCGACGGTGTGCCAGTTCCCGCCCTTGGTAACTCCCGATGGCCTTGATCCATGTGACGGGCCAGTGCCAGGTGATACGACGTCGTGGACACTTGATGGACCCGGCGGCGTCTGCGAGCGACGATTCGATCACAATCGGAAAGACATATTCCATTACGTCCTTGGCGCGCACTTCCTCGGTCTGCCAAATGCACTATGTCTGAACCCGGACGGTAGCTCGAGCGATGATCTCGCCTGTCAACAAAACAACCCGGACTTCCACATCCCGAGGACGAACTCGGGCATCGCCGACTTCCCGGGCGCCGACCTGATGTTGACGCTCGGTGGGTTTGCTGATGCCGCAGGGAAGCCCGTCGGAACCCCCTTCATGCAAGGCTCCACGTTGATGCACGAACTGGGGCACACCTTCGAGCTCACACACGCCGGAGTCCCACTCCTTAGTGAGCCGGGCCACGTCCCACTCCCGCCAGAACCCAACTGCAAACCCAACTACCTGAGTGGGATGAACTACCTGTTCCAGCTGCGCGGGCTGTTCAAGGACGACGGTGTTCCTCGCATGGATTATTCCGGCGAGGTGCTCGGTGGGATCGATGAGTTCCTCCTGACGAATGGTCCTTTGAGCGGCGCTCCGCGCTACCGGACCCGCTGGTACGCACCCCATAGTGCGTTTACAGTCGGTTCCGCGGTGACGAAATTCTGTAATGGCTCGGCGTTCCCGGACCCTCTGCCGGCCGGTTGGGTACCAATGGTGCGCGTCGACGGCCCAAGTGTCGTCGGAGGCTCAATCGATTGGAACCCGGACTCTTCGCCGTCGACGACGGCCCAGGACATCAACTTCGACGGCGTCGTCGCAAGGTTGGCCCCTCCCGTGGAAGGACGCTCGCTGAAGGCTGGGTCCAATGACTGGGCCAGCCTCCGCCTGAACCAAGTCGGCAGCAGGCGAAATGTGGGGGGACTCTCCCTTGACGTCGGCAGTCGCGACCTCGGCAGTCGCGACCTTGGCAGTCGTGACCTCGGCAGTCGCGACCTCGGCAGTCGCGACCTCGGCAGTCGTGATCTTGGCAGTCGTGACCTTGGCAGTCGCGACCTCGGCAGTCGCGACCTCGGCAGTCGCGATCTCGGCGTCGGCGCCACTGACGAAGCGGACGACAAGATCGCGGCGGCTTCGGGGTATGGCCCTCCGAATGAATTCGAGGCATGCGTGATAGGGCCGGGGCAGGGGAAATGCGCAGGGGTGTCGGTGCCGTTGCACAGGAACAGGCTCGACTGGACGCCGCCCACCGTGGGCAGCGTCTTACAGTACCGGGTCTATCGCTATCGCGTGTTGGCAGACGGCACGGTCACACCACCCGCGGTGCCGGTGGGAACACCGTCGGACGGAACACCAGTGGGCGTTGCGGCCGGCGTAGTCGATGCGGCTGGCGTAGTCCATTACTCGTTGGTCGATCCCGAGGAGCTCCCGAACGGCGTCAGGTTCAAGTATTACGCGACCGCGACGTTTACCGGCGGGACCGTGAGCGGCTCGTCCGAGTCGTCCAATCGTGACACCGTCACGGCCGTCAACGACGCGCCGGTGGCGAACCCGGCGCTCCCCGCGCCGCCGGCGGTCGACAGCTACAGCGTGAATCAGGGCGCGTCGCTCACCGTTCCGGCTACCTGTGGCGGCACTCTTAAAGGTGTCCTCTGCAACGATACGGATGACGATAGTCCGGCGACGTCGCTGAGGGCGGTGCTCGTCTCCGGGCCAGCGGCTGGCAACGCGCTGACCCTGAACTCCAACGGCTCCTTCACCTACACGCCCGCCGCGAGCTTCTACGGAAACGACAGCTTCACGTACAACGTGTATGACGGGTGTCTCACGCCCGAAGAACATTGCAGTGACTATTCGAACCCTGCAACAGTCGCGATCACTGTGAACAGAGTCGGATATGACGCGCTCCTCGTCAACGTGCAGAATCTGCCGCCGCCTTCAACGAAGAGCTTCAAGCCAGGCAGTTCAGTGCCGCTGGCCTGGCAGTGGAACGTGGGCGGTGTCGTTGTGGATACACCGGACGCCGATTCGAAGCCTTCGATCGAGATCGTCAAACCCGGTGGAGGGACGCTGACGTTCACGCCCGAATTCGCGGGATCGAGTTCGTTCCAATACTTCACGACGACGAAGACGCATCAGTTCAACTGGCAAACGAAAACACCCACGGGCGTGGCGCTCCCGAGCGGCCCCTATACCGTGTATGTCAAGAGCGGCAAGACTGGCCAGACATTTGGGCCATTCCCCGTCGTGTTGAAATAGGCAAGAGTGATCTGGTGATCGAGTGCTTGCCAATAGATCGCCAGATCTGTCCCGCCCTCGCGATGTACGGGACGCCGCGCGGCAGCACACCGGTTCTAGCGCCCAACGTGACGGCGGATTTCTGGCAGGAGCGGATCTTCCTTCGATTGGCCGCGGATACTCAGATAGGTCCGGTACGAATCGGCAAAGCCCGCGTTTTTCAGCCCTTCCCGGACACGACCCTGGTAGTAATAGACGGGCGGGAGATAGCCGTACGTGGGCTCCTCGTCCAGGAACAATGACTGCGCCTCCCCACGGCGCTTGATGCACCGATCGAATTCAGAATCGGCTTGCGTAAAGGCGCCGGCTTCCAAATAGGCCCGCCCGAGATCGAAATGGCCCATCCACGTGTCGAAAAGCGTGTTGGCCTCGCTGAGCGTTTTGATCGCCTGGCGCGCGTCTCCATTGTTCAGAGCGGCTTCACCATCGACGATCTTGGCGTAGGCCTGAGGCTCTGCTTGGAGCTCGGAGGCGAGGCCGGCGGACAGCTTTTGAGCGCTCGCAGTTGCGCCCGCCTCGACAAACACTCGTGCTGCCAGGAATCGGATCTTTACCGTCTGACTGTTCGCCATCGCGCTTTCGGCCGCCGCGATGGCTGGGCCTTTCCTTCCCCGCAAGACGCGCGCGCAGCCGAGCGCCGCGAACTTGGCAGCGCCGAGACCGGACTGCGTGTAGGAGGCACCCAGCGCGTTTATCTTTCCAAGTGCCTGGAAGGTTTCAGTCGCTTGGGGCAACTGGCCCTGTCCCAGTTGAGCGAAAGCCAGCGCCAGCACGCTCAACAAACCAGGCTCCTGCATGGCTCGCACTTCTTGTTCCGCCGTCTGGAACTCACCCGCGTAATCGAGGTACAGCGCCAGATTGTGACGGTAGAGCTCGCGGTTGGGCAGGATTTTTATCGCCTGCCGCATCTCATCCAGGGCCTCGGGCATCTTTCGCAAGAAGGTCAGGCACAGCGCGAGATTGTTGTGCGCCGCAGCGTCCGCCGCATACCGGACGATCAGATCCCCGAATTCCTTCACGCATGACTGGTAGTCGCTGGTCCAACTGAAGGAGAGACCGCGCGTGCGGTAACGTTCGCGCTCCGTCATGCCATCGAGATGACGGACGGCTTCATTGATGTACTTCAAAGCATCCTGCTGCTTGTCGAGGTTGCCCGACGCAACGGCCATGCCTGCGTACCCGAGGCCGAAGTTCGGATCCAGGGCGACGGTCCGCGAAAAGCTGCGTCGCGCCTCCTCGAACCGGCTGTTGGACAAGGCCTCCATCGCCACCGCATACTCATGCACTACGTCCAAAGAGGTGGCCGAAAGAGTTTCCATCGCGAAGCGTTGAGCGGAGTCTGACGTGTCGTCGCCGAGCGCCTTGCGAACCGCGGTCGCCAGCTTCGTCGCCGTACTCAGAACCTGCTCCTTGTTGGACGCCCTGTTTTTGGCACTGGTGATCACGTTCCCGGTCACCGCCCGGGTCGCCTTGACCGATACGCCGTAACCGCTGCCTAGACGGTCCAGCGAACCGGAGAGAACGACACCAAGGCCCTGCTTCACCGCAAGCTCCAGCGCCGCCCGCTCATCCAGTTTCTCGGGGGGGCGGACACCGAGGCTCCGGCTGACTCCGCTCCGGTCGTACGCGCTGATGAAGCCTGCGCCTTCGAGCGCGAGCTTCAGCATCGGCTCCAGTGTGCGGTCGAACGTCGGATCCCCGGTGCCGTTCTGGAAGTCCGCGATCACCACGGAGACCGGCTCGTGCTGTTTCGGCGGCAGCACAGCGCGCCGCGTCAAAACGAACGTGCTCACGAGCAGCACGACGACGAGCGCGGCGGCCGCCGCCATCGTCCGTTTGCTGATGCGGGTGGGAATCGGAATCAGCTCGCCCGCATCATCCAGCGCCGCCAGCGCCGCGACCAGTTCGGCGGTCGTCGCAAACCGCGCAGCGGGATCGCGCTCGATGCAACGCGTCACGAGGGCATCGAGGGGGGCCGGAATGGTTTGATCCAGCGAGCCAACCGGCGGCATGCCCTCGGCTGTCCGCTGCTTCATCGCGTCGATTCGCTCCCGCGCCGAGGTGGCGGACACCACGCGAGGACCGGTGAGCATCTCGTAGAGGATCAGCCCGAACGCGTAGATGTCCGCGCGGCCGTCGACCGCGGCGCCCGTGCTCTGCTCCGGCGCCATGTATTCGAGCGTGCCGACGATTCCGCCGCTCGTCGCCTCTTCGCTCGAAGCGGAAATCCCGAAATCCATGATCAGCGCGAGACCGTCGGCGCTGATCATGATGTTCGCGGGCTTCAGATCGCGGTGAACGACGCCGGCGTCGTGGGCGGCTCCAAGGCCGCCGGCGATCTGCCGGGCGATCTCCAGAGCCCGCGCAACGGGCAGCTTGCCGTCGCGCCGCAGGACGGTCGAGAGGTCGTCGCCCTGGACGTACGGCATCGTGATGTACTTGATGCCGTCGATCTCGCCCAGATCGTGAATCCGGACGACGTTCTTGTGCGTGACCTGCCGGGCGAGGAGCAGTTCCTGCTTGAACCGCTTTTCGGCTTCCGACGACGCGCTGCGGCGGCTCGCGTCGATGCGAATCACCTTCAGTGCGACGGCAACGCTCAGCTCGGCGTCCCAGGCCTGGTAGACCGCGCCCATGCCGCCGACGCCAAGCACCTTGATGATGTGATACCGCGCGCTGAACGACTGACCAATCCTGAGCGGCCCGGCGAGCACGGCGCCGCGTGGGGTGGCGCCGCCGATCGTCGCGCCGATGGTAGCGCCCATGGTGGAACCGGCGCCCATTGTTTTTCCGCCAATCGTTGCGCCACTCGGCGCGTCGACCGTGGGACCTGATCCTGTGCAACCGTGGCGTCCGGGAATGTCGCGCCACAAGCAGGGCAGCGCCCGACCGGAACAGGCGTTGAGTGACTGCAGCGGGGGCAGAGCATTGGCAACTGACTGATCAGCAACCAATTATGGCTGCGGAGCCGTGCCGCTGCCAAGCCGGAACTTGACTGCCCGTCCTTGAAAAGGCCTCTTTCAACTGAACCGCGGTAATCTCACCGACACCTGCGGACAGCGCACGGATCCGCGGGCTACGCGTCGGCGGCGGATGTATCGGCGCCGCTCGACGATGCCCAGGTGATGAGGCCGGTTTCGTGCGGTTGGCCGAGGTCGACATGGTGCGGCACGACGCGTACGGTGAGCCCGTGGGTGCCGCTGGTTCGGCACGGAATCACCGCGCGGAAAAGCACGACGTCGCCCTCGGTCGCACCTTGATTCTCCATAGGCACGATCTCCGGTTCCACGAGATCCCGGCCCTCGTGCAGCTTACCTAAATAGACCTGCGGGACGACGTCGGCCGCCGCGAGCGTGCCCGTGCGGACCCACGCTCGGACGTCGACCTCTCCCCCCACGCGCGTGTGATCGGCCAGCGCGATCTCGACGCGTGCCACCTGAACGTCGCGCCAGCCCTTCCGGACGCGCTCTTTCCACCGGGCCAGTTCCCGAGCCCGACGGAAGTTGTCCTCCTCGAGACGGGCGCGCCGTTCGTCGGCCCGCAAGTAGCCATTCACGACGTACTCGTGGACCATTCGATTCGTGTTGAACACCGGGCACAGCGTCGTGATGGCGGTGCGCATCAGCGCCATCCATCCCGGCGGTACGTTGTCAGGGCCGCGCTGGTAGAAGAGCGGAACGACCTCGTTCTCGAGCAGATCGAGGAGCGCGCCGGCCTCGACGCGGTCCCGATATTCGTCGTCCTCGTACTCTTCGCCCTGGCCGATCGCCCAGCCGGTGCCGGGCGTGTAGGCTTCATCCCACCAGCCGTCCAGAATGCTGATGTTGAGCGCCCCGTTGAACAAGGCCTTCATCCCGCTCGTACCGCTGGCTTCGAGCGGTCGTCGCGGCGTGTTGAGCCAGACGTCGACGCCCTGCACGAGGTAGCGCGCGACACTCTGGTCGTAGTTCTCGAGGAACACGATGCGGCGTCGAAACTCCGGCCGGCGCGCAATCTGGACGACTTGCCGAATCAACTCTTTCCCCGGCTCGTCGGCGGGATGGGCTTTGCCCGCGAAGAGGATCTGAACCGGCCGGCCGGGCGCGTTGAGGATCCGTTCGAGCCGGACCGGGTCCCGCAGCATCAGCGTCGCGCGTTTGTAAGTGGCAAACCGGCGGCCAAACCCAATGGTCAGCGCCTTTGGATCCAGCGTCTGCTCCGCTTCCGCAACCTCGGGGACGCTGGCGCCACGGAGTCGGAGCTGCAGGGCCAGCCGCCGCCGCGTAAACCTCACAAGGCGTTCTCGCCGTCGTTCGTGCGTGCGCCACAACTCGTCGGTTGGGACCTGCGCGCTTCGCCGCCACACGCGCGTGTCGCCCGCCAGCTCGGCCCATCCCGGGCCGAGATAGCTGTCGTAGATGTGGCGCATCTCGTTCGAGATCCACGACTGCGGGTGGACGCCGTTGGTCACATGAGCGATGGGGATCTCGTCGGTGGGAACTCCCGGCCACAGATTCCGCCACATCGCGCGCGAGATGCGGGCATGGAGACGACTGACCCCGTTGACCATGCTGGCGGTGCGAATGGCGAGCACGGCCATGTTGAAGAACTCATCGGACCGTCCCGGCTGGGCGCGTCCGAGGTCGAGGAATTCCTCGCGGCTCAGGCCGAACGTCTCGCGAAACGACGCGAAGTAGTGCTCGATCTGGTCCGGCGAGAACACATCGATGCCGGCCGGGACCGGCGTGTGCGTCGTGAAGATCCCGCTCGCCGCCACAATCTCGAGCGCTTCGCGAAACGACACCCGCTCTTCGAGAATGAGCTGCCGAATCCGCTCGATCCCCAGAAACGCGCAGTGGCCCTCGTTCATGTGGAAGACACGGGGTCTGAGGCCGAGCGCGTGCAGGGCGCGGATGCCGCCCACGCCGAGGACGATCTCCTGGCGAATCCGCATGTCGCTGTCGCCGCCGTACAACTGGCCGGTGATGTCCTGCAGGTCGGGAGGGTTCCCGGGGATGTTGGCATCGAGCAGCACCAGCGTGACACGGCCGACCTGAGCGTTCCAGAGACGCAGCAGCAGCGGGCGGCCTGCCAGTTCGACGCGGACCCGCACGGGCGTCCCGTCGTCTGCGTAAACCGGACGCAGCGGCATCACCGAGAAATCGTTGGAGGGGTGGCGTTCCTGCTGCCAGCCGTCCGACGTCAGATACTGGCGGAAATAGCCCTTCTGATACAGCAATCCCACGCCGATCAGCGGCACGCCCAGCTCGCTGGCGGACTTGAGGTGGTCTCCTGCGAGGATGCCGAGCCCGCCCGAATAGATCGGCAGGGACTCGGTGAGGCCGAATTCCAGCGAGAAATACGCGACGAGCGGACGCGACGGCGTGCCGTATTGCTTCTGGTACCAGGTACGAGGGCTCGCCATGTAGTCGCGCAGTCCGGCGACCACCGCGTCCAGGTGCGCGAAGAAGGCGTCGTCCTGCGCCAATTCCTGGAGCCGCTCCTGCGCCATGCTCCCCAGCCAGCTCTTCGAGCGTCTTAAGGCGCTCAGGAAGAGCCGGTCGAACGAGAAACGTCTTGACGGGACGCATGAACGAGGACGCAGAAGACCGGATCAGTAAACGAAGCCTCGCCTCTGACTGCCGACTGATTTCGAAAGGTCAGACCTGTTACCGTAAGTGTGTCGATGCGTGACGAGCTGTACCGAATTGCACACTCCTCGCGCAAACTCTACAACCAGATCCATCGTTCGCCAAGCATCAACCAACGAGCCGCGCACAGGAGGAGCCCGCACGTCAGGTGGCCTCGACATCTTCTGAAGCCGTGTCTGCCGAATTTGAAGCAAGTTTTCAGGTGAGGAGCGATCTCGGTTTGTCTGTCGAGCTCGATTCGCGAGACCCGCGGCTCGCCCTGCGACTGGTTGCTCGATGACGAAGGCTACCGGCGGGACGTCGCGTTCACGCCAGGAGAGGCGGATGCCGCCCGCGGGCGGCTGGTCGATTCTGGAGGATGTCGATGTGGTTCGACGAAGCGGAACAAGACTTCCTGATTCTCAGGAAATCCCTGGCAGGCGACGACGCGCCCTGGGACGTGGTGATCCTTCAGGCGCGGCAGGCGGCGAGAAGTAGCCGAAATGAGCGAGTTCGAAGTCCCGCAGCCGATCATCTGTTCACCCTCCATGAACCCGACAAGCCCGGCATCTCGAAGAAGGCACTGCTTGACCACCCGTCGTCCTCGAATTGGCGGCGCACACTCGTGGCAGCCTGCACTGCAAGCTCGCGCGTCTGAAACCCTCGCCCCCGGTAGAACTCGTTGTCCAGGAACAGCCGATACTCGACGCCGTACCTGCCGTGATGCCGCAGCTCGCAACTGACCCGTTGCCCATCGAGATCGACCGTCCACAAGGCCTCTCGCACCGGTGCCCCGTCGGATCGGCGCGGGCCGGATCCGTCGCGATCAACGTCTCTCCGCCTGCTCACGCCGCCGACCGATGCGACCACTCTCAGCCACTCCGCGTTCGCACCGCGCAATGTCTGGGGACGCATGAATTGATTCATGATGATTGTCCTCGCCCGTTCCGCTATTGACGAAGTGGTTCTCCGATGCACTCTGCGGTCAGGCCACCTGCACAAATACCATCACCTGGTGGGATTCAATCTGGTGCGCGCCGGTTTTGGAGTAGGCCGCGTCGGGGCTGCCGCTGCATAGTCGACGCACGATTGTGATCAACAGCCCGACGTCAATCGGCTCGGGGGCGGCAGATGTCGCCGACGATCCTTGCATCGGCGAGATCGCGATCACCGGGATCGACGCGAGCGCCGGATCGCGCTGCTGGGCGCGACGAAAGGCCGTCCACCCGGCATGTTCGTCCAGCAGAATCACGCTGGCGTGGCCGCCGCTGCGCAGGTAGTCCAATGCCTGCTGCCCGCTCGCGGCCGGAATGCCGATGAACCCATCCTTGTCGAGTGCCTCGACGAGACTGTCGCGGGTCGCCTGCTCATCATGGACAAGGAGGATTTGGTGTCTCATGGCGACACCAGAGCTGCAAGAAGTACGACTTCCGCGCCAGCCTTCGAGTCGCCAGAAAACAGGCGTGTTTTTGAGGATTCGGCCGGATTCGTCCAACTGAAATCGGGGAGATCCCTACGGACGCGTAACAGTTACGCGGTAGGAATTACACCTGACGAGATCTGTTATGAACGAACCTCGACAGGGAAGATGACGGGAGTGTCGTGCTCGCGCCGGATCGGCGCGCAAGAGGATGCGGGCGTGGAGGGTGCGCGGGACGCACGACACGCAGCGGCAGGCGTGTCGGTTTCGGGCGACGGTTCTATGATTCCGGCTTCGCCTTCAACTGAGCGTCGTGCTCTTTGATGAACGCCCGAATCTCGTCGGCCATCGCCAGCAGTTTGGTCCACTGCTCCTTGTAGAGCGTCACGGGAAAGCGGCCAAGGCCATACACGGAGACGCCGCCCTTCTCGCTGACCTTGAGGCTGACGCTGCGACCACGCTGGCTCTTGAGGCGCTCATTCTCTGCTTTGAGCCTTTCCAGTTCGGTTTTCAGATCTTCGTCGGCCATCTGGCTCCCTCGATTCGAGGCGGCACGCCCAGGGCAGCTGGGGCCCGTCCTGACGATTGTATCCGGCAGGGGAGATCATTAGATCATTGGCGTGGCGAAGAGAGGAGGATTGCCAGCCGAACCGTCGGTACGCGAATCTTCGTTACCAGCAATTCCCCCGAGCGACGGTCAGTTGCCGGGGACGATGGCGACCCATACGTCGCCGTCGGAGTCGCAACGAACCACCAGGCGGGCGCTCTGTGCGAGCCGACTGCACCGGAAGTCATAGATGATGCTGCCATCGCGCGAGCGAATCAGCGGCGTTTCACCAGGTCGTCGATCGAGGTCGCGTTCAGTCTTCACACGCACATTCTAGGACGCATATCGCCGTGTCGAATCGGCGTATCGGAAGGTGTCGCCGGCCGTCGTCGTAGCGATACGCGGCGAGCGATGGGCAGGGCGCACTCCGAGTCGCTCGAGCGCTGGCTTTGAGCTGATCATGCATGAAGGCCTACCGTTCAGAGCGGACGGCCCACCAGCAAATCGTCCACGTGGACGTGCCGACGAGCATCGCGGAGACGGGCGAGAACCCGGTCATCCAGGTGAACGCGCCAATCGCGATGGCGATCGCGAGGACGACGGTCATCGCGCCGGCATCGACGTGCTGAGGGCGCCTGCGAACAGGCATGGGTGCGTCCTTTACAGGAATGCACCGTGCACTGGAGGGGTACTACGGTCTTCGGCTTTTGGCCCGGCAGTCTTTAGCAGCCGTGGTAAGAGTCCCGGCGTCGCACCGAGGCCGGCGAGGCGCCCCGATGGCAAGGCGCGACGACCGAGAACCGGGGCTCCCGCCGCGCGTAGTTTGCGCGGTGGGGTGGCAATATCGGGAATATTTGAGAGAGGAGCAACGCAGCCAGCCCGGGATCCCCAACGCGGCAGCCGCGTTGGGGTGGAGCGGGGATGCATCGCCGGCCGAACGGGGTCCCCAGCGCGGCAGCCGCGCTGGGGACCCCGAATGCAGCCGGACTTTCACCGCGGGCTGCTAAATTGCAGCTCTGGGCGGGCGCCCGAGCCGGCTCGCGATCGCACCCTTTTCTTGACCGTTCTGCGATTGCTCGGGATCGCCTGCACATCGTCCGGTCGATAGAGGGCGAGCACCGTGTGCCACTCGGCGTTGTCTGTCGCCGACGCCGACAACATCCGTCCACCGCGCCGGCTGGAGAGCTCGCCGAGTGCGTGCTTCCACCCGGCGGTCCATTCCCGGGCGGCTTCTCCGGTCAGCGGG
Organism: Acidobacteriota bacterium; assembly: GCA_003222535.1. Classification (GTDB taxonomy): domain Bacteria; phylum Acidobacteriota; class Vicinamibacteria; order Vicinamibacterales; family CAVVIG01; genus QHWJ01. Next base: position 32,879 of record QHWJ01000344.1, on the reverse strand, counting down.
TTCGTCCAAATCGGGCGACCGCGCCAGAACGCGATGCGTCCCTGCGCACTCGCCTCGAGGTCGTCATTCGAGTAATCGCCTGACAGCATTTCGATCTCCACGCCGACATTGTAGCGACTGCAGGACGTGGAGCGCGCGGCGTATCGTTTGCCGCGCGCGGCCGTCGCGCGCAGGATACCCAACTGAGATTGAGGTTGCAGATTGCTGATTGGATCGCAGACTGGACTCGATTGAATCCGCAGTCTGCGATCAGACTTGCGATCGGCAATCTCCACTCTGGAATGGCAAGGCGGAGCTTTTTCAGCAATACTGTTTGATGACGCTGCATGAGGGCTCCCGCAGAACATCCCCGCCTGAAGCGCCCGACGGCGATCGGCCTTGCGTCGCCTGATGCGGTACCCATGCGGCGTGATACCGGTCCGGTGCGTGCGAGATACTGGTCGCGTGGGCCCGCCCGCCCGGCCTTCCCACGTTCAACCGCAGAGCACGCAGAGATCCTTGCGAACGAAGGTCACGAAAGACACGAAACACACGAAGAAGCCGAAGAGGATGTCCAACCGCAGAGACCGCAATGCGCGCCGAGGCAGCGCGTGCGACCTGCGGCCGGCATGGCCGGCCGCCGAGCGATGGCGCCAACGGCGTCGCAATCACAAACGTTCGATCGCGGTCGTTTGTGTTGCGGCGCCGTTGGCGTCATCGCAGCCCGCGAGCGGGCCGGTCGCACGCTCAGTCTTTTTCGTGTCTTTCGTGGATCTTCGTGCTTTCGTGGTTAACGTCTTGTGCCTTCGACCGTGATAGGGACGAGGCCGTCGGGGGCGACCGTCGCCGGCATTCTCGCGGCGATCAGCGTCTCCCACCTGTTGAACGACACGATCCAGTCGCTGATTCCGGCGATCTACCCGATCCTGAAAGCGACCTTTCAGTTGAGCTTCGCGCAGATCGGATTGATTACGCTCACCCTGCAACTGACGGCGTCGTTGCTGCAGCCGCTGGTCGGCATGTATACGGACCGGCGGCCGACGCCGTACTCGCTCGTCGCGGCCATGGCGTTCACGCTCGTCGGACTGCTGCTGCTCTCATCGGCGGGCAGGCTCGCGACGCTTCTGATCGCGGCGGCGCTGATGGGCGTCGGATCGTCGGTGTTTCACCCGGAGTCGTCTCGCGTGGCGAGGATGGCGTCCGGCGGGCGGCACGGTCTCGCGCAGTCGGTGTTTCAGGTCGGCGGCAACTTCGGATCGTCTTTGGGCCCGCTCCTGGCGGCATTCGTCGTCGTCCCCCTGGGTCAGCGGAGCATCGCGTGGTGCTCGCTGCTGGCGCTGGTCGCGATCGTCCTGCTGTTCAGGGTGGGCCGATGGTCGGCAGCACGGAGGCGAGCCATCCAGGCATCGCCGAGAGTGACCACGGAGGTTCGTTCGAATCTGTCGCGCCGGCGAGTGGCCATTTCACTCGCGGTTCTGCTCGCGCTGATTTTCTCGAAGTATGTCTATCTGGCAGGCCTGAACAGTTATTACACGTTCTACCTGATTAGCAGGTTCGGCATGTCGGTGCGCAGCGCCCAGCTCCATCTGTTCGTGTTCCTGGGTGCCGTCGCGGCAGGCACGATCCTCGGCGGCCCGCTCGGCGATCGATTCGGCGCCAAGTACGTCATCTGGATCTCGATTCTTGGAGTCTTTCCATTTACGTTCGCGCTGCCGGTGATCGTCGTCTATGCTCAGGAGCTCGTGCCCGGTCAGGTGGGCATGATCGCCGGGCTGTTTTTCGGGTTCGCGTTCGGCGCGGCGGGCCTTGGAGCCGCGGCGCTGGGAAAGCTCGCCGACATGACGAGCATCGAATACGTCTACAAGCTCTGCGCGTACCTGCCCCTCATCGGCATACTCGCCGCGCTGCTCCCCAATCTGGAAAAGACCCGGATCGAGCAAGCGCCGGCCCCTGCAGCGTGAGCAGAACGCTACTCACAAAATGCCCAGGAGGATCACGGTCTAAGGCGCCTTAGAACGAAGACCACGAAATACACGAAGATTGGAAGACGAAGAAGACGTCTAACCGCAGAGACCGCAAAGCGCGCAGAGCCAACGCGTGCGACCTGCGGCCGGCATGGCCGGCCGCTCAGCGATGGCGACAACGGCGTCGCAATCACAAACGTTCGATAGCGGTCGTTTGTGTTGGGGCGCCGTTGGCGTCAGCGCGGCCCGCGGGCGGGCCGGTCGCACGCTCAGTCTTTTTCGTGTCTTTCGTGGATCTTCGTGTTTTCGTGGTCAAGGGCCTGGTCTTTGCGAGCTCTGCGTGCTCTTCGGTGAAACGTCGGAACGCATGCAGCGTGATAGCGGTGTTGTGCACGCGAGAAACTGGTCGCGTGGGCCCGCCCCTGCCTGCCTTACGATGCCGCCGGCCATTGTTCGCGCGCCCGCAGGGCGAGGCCGGTGGCCACCGACGTCAACTCTTCACCGCCGGTCACCTTCTGCTCACCGAATCGATCGACGAAAATCCGTCTGACCGCCGGAACAAATGAGGAGCCGCCCGTCAGAAAGACGCGATCGATGTCGATCCCGGCCAGACCCGACGCGGCCATCAGCCGATCGACGCAGCCCGCCATCGCGTCGATCTCTCCGGCGATCCATCGCTCGAAGTCCGCGCGGGTGACCTTCTTGCGAATCGCGACGGAACCCGACACGAACGCGAACTCCGACTCCGTGCCCGCCGACAGCTCGAACTTCGTGCGCTGCACCGCTTCGTGCAGCTGATAGCCGAGCTCGTTCTTGATCAGCAGCAGGAACGCCTCGAGCCGTTCCGGCGTGGACGCGGTCCGCCGGATGCGCTCCAGCATCTCGAGCGTCCGCGATGACTTCAGGAACGACAAGTGATGCCAGCGCTCGAGGCGCTCGTAGGGCCAGCTCGGCACCGGCAGAAACTTGCTCGGCGGGGAAAGATATTCACCACCCAGGCCGAGCCGGGGGCAGACGAGGTTGCGGATGATGCGCCTGTCGAATGCGTCGCCGGCGACCGCCACGCCATCGGTCCCGATGATGTCGGACGCGCGGCGGCCTCGCTGCCGGACACCAGGCCCGACGGCAATGATCGTGAAGTCGCTCGTGCCGCCGCCAAAATCGCCGATCAGGATCCGCTCGTTGCGGCGCAACCGCTCCTCGTACGCGTACGCGGCGGCGACCGGCTCGTACTCGAATACGATCTCATCGAAGCCCACGAGGCGGATCGCCGCCAGCAGCCGCCCTGCGGCAAACGCGTCGAGCCCGGAGTCGGGCGGGTTGGAGAAGTGCACGGGACGGCCGAGGATGATTCGCCGCGGCGCCGGCCACGACGAGAACTCGACGAGCTCGCTCATATGCCGCACGATGAGCGCAATCAGCTTTTCGAGCGTGTAGTGCTGCGCGCCAATCGCGGTGCCCTCGAACGTGCGGTCCGGCAGATACGCCTTCAGCGACTGGATGAAGCGGCCTTTCGACTCCGCTGCAAGGTAGCGTTCGATCGCCGCGGATCCCGCGATGGACGGCGACTTCGCCTCGAAGTAGAGCACGGAGGGAAATGTCTCGCGCGCTCCGCCCCGGCCCGCTCCGGCGCCCGGAAACGTCGCGAGATACGGCGGCCCTGCGCCCTCGACGAACGCCACCGCGCTGTTCGTCGTGCCAAAGTCCAGACCCACCCAGCGTCTGGTCACTCCTGGCGCAACGAGGCCATCGGGTCGACCCGGGTCGCACGACGGGCGGGCACCCAGCAGGCCAACGCGGCGACGAGCAGCAGGATTGCCGGCACGCCCGCGAAGACGGGCAGGTCGACCGCGCCTCGAAGAAGGTGAAGGGCGATCATGAACATGACCGACCAGCCAACGAGCGCGCCCGCGCCGATGACACGCAGGCTTTCGCCGACGATCTGCCTCACCACGCCCTGCGCAGTGGCTCCCAGCGCGAGCCGCACGCCGATCTCGGTCGTCCGTCGGGACACCGAATATGACACGACGGCGTAGATGCCGATGGCCGCCAGCACCAGCAGGAGCGGCCCGAGGACGACGAACATCCGCGCGGGAATGCGGCGGAGAAACAGGTTCTTCTCGACATGGTCGGTGAGCGTCCGCACGTCGTACACCGGAAGCGTGGGATCGAGCTCGCGGACGACGCGCTCCACGCCGGTCGCGAGGAGCAGCTCGGCTCCGGCTCGTGTGCGGAGATGGATCTGGCCGGCTGGCGCGGGGCGATCCCGATACGAGAAGTAGATCACCGGGGTGGGCCGCTCGCCGAACGACTCGTTCAACGAGTTGTCGGTCACGCCCGCGATCACGTAGCGGCGATCGCGGCTCTCGAGTCGCCGTCCAAGCGGCTCGGCGCCCTGCAGGAAACGGCGGACGAATTCCTCGTTGACGATCACCTGTGGAGGCGACGAGGCGTCGCCGAGATCCACGAAATCCGTTCCCGCCCGCAGCGGAATACCCATTGTCCTGAAATAGCCGGGCGAGACGAGATTGCTGAGCGCCCGATCGGGGGCGGCGTCGCTCCGGGCGCGACCCTCGAGCGCGAAGGAGCGCAGCGGGAGGCCGTGAATATCGAGCGGCACCGCGGTTGCGATCGCCGCCGCCTCCACGCCGGGCAGCGACCGCAGCCGGCCGAGCAAGCGCGCCGTAAAGTCGCGGGAGAAGGCCGCGTCGGCGTTTTTGCGTCCCGTCAGATCGTAGGCGGCCAGCAGCACGCCTTCGCGCCGGAAGCCAGGATCCGTGTCGCGCGTTTCGCTGAAGCTGCGGATGAAGAGCGCGGCTGACATGAGAACGACCAGCGCGAGGCCGACCTCGACCGCCATGAGCGCGTTCCGCATCCCGCTGCGGCCCGCCGTGCGCGATCCCGACCGGAGCGCGATTTGCGGATCCACGCCGGCCAGCTGCGCCGCCGGCGCCACGCCGAACATGACGCCGCAGACGACTCCGAGCAGCATGGCGAATCCGAGGCCGACAACGTCCACCTTTGTCTGGAACTTGACCGGAACCGAGCCGATCATCGGGACGGCACGCAACGCCTCGGTGGCCCAGACGGCAATCACCGCGCCCAGCGCCGCGCCGAACAGCGCCAGCATCAGGTTTTCCGTCAGCAGCAGGCGGACCAGACGCCACGGGCCGGCGCCGAGGGCCAGGCGCACGCCCATCTCCCGGTAGCGCGCGCTGGCTCGCGCGAGCATGAGATTCGCCGTGTTGCCGCAGACCGCCAGCAGCAGGAGCAGCATCACCGCCTGCAGGATTGCGAGGGCGCCGACCAGCATGCGCTGCGGACCCCGCGGCGCCTGCCAGAACGAAAGGACCTCGCCCTGCATTTTTCCATTCGTGTCCGGGTAGTCGTGGGCCAGCTGGCGCATCGCGGCGTCCAGATCCGCCTGGGCCTGCGCGCGCGTCGTGCGCGGCTGAAGCCGTCCCGCGATGGAGTAACCGCGCTGACTGCGATCGTCGAGCTCGCGGGATCCGGCGAGCAACTCCGGCGCGAGCGTCGCGGGCACCCACACGTCGAACGTCAGGCCGATCACGGTTCCCTGAAATCGCTCGGGCGCGACGCCGACAATCGTCAACGACCGATCGTTGACGCGAACGATCGTCCCGACCACGTTCGCCGCGCCGCCGAGTCGAGTCTGCCAGTACGCGTGCGAGATCACCATCACGGGCTCGCTGCCGGACCGCTCGACTTCGTCCGGGCGCAGGAACCGGCCGAGCGCCGGCCGCAGACCCAGGGCCGAAAAATAATTGCCGGAGACGAGGAGTCCATACGTCCGCTCGGACCGGCCGGCCTCACCGACGTTGAGCGGTACCATGCGGAACGCGAGCAAGTCGCGGAACGAGCGCAGGCGCTCCCGAAGATCGCGGTACTCGAGCCACGACACGCCGGGGTACGAGCCGGTCTCCGCGCGAGGCTCGACGAGCTGAAAGCCGGCGGCATCGGACACGCCGGGCAACGGCTGAAGGACCATCGCTTGCACCCACGAGAACACCGCCGTGTTCACGCCGATCCCGATTCCGAGCGACACGATCACCACGGCCGCGAGCCCGGGCATTCGCCGGATCATCCGCCACGCGTGATGAATATCGTCGATGCCCGTCACTTCTCCGCTCGCCCCGCAAACTCCCGCGTCTCGGTGTGCACTTTGATCTTTTCCCCTTCCTTGATGAACAGCGGCACGCGGATCTCCATGCCCGTCTCCAGCGTGGCCACCTTGGTGACGCTGCCGGTGGCCGTGTCGCCACGCGCGCCGGCTTCCGCGGAGGTGACCGCCAGGACGACATGAGGGGGAAACTGGAGGCCGATGGGATTGCCGTTGTACGTCTGAATCTGGACCGTCACGTTGTCGGCCAGCAGTTGCCGGTCGTCGCCCACCAGGTCGGGCCCAAGCGTCAGGGTCTCGAAGGTTTCCTGGTCCATGAAGTTGTAGCCGCTGGCGTCGGCGTACAGATAGGAAGCCGGGATCTTCGCGAGATCCGGCTCCTTGAACCTGTCGCCGGCCTTGAAGGTCTTGTCGAAGACGGCGCGGGTGAGCAGGTTCCGCATCTTCAGGCGCACGAGCGTCTGCCCTCCTCGGGCCGTCGGCTTGGACACCTCGACGTCAATGCAGTGGTACGGCGCGTCCTCGAACTCGAAAAACATCTTCCGCTTGATTTCGATCGCTTCGATCTGGCTCGCCATCGTCCATCAGTTTACAGGGATCGCGCGGGCGATGCAGGGGCGCCCACCCTTGCGGCCGTTACTGCGCGACGCCTCGGCCTTCGCGCGGCTGGTGCCTCGGCCGAGCAGTGCCCCGACGCCCACGAATCGCCACGAGTCGCGGCGTGTAGCGTACACGTCGCGGCGCAGTACGCTGACCTCGGCCTTCAGCCGCGGCTTGCGGCCGAGTGCGCGCAGTGCGTCGAGGTGGGCCGCCAGTGCACCACGAATGCCTCGCCTGGCGGCGGCAGCGGTATCCGCTGCGGCGTAGACACCCGGCAGTCCCGCGACCCACGCGCTAAAGGTGCCGTTGCTCTCCTGCTCCACGACGATGGGGAAGTACTGCGTCATAGCTTATTAACCTAACGGTGGCGCACGATGTCGGCGGCAGGTTGGACCGATGTCCGGGCCGTGCCGCTGGTGACAGCACAACGCGGGCTGACGTTGGCCGTCCGCCCGCGACCGGAGGAAGCGCCGCCCGGTGACCGGTTCGTCGCGCTACACCGCATCGAGGTCCGCGTGCGGGGCGTTCATACACCGAGCTCCGGGATCTTGTAACGTGTAGCCGATGCTGCAGGCGATCGAGGGCGTCGGTGTGCTTTTCCTCCTGTCTGCCTTCTTCGCATACGTATTGGCTCCTCTGGTGGTGGAACTGCGCCGCCTCATTCGAACCGGCGCGCGGAAACGCCCGCTGTCTCGCGCGGCGGCTCTCGCGGTGATTTACGCGGTCCTCTTCATTCCGGCGACCGCGGCCTGGCGTCTCTCCGGCGATCGGATGGCGCAATGGGTGCACGTGACCGCGCCCGCCGCCGTGGATCATCTATTCAGCGGCTCTGATTTAGGAGCGCTTGAGCGGCTGATTGAACGGGCGCCGCTCCCAGCCGGCGTGCATCCCGTCGTGGCGCAACGCGTCGAGGGCGCCATCCGCTACGTCGAGCGCGAGACCCGCAGCACTCTCGACGACCTGATCTCCGCGGCTCGCTATGCTGCGTGGCTCGTCGTGACGCCGGTGGTGGCGTTTCTCCTCCTGACCGGCGCACCCGGTTTTCAGCGCTCGACGCTTCGGGCGCTGCCGCACGGCCACATGCAATGGCGGGCCGAGGAGTACCTGCGGGATGTGAACAGCGTGCTCGCCGGCTACGTGCGTGCGCAGTCGGCGGCCGGCGTCATCGTCGGCGTGGTGTGCGTCACGGGCTTCACCCTGATCGGGGTTCCCGCGGCGCCGTCCATGGGGATCGCGGCTGGGGTGCTCGAATTGGTGCCGGCCATCGGGCCGTTGACCGCGCTGCTCATGTCCGCCACGCAGGCCGGCGATCGACTGTGGGCTGTCATCGTCTTCCTGGGCGCGCTGAGGCTCGTCCAGGACTACGTCGTCTACCCACGCTTGATCCGCCACGGCATGCACATGTCGACGCCCGCGGTAATCGTGACGATTTGGTGCGGCGCAGCGTTGGCCGGGGCGGCCGGAGTCATCCTCGCAATCCCCGTCGCGGGGTTCCTCTCGGTCAGCCTGCGGCACTGGCGCGAATACCGGGAGATCGAGCGGCTGGTCCGCGCGTCGGGACGCCGAAGTGCGGAACCGTGAATGTGATTCGAGCCTGCCGTGTCGGGCGGACGTCCGCACAACTTGGACTTCGAGATCTTTGAGGCTGGGATTCCGCTGACCGCCACCGAGCGCATCTCGTCGGTGGTGCCGAAGGGCGAGAGGGTCGGACGCGTCGACCGATTCGACGCGTCCGGGGACCCGCTGCGGTCGTTCACGCGCGATTGGCTAGTAGCCGCCCGCGTAGATCAAGTATCCGAAGTAGCGGTCCCCGATGACACTGTTAGGGTCGTCGGCGAAGCCGTACCCGGATGGCTGCACGCTGGCGTCGAAACGCAGCTTGGCGATCACAGCGCTCGGCACGCCGGAACACTTCCCGGTGGCGATGCACAGCGCGGCGGTGCCGGCCGCGTGCGGCGACGCCATGCTGGTGCCGGAAATAATGTTGTAACCGCCGCCTTTCCAGGTGGAATTGATGCATACGCCGGGCGCTGCAATCGTATGTCCCTCGTCTGGGCCACCGGGCGCCGCGAAGTTGCTGAAATCAGCCGCCGTGTCGTCGACATCGGCTCGACACGTCGCCGCCGCCCCGCCTCCGGGTTGCCCGTTGAAGTCCGCGACAGCAGTGACCGCCAGCACCTCGTTGTAGGCGGCGGGCACGAATCCGGACAGGTCGACGTTGTCGTTGCCGGCCGCCACGGCGTAGGTTACGCCGGCTGCCACAGACGAGCACACGGCCTTGTGCAGCGCGTCGCCGTTGGTGTTCCCGCAATTGCCATCGTCGGTGCCCGCGCCGCCCAGGCTCATGTTGGCGACTTTGATATTCTTGAGCGATGCGTTTGCGGTCACCCAGTCGATGCCGCAAATGACATTCGACCACCTGCCGGAGCCCCTGTTGTCGAGCACGCGGACCGAGTAGATCGGAATGCCCGGCGCGACGCCCACGACGCCGGCGCTGTTGTTGATCGCGCCGATGGTCCCGGCGACGTGAGTGCCGTGACCGTTCCCGTCGCTGAAGCTGTTCCCGGTCTGGCAGTTCTGCCCGCCGGCGATATTGAGATCGGAATGCGGTCCGCTCCCCGTGTCGATGACGGCGACGCCAATCGGCCAGCTGGTCGGTGCGACGTGCAAAGCAGTGGGCTCGCCGTCGATCCGGTCGACGCCGGTGGGCAGCGCCTGCTCCACCGCATGGACGTCGCGGTCTTCGGAGACGAACGCCACTCGGGGATCGCGGCGAATGTCGCCGATCCGCGCTTGCGAGATCGTCGCGGCATATCCCTTCAGCGCGCTGTGATAGAGCGCGGAAACATTCGCGCCGTACGCCCGGCCGTGCTCTGCCGCCAGGCCGTCGACATCGCGCTCATCATCGTGGAAAACGACGATGTAGCCCCGCGCGGCGGCCAGCGGTGCCTGACCAAATAACTTGAGGCTCGTCCCGGCGAGAACGGCGGCAATCGAAACCATCATGGCGATTCGTTTCATAGGAATCCTTCTTAACGCCGCAAACACATGGGGGTGAAGCATCGGACATTGCAAGCAACGAGCGATCCGTGGTGATTCTCCCTCTCGCGCCTTGCGGGGCGTGAGCCTGGGCGCCCTCTGTGCGCCGCCGTAACCGGGCGACGGACCACCAAGTCCGGCGGCAGCGAGACTTTCTTCGCCACCCGCCACGCTTACCGTCGCGGGCGGTCGGACCCTGCGTTCCCCCACCGCGCGATGTACTATTTCCGTCACTGCGCCTGTATCGCCGTCATACGATCATGAAAACCGCGTCAGGAATGTGCGCGGCATAACGGATTCGGCTCGAAAGTCGCAGCTCCAGGCGATCGTCCGAGCCGTCATCGATCTGTCGGTTAGCGACGGTGGGCAACTGTATCACGTGCTCGACTGGCGACAGACAGACAAATACGCACGACCATCGAGAAGGCGACGGGGACGAAGATCAAGAGGCCCTTCGTCCCTGCTACACTGCGCGTCGATGAGATGCCGATTCGCCGCTGGAGCGCGAGCCTTTCAGGCGAGCGTGGCTCTTCCTGCACAGTCGTCATTCAAAGGAGCACGCTACGTTCTGCTTGCCGCCGGGGCGCTCCTCGCATCACCGGCCGTCACTCCCGCCGCCTCGCCCGACGCGGACCTCAAGGCGATCGCGTCGCTTCCTGGCGAGCCGCGAAGCGTCAGCGCGGCCGGCGTCACCCGGCGCGAGACACCGCTGCTGACGATCGAGAACGCTTCAGCGTTCGGCCCCGCCTCGACGAAACTGCGGCTCGTCATCGTCGGCGGCCTCGACGGTGATGAACGCGGCGCGCGGGCGGTCGTCGCGGCGGTCCGATGGCTCAAGCGTGGCGCGCCCGGGGACGTGCGCGCGCGATGGACGGTATCGGCGCTGCCGATGGCCGATCCGGACGGCCGCGCACGCGCGAAGCCGTTCCGCTTTCCGCCGGCGAAGGGTTTCTTCGACGATCCCGATCAGCCGGAAAGCCGGTACGTCTGGCGCTGGGTCGTGTACCAGGCTCCCGATTTGGTCGTCGAGATCAAGGGCGATGGCGCCGGCGACGCCGACCCGGACGCAGTCGATTCGTTGACCGGCGCGCTCCGTGCGGGCCGCTCGTCCGATCCTGGCCGGGTGCCCACGGCGATCGTGGGCGCGTCCGCCGGGCCACGGGTGCTCGCGAAACTGCTCGATGGCGTACGCCAGCGCTCGCCGCTTCATGAGGCGCTGGCCGGACGAGTGGCGCGCCCGCCGCTCGACATCGCGCGTATGTTGGCCGGAAAATATCCCGCCGCTTCGTCTATCAGCTACATTCCCGCGCTCGCGTGGACGAGCACGCTCCGCCTCGCGTCTCTCGTCTCCGATGAGGCGCTGCGCGCCAAGGTGCGTGAGCAGGTGCAGCCGTGGCTCTCCGGCGACAAACCGCTGTTCGGCGATCGCATCCAGCTCACGACCGTCGCCGGAACGATGGTGTTCGCCGAGATCGCGAAGTCGGACCCTGGCAACGCGGCCGCACGCCGGCTCGCGCTCGAGGGCGCCGACGCCGCCTTGCGCCGGAAGGACGATGGGTTGCCGCAGTACGGGCAAGGATGGACGGACGACATGTTCATGAGCGCGGCGATCCTCGCGCGCACGGCGGGCATGCCCGATCGGGGCGGGGATCTCGACGCCGCCGCACGGCTGCTCATCGCCTATGCCGCCCGTCTTCAGCAACCTGACGGCATCTTCCACCACGCCAGCGATGGTCCGGCAGCCTGGGGCCGGGGCAACGGCTTCGCCGCGTTCGGCCTGATGGAAACGCTGACGGCCATGCCTGCCGATCATCCGTCGCGCGCGAGCCTCCTCGACATTTACCGGCGCCAGATGCGCGGGTTGAAGGAGTGGCAGGCGCCGGACGGCATGTGGCGTGAAATCATCGATCGACCCGGCGCGTATCGCGAAGAGACCGCGACGGCGATGAGTCTGTCGGCGCTGGCGCGTGGTGTGCGCCTTGGCTGGATCGACCGGTCGTATACGCCGGTCGTCGAGCGCGCCTGGCGCGCGCTGTCGGCGCACATCGTCGAAGACGGGACGCTCGTGGACGTGTGCACGGGAACGGGCGCGGGGCCCGGCGCGCGGTACTACTTCGATCGGCCGGCGATCGAGGGCGCCGACGATCGCGGCGGCGCCATGGCGCTCGTTGCCGCAATGGAAATGCTCGACGGAACGCGTCCAGGACGACCCTGAAAGCGTCGCCCTACAGATGATGGATCGCGCCACGACGGATTGAACGCAGAGCTCGCAAAGGCCGCAAAGGAAGCCACAGCCGTTTGAACGCGGAACAATCTATTCCTGAAGTGGGGTACCGATCGCCGTCACGAAAATACGTCACGGTAATTGTGAAATCGAGTATTACGCGATGATGTCGTGGATCACGGTGCCCGAGACGTCGGTCAGGCGGAAGTCGCGTCCGCTGTAGCGATACGTCAGCCTGGTGTGATCGATCCCCAGCAGATGGAGGATCGTCGCGTGCAGATCGTGGACGTGGACCGGCTTCTCGATCGCCTTGAATCCGAAATCGTCGGTGGCGCCGTACACCGTGCCGCCCTTGATCCCGCCGCCCGCCAGCCACATCGTGAACCCGAACGGATTGTGATCGCGGCCGTTCTGCGAATTGCTGGAGTTGCCGCCGACCTCCATCACCGGCGTTCGGCCGAACTCCGATCCGCACACCACCAGCGTGTCCTTGAGGAGGCCGCGTGATTTCAGGTCGTTGATCACGGCTGCGAACGGCTGATCGGAATCCTTTGCGTTTTTTCGGTGCGCCTGAATGTCAGTATGGGCGTCCCACGGATCGCCTTTTCCGTAATAGACCTGCGCCATGCGCACGCCGCGCTCGATCAGGCGCACGGCCATCAGACAGCTCCGCGCCGTGCTGCCCTGCCCGTAGAGCTTCAGCGTCGCCTCGCTCTCCTTCCGGATGTCGAACACGTCCGGCGCTTCGGTCTGCATGCGGAAGGCGGTTTCCATCGACTGGATCGCCGCCTCCAGCTTCGGGTCGCGGACCGTCTCGCGCTCCATCTGCAGCCGGTTCAGCGTCTCGAGCAGATCCAGCTCGCGCCGCTGCTCGGTGAGCGTGAACTTCCCATTGTGGATGTACGAGATGAGCGTCTTCGGATCGAAGTCCTTGCCGATGAGGGCGGCGTCGGTCTGCTTCTCGACCTTGTCCGCGATGAAGGTGCCCTGATGCACCGCCGGAAGGAACGCGCTGTTCCACAGCGGCGGCCCCACCGTCGTCGGCACTTCCGGACAGAGCACGACGTAGCCCGGCAGATTCTTGTTGTCGGTGCCCAGGCCATAGGTGAGCCACGATCCGAGAGACGGCCGGCCGACCTGCGTGTGGCCGGTGTTCATCATGAGCATCGACGGCTCGTGATTCGGAATGTCCGTGTACATCGAGCGGATGAAGCAGATGTCATCAGCACACCCGCCCACGTGCGGAAACAGCTCGCTGACCTCGATGCCCGACTTCCCGTACTTCTTGAACGTGAACGGCGAGCGCATGAGAGCGCCGGTCTTGCGCTCGGTCGCGATTGTGCCGCCCGGAAGGGGCTGGCCGTGGTACTTGTCGAGCATCGGCTTCGGATCGAAGCTGTCGACCTGCGACAGGCCGCCGTTCATGAAGAGGAAAATGACGCGCCTGGCGCGCGCGGGGTGATCCAGCTTGCGCGGATCGAGTGCACCGTCCTGCGCGAAGGGGCCCTGCGACGAAGCTCGGGACAGGCCGGCGGCCCGGACCACCGATTCGGAGACGAGACTGGCAAACGCGAGCATGCCGAAGCCATTGCCCATTCGGCAGAGCGCGTCGCGCCTGGTGATCGGTTGAACGGCTCTGTGAGGTGCCATAAGACCAAATGGCCGTATCAATCCACGAACAGGAACTCGTTCGAGCTGAGGAGGATCTTCGCGTAACGGCCCCACGGCGTCGGGGGCAGCAGCTTCTTGCTGTCGTCCTTTTTCGTGGCGCCGGGGATCACACCGGCCATCATCCCATCGGTCACTGTCTCTGGCTCCTCATTCTTTACATCGCTATCGATCGCAACTTCCTTTGTGTCCTTTGTAGCCTTTGTGTCCTTCGTGCTTTTCTTGCGTTCCTCATATTCCTTCATCGGTTCGGTCGCAAGAAAAGCCAGGCCCGCTTTCACTTCGGCGTCGGTCGCCTGGCGGCCGAACACCAGGCGATAGGCTTTCTGAATCCGCGCCAGGTTGTTCGGCTCCGATGCCACGCGGCGCGCGAGCAGCTCCGCCTGCTGCTGCATGAAGTCGCTGTTCATGAAGAACAGCCGCTGCAGCGGCACGCTCGTCGTGAAACGCTTCTCGGCGGACAGGTTCGGGCTCGGGAAATCGAACAGCTGCAGAAACTCGTCCAGCTTGTATCGGCTGACTTTTCCGTAGACGGTTCTCCGCTCGACCAGCGGCGTCAGCGGGACCGACGGCCCGCCCGCCTTCGTATCGAGGGCGCCCGACACGGACAGGAGCGAGTCGCGGACCTGTTCCGCCGTCATGCGATGCCGCTCGGCTCTCCAGTACAGGCGGTTGCCCGAATCCTTCTCGAAATTCGCCGCGACGTGCTCGGTGCTCAGCTGATATACGGCGCTCAGCATGATGTCGCGATGCAACTGCTTGATCGACAGCTTGTGATCGACGAATCTCCCGGCCAGATACTCGAGCAGGTCCGGATTGGTGGGACGCTCTCCGGCCACGCCGAAGTTGCTCGGCGTGTCGACGAGCCCCGTGCCGAAGTGCCCCTTCCAGATCCGATTGACGATCACCCGCATCGCGATGGGCTGGCGCAGGATGGCATCCGCCAGCTCGAGGCGGCCGCTCCCCTTTGCAAACGGCACCGGATCGCCGTCGCTCAACACCGACAGGAAATGCCGCGGCACTTCCTCGCCGAGGTTGTATGGGCTGCCGCGCCGGCTGAGCTTCAGATTGCGCGGATGCTCATCGTCTGCGACGCCATGGACGAACGGGTACTTCGGCGGCTGCGCCTTGCGGAGCGCCTCGATATCCGAGCGCAGGGCCTCCACATACCGGCGCCGGTCCGCGCCCAACTGGCGTTCGAGGCCCCAGCCGCGAAACGCAAGCAGCCCGGGCTTGACTTGCTTGAAGGCCTGTGCCGGATCGAAGCCCTCCTGCAGGTCCCGCTGGAACACGTCGATCCAGAGATTGTTGCGCTCGACGGGCAGGCTCTTCAGCTCGAGGCCGCAGCCGGGACAGAAATCGTCGTTCGTCACGAAGTCGCTTGGAAGCTTGGCGGGCTCCTTCTTCTTCGTGCCCACGAGCGCTTTGGCGGCGATGATCTCGTTCTCGTCCTTGACGTCCTTCTTGTCGAACATCACGTCGAGCAGGAGCGTCTGGAACTCGTCGGCAAGCTTCTTCGCCTCCGACGCGGTCCCGCCCCCCTTGACCATCTCCTGCCATTTCGTCAGATACGGATAGAAGCGCGGCGGCTTCGCCAGGAACTTCAGCCAGCGATCGAAGAGCTCGTAGTCGAGCTTCTCGGCGTCGACAATCTTCGAGATCTCTTCTTTCGGCTCCCCCGACACCTTCCACGCCGCCACCATGTACTTCGACGCCTGCAGCGCGAGCGTCTCGCCCAGTTGAGACGACTCGGTCTTCGTGAACTCCTCGAGTAGCTTTTCCTTCTTCTCGATCCGCTTGTCCTGCTGGGTGTACTCGTCGACGACGCCTTTCGGCACGAGCGGATATTCATGATACGAGGTGCTGAGGAACACACCGGCCAGCGAGTAGTAGTCCTTCGTCGGAATCGGATCGTATTTATGATCGTGGCAGCGCGCGCAGCCGACCGTGAGGCCGAGAAACCCGCGCGATACGACGTCGACGCGATCGTGGCGCTCGTCGGCGCGCGTGATTTCGACGGCGCCGTTGTCGTAGTACCACGGGCCGAGTCCCAGGAAGCCGAGTGCCGGCAGCGTCCGTGCGCGCGTGGTCTGGTCCTCGACGAGATCGCCGGCGAGCTGCGCCCGCACGAACTGGTCGTACGGCATGTCGTCGTTGAACGCTTTGATCACCCAGTCGCGATACAGGTATGCGTTGGGATATGGATTGAGGCCGCGCCCCTTCGGGTCGAGCGATCGATAGTCGTCTTCGCCGTAGCGCGCGATGTCGAGCCACATCCGGCCCCACGCCTCGCCGTATCTGGGCGATGCCAGCAGGCGGTCGACCACTCTGCCGAACGCATCAGGGTCATCGTCTTTTTCGAAGGCGTCGATCTCGTCTGGCGTCGGCGGCAAGCCGATCAGATCGAGCGTGGCGCGCCGGATCAGCGTGCGCTTGCCGGCCGGACCGACCGGCGTCAAGCCCTCGTGCTCGAGACGCGCGAGCACGAAGCGGTCGATGTCCGTCTTCGGCCACGTCGCGTGCGAGACCGCCGGAACCGGTGGCAGGCGGAGCGGCTGAAACGACCAGAACGCCCGCTGCTCCGGCTTGATCACATACTTGGACGCGTCTGGCGGCGGCTTGTCCGCCGTAGCGGCGGCCGAGCCTGTCGTGTTCGCCAAGGTCGCCGCGGAGGCGGAAGGTGGGTTCCAGATCGCCCCCGCCCTCACCCACTCTGTGAGCGCTTCGATCTCGTCAGGCTTCAGCCGCCCGCCTTTCGGCATCTTCAGCGTCTCACTGGTCTGGCGGACCGCCTGAATCAGCAGGCTCTTGTCGGGATCCCCGGGAACCACCGCCGGCCCGGATCGACCGCCCTTGAGCAGCCCATCGCGCGAATCGAGGCGCAACCCGGCCATCTGCATGTCGCCGTGGCAGTCGTAGCAGTTGGCGGACAGCACCGGCCGCACCTTCGATTCGAAATACTCCGCGGACTGCGCCGCCGGCGTCGCGCCCTGTCCCGCCCCGGCGGCGATCTCGACCGCCAGCGGCAGCGCAGCCAGGAGAATCCAGCCGAGGAAAGCTCCTGGTGTGCTTCGAGGAATCATCTTGGTTATTATGCACGGTCGGGATGATGATGAGGATTGTCATCGCAACGTTGCTGGGCTCGGCCCTCCTGCAGGCGCCTCCCCCGCTTGGTGGCCTGTGTCGGTTGAACGAGCACTGCCTTCCGGGCGGGGCATCCCGGCTGGCTGCGTTGCTCCTCCCTCAAATACTCCCGGTATTCTCGGTCGTCGCGCCTTGCCATCCGGGCGCCGCGCTCCGGAATCCAGTACTCGTTCAACCGACACAGGCCACTAGGCCGGGCGTCAAGTCGCCCGGCGTCAGGATCCCGATCGAGCGGCTGACGCCCGAGGCGGTCTTCCCCGTGCCCGGCAAGCCGGACTGGATCGCCGTCGACGAGGACGTGTGGATTTCCAACGCGCCGAAAGACACCGTGGCGCGCCTCGATCCCAGGGCCAACACGGTTGTCGCCACCATCGCGGTCGGCAAGCGACCCTGCTCCGGTCTGGTCGCCGCGTTCGGCAGCCTCTGGGTCCCCAATTGCGGCGATCAGGACGTGACGCGGCTCGATCTCAAGACGAGCGCCGTGACGGCCACCATCCGTGCCGGCATCGGCAACTCGGAGGGATCCATCGTCGCCGGGGCCGGCAGCATCTGGATGACGACGGACGCGAAAGGCACGCTGGCGCGGTTTGATCCGGCGACGAACGCGGTCGTCGCGGAGATCTACGTGGCGCGGGGCTCGTACGGATTGGCGTTCGGCGAGGACGCCGTCTGGGTGACGAGCACGGACAACAATACTGTCACGCGGGTCGATCCGCAGACCAACCTCGTCGTCGAGACGATTCCGGTCGGCAAGGCGCCGCGCTTCATCGCGGCGGGCGCCGGCGCGGTGTGGTCGCTGAATCAGGGCGATGGTAGCGTCTCGCGGATCGATCCGAAAACGAACAAGGTCGTCGCGACGATCGAGGTCGGGGTGCCGGGCCCGGGCGGCGATATCGCCGTCGGCGAAGGATCGGTCTGGGTCACCTCGTTCGAGTTCCCGCTCTCGCGCATCGACCCTGCGACCAACGCAGTCGTGCAGCAGTTCGCCGGCAAGGGCGGCGATGCCGTCCGCGTCGGGCTCGGATCCGTGTGGCTGTCGAACCTCGAGGCGGGCAATGTGTGGCGTATCGATCCCCGCCGCGTCGAAGCAACGCTGCCTGAGTGAGGCAACATCCCATGCCGTTATACGACTTTCATTGCCGCGTGTGCGGGCACGAGTTCGAGGCCCTGGCGCGCGCCCAGGACCCGCCGGTCGCGTGCCCGTCGTGCAGTGGCCACGACCTCGATCGGCTGCCGTCCGGCTTCGCGGTCAGCACCGCGGAGAAGACCGCGGCCGCCGCGCGCGACTCGCGGAAGCGGCAGCGGCTCGCCAACAAGGACAAGCTCATCGCGGAGGAGGAGTATCGGAAGCAACATGAGGGACACTAGCAGATCCAGCGAGATGGTCAACTCTCGGTCGTCCAGGAATTTGATGAGATCGCGCGGGCGCTCACGCACGCCGACTCGCTGAGGCACGACCTCGGCCTCCACGGATGGCAGTCGGCCTGACGCGGAACGCGGAGGCGTCACGCCGCGATTGAGCTGACGACATTCAGAGACCGCTGACCTGCAGACTTCCTCAGCGGACTTTGCGAGCTCTGCGTTCAATCCGCTGTGGCGTTGTTCGGCGTCAAGGTCTCTCGCGTTGCGGCCGAGGGGCTGCGCTGTGGTGCTAAACGGTTCCCTCTGTCGCCTGCGTTCACTTTGTTTCAAAAACTCATCTGCATGCCGAACCGGACGTACCGCCCGTCGAGAATCGTCGTCGGCGTCATCCAGGCGTTGGTGGCCGGGTTGGACCCGTAGGTCTGGTTGACGGTGAGCACGGTGCCGGCATTGAACATGTTGAAAATGTCCGCGAAACCCTGGATGCGCGTCCGGTTGAACCGAAACGTGCGGCCAACTCGCATGTCGAGCCGGTTCTGATAGTCGAGGAACACGCTGTTCGGATTGATGAGGTTGACCACAATCGTGGTGGCATTTGCGGTCGAGCCGATGATCGGGCGACCCGCGATCGCGGCCGTCACGGTGTAGTTGGCATTGACGGCGGGGCCGGGAATCGCGGTGAACGAGCCGCTGACCTGGAAGTCATACGGGAGGTTGTAGGAGCCGGACGCCTTGAGCGTCGTGCGGAACGGCGGGATGCTGTCGCAGAACCGCAACGCGTTCGGGTTGTCGCGCGCCGACGTCCCTGAGGTGGCGTTCGGCACGCTATTGGTGTTGGTCGAACCGTCGCACGACGTGGTTGCCCTGCGATCGGTCGTCACGCCGCCGAACATGAGCACTCTGTTGAATCGCGCGTTCGCGCTCACCTCGAAGCCGTTGTAGGTCGTGTGATTCGCGGTCGAGAATGTATACAGACCGTCGGTCGCCACGCCGTTCTTGTTGGGGTTCAGGCTGTAGAGCGGGAGCGGCTGACCGGACGTCGGCAGTCTGGTGTCGGTCGGCACCGCGATCGCGAACGAGTTCCAATCGCTCGCGGCGACGTTCTGGTTGTCGAGGATCTGCAGGTTGTAGAACTGCCGGCGGTAATAGCCGGCGGTGACCGACAGGCGCGGAACCAGCTCGTGCTGCACCGCGGCGCTGTACTCCCAGTTGTAGCCTCGCTCGAGGTTCGGATCCGGGCGGTTCACGATTTGACCGAAGTTGGATGTGCCGCCGATCACTTCGTTGAACTGGATGTTGCCGTTCGCGTCGAGGATCGATCCATTGCGGTCGGCATCGAGCCACGCGCGGGTCTGCGTGGAGTAGGTCATCCCGTTGAAGTTCGCGGCGTAACCGGCGGCCTGCGAGGCGACGTACTTGCCCGCGTTCAGCTTCAGCGCCGTCTTGCCGGTGCCGAACAGGTCGTACGCGCCGGCGAGCCGGATGGACCAGTCGTTCCAGTTCGGCACGTTTTCGATCGCCGGGAAGTTGCGCGCCTGAATCCACGGGCCGGCCGCCGATGATTCAGCCGGGACTTCCGCGTTGAAATGATCGTAGCGCGCGCCGTAATTGAGCGTGAGGCGGTTCCGCGTCCACGTGTCCTGGATGAACATCCCGAGGTCGCTGTTCACCTTTTGCACGGCGCTCGCGGGCGTGTTGGCGACCGCGACGGCGATCGGGGCGCCGCCGGCGAAGACCAGCGTGTTGATCTCGGCGTGCGAGGTGAACGTTCTCGAATTCGTGCCCCAGCCGTCCGTCATGCCGGCTTTGATCGCGTGCGATCCGGTGACGTAGCTCGCGGCCGCCATCATGCTGTAGTCCTCGGTCGCGCTCTTATACGGAGGAATCGTGTTGCCGGCGGCGACCGTCAGCCGCCCCGTCGTCGACTCCAGATGGCCGAGATCGAGCGGCCCCGCGGTCGGCCGGTAGTTCTGCTCGTACGGCTGGTTGTAGTACGAGATGCCGGCCTCGACGAGCAGCCTGGTCGACTGGGCTCGCGTCCACTTGATTTGCGGCACCCAGCCGTTGCCAAAGGCATCGGTGGACGCCTCCGGCGAGGTCGTGGCGAGCGTGCTGAAGCCGTTGTAGAACTCGCCGTTGAACTGCTTCTCGACGTACACGCGGATCTTGTCGCGGCTCGAGGCCGCCCACGTGACTCGGCCCACGCCGCTGTAGTTGCCCATGGCGTTCCTGAACGCCGGGCTGCCGTCCGCGAACTTCGAGCTCGGAACGTAGAACTTGTTGTCCTGGTATTTGTAGGTGAAGTAAAACCAGAGCGTGTCCTTCTTCAGCGGACCGCCGAACGACGGATTGATCTGATAGTCGTACGCGGTCTTGGCAATGGAGATCAGCGGCTTGACGGCGTCGGACCGGTTGTCGGCCTGCAGCGAGCTGCCCTGGCCATAGACAAAGACCGAGCCCGAGAACGTATTGCCGCCGTCTTTCGGGACGCTGTTGATGCGCAGGCCGCCGGCCTGCATCTCGGCCGACTCGGCGCCGGTCGTGTAGGTGACTTCCTGCACGCTCGCATCGTTCATGTAAAAGCCGCTGAACTGGCCGCTGCCACACAGGTTGTTCACGCGCATGCCGTCAATCGCAATCATCAGGTCGCTCGTGTCCGACCCGTGCACCCTCATGTTGTATTGTCCGAGCACGTTGAACACCACCGTGGTCCCGGGAATGAGCAGCGCGCGCGCCGGCGTGTTGCGGATCGGCGTCGGAATCGAGTCGAGCACGTCGCGGTTCGCGACGAACTCCGTCGTGTTCTTGACGACATCCACAATCGGTGACTCGGCCGTGACGGTGAGCGTCTCTTCCATCGCGCCGACCTGGAGTTCCGCATTCACCGTCGGGGTGAAGGTCCCTTCCAGCACGATGCCGCCGCGACGCACGCTCTTGAACCCGGCCAATGTAAACGCAACCTGATACATCCCCGGGGGCAGATCGACAATCTTGTATTGGCCGGCGCCGTCGGTGACGGCGATTCGGGTTTTTTCGATCAACGCCGGACTCGACGCCTCGACGGTCACGCCGGGCATCACCGCGCCGGTCGCATCCTTCACCGCTCCGGCAATTGCGGCTTGAGCGCTGCTCGTTCGCGGGGCCAGAAGCACGGCGGCGCACAGCGCCGCCAGACACAGCACGACTCGACGCATGATTGCTCCCCCGTTGTGGGCTGCGGATTCCATCGTTTCGGCCGTCACTCGAACGAGTGGGCCTGGTCGGACCTTACGGTCGGTCCGCGCCTCTGTCAAGGCAAAAGAGCTACCGACCGGTCGGTCGGTCGTACGGAATCCGTCAAAAGGGCGTCTCTGGTAATGTCCAGCTTCGGCCGCCGTTGATTGGGATCAGCAAGAGATGCACTTGTGGTTGTTCTTCGCGCCGAGCTTTTCCAGCAGCGCGAGCGCTGCGGGAAACGGCTGGATGCGCTGCACGGGTCCGTTGGCCATGTCCGCGGTCGTCCGGCCTTCACGAGTGACCAGCGTGACGTCGGCGCCCTTCGAGACGAGGTACTGAATCATCTCGACATCGCCCCGGGCGGCGGCATGATGGAGCGCGGTGTTGCCCTCGTGATCGAAGGCGTTCACGTCGGCGTGCATCTCCTCGATGAGATATTTGACCGCCGCCAGCATGCCCCCCGGCGCGAAGCGGTGCGAGTTCGCGGCGAACCCTTCACCGTAGCCGGCGCCGGCGGCTGCCTGCAGCGGCGTCACGGCGGGACCGCCGATTGCAACCGGCGGCAGGCCGGACACATCTTTCACGTCGCGATCGATGTCCCCCGCGCGCGGCCGCCCGGCGATTCGCTTCGTCCGGATGTTCGGATCCGCCCCGTAGGCGACCAGGAGCTTCATCGCCTCGACGTCGCTGGCATACGCGGCCCGCCAGAACGCGGTCGCGCCGGTTTCATCCACGCCTGACAGATCGAAACTGTAGCCGGAGTACCAGATCTTCTTGTTCAGACGGATGTTCGGGTCGGCGCCTTTGTCGAGCAGCGCCCTCATCAGATCGAGGTAGGTCGTCTTCTGGTTGATCTGCGCACGCGGCTGCGGATAGAGCGCCTTGGGCGCCCATTCGCAGTTCAGCGCCGCGTACAGCGCCGTCGCGCCGTTCTCGGCCGTCGCCGTCGGGTCCGCGCCTTTGTCGAGGAGGAATCTGGCGAGGTCGAAGTGTCCGTTGATCGTCGCGATGAGAAGCGGGCTCGTCCTGTCGCCCGCGCTCACCTGATTCAGGTCCGCGCCCACGTTGAGCAGCGCCTCCACCGATTCCCGGTGACCTTCGCGCGCCGCCAGGAGCATCGGCGTGAGACCGCCCTGGGCGGCGACCAGCTCGTTGAGCTGGTAACCCCGATCGACACCGGCCACCTGCTGCGGTCGTGCGCCTCGACCGCCGGACGCCGGACCACTGCGGCCGCCCGCCGGCGGCTCTCCGGGCGGCGGAGGATTCCCCGTCGTGAACGCGCGAAGCGCCTGTTCGTCGCGACTGAGCGCCGCAAGGTCGGTGACCTTCGAGGCCGCCCTCAGATCCGCTCCGCGCCTGGCGAGCAGGTCGAGCACGGGCGCACGGTTGGACGCCGCGGCAAACATCGCGGCGGTCAATCCGCGGACCGGCTCCTTCGCGTTGACGTCCGCGCCGCGGTCAATCAGGAGTGTCACGGCGTCCGTGCTGCCGGACGCAGCCGCAAGCATCAGCGCGGTGGTGCCGTTCGACGTCTGCGTGTTCACGTCGGCGCCCGCTTTCAGCAGCGGCTCCATTACGGCCGCGCCGCCGTTCTTCGCGGCGAGGATCAGCGGCGTATAGGCGCCGATACGCGTCGTCGCCCTGACGCTGGCCCCGGCATACAGCAACGTCTGCGCGAGCTCCGCATCGTCGTTCATCGCCGCCCAGTGGAGCGCGGTCATGCCATCGCCTTGCGCGGCGTTCACGTCGGCCGCCTGTTTGAGGAGCAACCGCACCGCGTCCTTGTTGCCCTGCATCGCCGCATCGGCAACCGGAGCGGCCGGCGCGGCATAGAGCAGCGCGGACAGCACCGTCGCGCCCAGCACGGTCAGTCGAAGCCTTCGCATCATGATCGTCTTGCTACACGCATTCCAAATCCAAACGCATTCCAAATTCCAAATTCCAAATTCCAAATTCCAAATTCCAAATTACGTGTTCAGATCGAGCTCCCCCGTGCTGTCGCCGAAGCTTGCCACCTCTTCGATCCCGAGCTTGTGCGCCACGGTGAGCATCGCGTTCGCGATCGGCGTCCCGTCGGCCGCCTTGACGTGCAGGTTGCCCTTGATCGTGCCGCCCGCGTGGCCGGCCAGGAACAGCGGCACCCGCTTGTGATTGTGGATGTTCGAGTCGCCCATCGGCGATCCGTACAGCACGAGCGAGTTGTCGAGCAGGTTACCGTCGCCGTCCGGCGTGCTCTTCAGCTTCTCGAGGAAGTACGGAATCAGGCTGACGTGGTACTTGTTGATCTTCGCGAACTCCAGGATCTTGTCCTCTTTCTCCTGATGATGAGACGAGGAATGAAACGCGCCCTTGAAGCCGCTGTCCGGATAGACGCGGTTCGACGCGTCGCGTCCCAGCTTGAACGCGAAGACGCGCGTGATGTCGGAGGCGAAGGCGAGCGCCTGCAGGTCGAACATCAGCTTGACGTGCTCGGAGAACGAGTCGGGCACGCCGATGGGGGCGCCGGGCAGCTCGCGCTGCTCGCCGGTGCTGTTGTACGCCTCGACCTTCTGGATGCGGCGCTCGATCTCGCGCACATCCTCGAGGTAATCGCTCAAACGGGCGCGGTCGGCGGCGCCGAGATCTTTCTTCAGCCGGCTGATAGACGTTCCGAGCCAGTCGAGAATGCTGCGATCTTCCGCCCGGCGATCCTTCCGCTCCGCGGGCGTGGCACCGACGCCGAACAACTGATCGAAGACGACGCGCGGGTCGCGGATCATCGGGAGCGGCTGTGACGGCGACGCCCAGCTGATCGAGTCCGTGTAGGCACACGAGTAGCCGTAGGAACAGCCGCCCGCCTGGTCCACGTTCTCGATGCAGAGCTGCATCGACGGAATCGGCGTGTCCTGCCCGTGTTTCCTCGCGAAGATTTGATCCAGCGAGACGCCGGCGTGCAGGTCGGACCCCTGCGTCTGCTTCGGGTGTGTCTGGGTGAGGAACACCGCGCTCGAGCGGAAGTGATCGCCGCCGATTTCAGGGGCCGTGAAGGCCTCGGCGTTCCGCACATCGGTGTTGCTGACGATCGTGACGTACTCGCGGAAGGGTTCGAGCGGGCCGAGGACGCTGGGGCCGAGATCAAACGAGCGGCCCGCGGCTTCCGGCGCCCACAGGTTCTTCCTGATCCCGAACGCCGTGCTGCCGGCCGTTCCGTGCACCATCTCGATGGCCACCAGCCGGACCTTCTTGTCCGCCGCCGCCGCGCCGCGAGCCCATGCAGCCCGGGCCGGCAGCATCGCTTCCAGAAACGGCATCGCCACGGTCGCGCCCATTCCCCTCAGGACCGTCCGGCGGGACATGTGCTTGTTCGTAATGTACATTCGCCTGTCTCCTCCAGGAGCCCGCCCGAATACTGCCCCACGGCCTGCCAGGGACTAGTAACTAGTTACTAGTTACTAGTTACTAGTTACTAGGAGCGTGTTCACATTTCTTCGACACGCTTCTAGCGTGCGCTCGAATTCGAACGCTTCGCCTCGCCGGCGTCGGTCGTCAATTGGTGGTCATCGGCCTTCGCCATCCGGAACGCTGCGCTGGTGACGACACCCAGAATCAACGACGACATGCGGTGGTTGTTCCTCCCGGCATCGCGAATGATCGCGCGAATCGCCGGCATGTCGGTGTACTCGACGCGACGTCCGAGGGCGTAGGTCATCAGGTTCTCGGTGAAGCTCAGCAGGAACAGGTCGGCATGCTTCACGATCGCCTGCCGCAGGCCGGCTGGCCCTTCCATCTTGGTGCCGTCGTAGAGGTCGCCGGCAGAGTCGACCGGCACCTCGTTGTCCTTGATTCGCCACGCGCCGGTCGCGTCGAAATTCTCCAGCGCGAGCCCGAGCGGATCGATCACGCGGTGGCAGGAGGTGCACGCGGGATTCTTGCGGTGCTCCTCCATGCGCTCGCGCGTCGAGAGCATCCTGCCCGCGATCGCCGCCTTCACCTCGTCCAGCGCCGGCACGTTCGGCGGCGGCGGCGGTGGCGGCGAGCCGAGGAGCACTTCCATCACCCACTTGCCCCGCTGGACCGGCGACGTCCTGTCGGCGACCGACGTGAGCGTCAGGATGCTGCCCTGGCCGAGCAGCCCGCGGCGGCAGTCCGGCAGCGTCACCCGGCGGAATCGGCTGCCCGTCACGTTCGGAATCGCGTAGTGCTTCGCCAGCCGCTCGTTCACGAAGCTGTAGTCGGCCGTCAGCAGATCGAGCACCGGACGATCCTCGCGGACGATGCTGTCGAAGAACAGCTCCGTCTCGCGCTTCATCGCCTGCGACAGCGTGTCGTCGTATTGCGGATAGAGCAGGTAGTCCGGGTGCATCTTCTCGAGATCCTGCAGCCGCAGCCATTGGCCCGCGAAACGCGTGGACAGGGCCTCCGACCGGCGGTCCGTCAGCATGCGGCGCACCTGTTTCTCGAGGCCGATCGGCGTACGAAGCATGCCGAGGGCCGCCGCCTTCGTGAGCTCGGCGTCCGGCGCGGTCCCCCACAGGAAGAACGACAGGCGTGACGCGAGATCCTGGTCGGCGATGCGATAGGTCCCGGCCGTGTTCACCGCCCTCGACGCGGCTGGCGCCTGCTCGAGACGGAACAGAAACCGCGGACTCACCAGGATCGACTGGAGGGCCATGCGGATGCCGTCCTCGAAGTCTCCCCTCTTGCGGCCCTGATCGAAGAACGAGATCGCGTCCTGGATGTCGTCGGCGGTCGCGCCGCCGCGATAGGCCTGGCTGGTCAGACGCTTGATGATGTCCGCGGCGCACGTCTCCTCTTCCTTCGAGCTCGTTGGACGGCAGGTGAAGATCATCCGGCGGCTCACCGTGTCGGACACGCCCGTCACGTTCGACGGCCCGAGGATGGTGAGGTCCCGCATGTGCGGCAGCGCCGTGACGCCGAAGGTGATGTTAACGTCGGCGAGCGTGTTCTCGAGCGGCACCAGCAGATCGTCGAGCGGACCGTCGAACCGCTGAATGAACGCCGCCGAAAGGCGCTGCGGACCGGCGGCGATATGGATCGGCTCCGTCTTGATCTCGAGGCTGTTCTTCGGATCGGTCTCGCTCATCCGCACGTTGAGGTCGATGAGCGCCGCGCGCTCGCCATTGATCGACACCTCGACCTGCTCCTTGATGTCCAGCGTCGCCATCGACGTGCGGCCGTAGATCCCCCCGAGCGGCTCGTTGTGCATCGACATCTTGACAACGTAGTCGCCGTCGGCCGGGAATGTGTGGACGACCGAGATGCCGCCGCGCGTGCCCATGGGGGCGCCGTCGACGTGGCGCATCTGTGACGCGGTGCGGCCGATTTTGTAGGTGACCGAGGTGGCGCTCGCGTTGCGGTCGCCGGCGGCGAGGCGGCTGATCTGGCTCGCCGCGCGCAGGTAGCTCTCCATCAGCGTGGGCGAGAAGCTCTGCACGTCGGCGACGTTATCGAATCCGCGGCTGATCGTGTCGGGCGGCAGGAACGCGGTCACGTCCACGTCGATCCCGACCAGATCGCGCACCGCATGCTGGTATTCCGCGCGATTGAGCCGCTGGAACGGGCGCCAGCCCGGGTTCGGATTGAGTGCCGCGGCCGCGTCGATCTTCGTTTCCAGCGCGTCGACGAACGACTTGATGACGGCAGGATCGGGCCGCTTCGCGTTCGGCGGCGGCATCATGCCGGCGCGGAGCTTGCGGATCATCTTCTCCGCGACGTCGGGATGCTGCTCGACGTTCGCCGTGTCGAAGCCCGCGAGCGTCAGCCCGCCGGCCTTGCCGCGCTCGCTGTGGCATGTGGCGCAGTACTGGGCGATCAACTGGTTCTGCGATTCCGGCGACATCGCCGTCGAGGCGGCCGGCCCGAGCTTCGTCGAGGGACCTGCAAGCGCACCTTTCGGCGGCGCGGCGGGCGACTGCGCTCGTCCGCCTTCTGCCGCCTGTTCGGCGGCTAGCAGTCCGTGGTGCAAGTCCAGCGTCGCATCGAGGCTGGCGATGCGCCCGGTCGACCACCCCAGCGCGGCTGCCGCGCTGGGGGCCCCGGCTGGCAAGGCGCGACGACTGAGAATACCGGGAGTATTTGAGGGAGGAGCAACGCAGCCAGACTCCGGGGTCCCCGCCGCGCGTTTCTCAGCGCGGTGGGGTGGAGATGGGATGCAGCGCCAGCCGAATGCAGCTGGAGTTGTACTACGGGCTGCTAAGCCGGCGCTCAAAAGCACGGTCGCCGCAACGGCAACCGCCAGTTTTTTCATCATCTTCCGGGTTCCTCGACCGGCGCAGATTTCACCCATTGAAGTATAAGGGCTGGTTCGGCCTGAAAGATGCACTTTGTCGTCCCGGTTTGTCTCGGGTTGTCTCTACTTGGTCGCATGGGTCGGGCAGGTCGCGTGGGTTTGGTAGGTCGGGTGGGTTTGGTACGTCGCGTGGGTCGGGTATGTCGGGTGGGTCTGGTAGGTCGGGTGGGTCGCGTGGGTCTAGGCGATCGACAGCAGGATCGCGTTAGGCGTTCCGAGGTGGCGGCGAGCGCCGGTGCGCTCGGCATCTTCACGACGAAGTGGCGCAGGCCGATGGCGCCCGGCGGAGGCGGCGGCGCCCCCACACCGGCCCACGTGTTGAGACCGATGTGATGGTGATAGCCGCCGGCGGACACGAACA
Source organism: Acidobacteriota bacterium (assembly GCA_003222535.1). Taxonomy (GTDB): domain Bacteria; phylum Acidobacteriota; class Vicinamibacteria; order Vicinamibacterales; family CAVVIG01; genus QHWJ01. The sequence goes on along the minus strand of QHWJ01000344.1, from coordinate 4,892 downwards.
GCGCGCTCGGCCCGTACCGCTGCATCAGATCGAACCCGAGCAGATTGACGTAGAAGCGCTCGGCGTCCGCAAGACTCCGGACGTGGAGGTGCACATGACCGATTACCGTGCTGGCCGCCAGCCCGGCGTCGTCACCGGCTCCGCTTTTTTCCGCGAGAAGATCGTCCAGGTCGAGCGGGTCGGCGCCCATACGCAGGTGACCGCCGACGTACGGCCACCCGGTTTTCGGACGATCGCGATAGATCTCGATCCCGTTGCCGTCGAGATCGGCGAGGTACAGTGCCTCGCTGACGCCATGATCCGCCGCACCCTGCAGCACGACGTCGGTGTTGACCAGACGCCCGAGCGACCGCGCCAGGTCGGCGCGCGAGGGCACGAGAATCGCGAAGTGATAGAGGCCGGTAGTGCCGCGGACGCGCGGCGCGCTCTCGCATTGGGTGAGGACCAGCAGATCGGGACCGCCGGCACCAAGCCAGGCGGTCCGGTCGTCCCGTCGATGAACGGTGAACCCGAGGTGCGCTTCGTAGAACCGGACCGATCGGCCGAGGTCCGCAATGGTGAGGTGGATCGAGCCGATCGTCGTGCCGGGATCAATCACAGGTTACTTCGACGAAGACCTCTGCGGCGCCTCCGCCAGCAGGCGCTCGACCTGCGCAGTCATCTCTTCCTTCGCTTCGGTGTGGAACTTTCCGCTCGCCTTGCCGGGGAATCCGGCATGCGCGCCGCGGACCCGGCCGTCTCGCCCGAGTAAGAACGAGGTCGGGAACGAGCTCAGATTGACGCCCTGCGGAACCAGCTCGTTGAGCTGCCGCGGTTCGCCGGGCAGCAGCACGGTGTAGTCGATGTTATAGCGCTTCATGAACGCCCGCAGCCGCACCGGATTCTTGAGCTGCGCCTCTTCTTCGAACGAGAGGCTCACGATCTCGAGCCCCTGCTTGCGGTACTTCTTGTAAAGCTCCGCGAGGAAGGGCGCCTCGTCGTGGCAGTTCGGGCACCAGCTGCCTGAGATGCTCACGATGACGACCTTGCCCTGGAAGCGCGGGTCCGTGTTGGAGACGAGCTTTCCATCGAGGCCGGGGAAGCTGAAGCGGAACGGCTCGGTCGGATCCTTCACGCTGGTGAAGCGCGACGGATCGCTCGGTGCCGGGAGGCCTTTGGCTTTCGCCTCCTCCATGCGGACCGCGGTAAACGGATTGTCCTTGTTCTGCACGACCGCAAGCGTGCCGTCCGCACCGGGCGTGAGCTCGAGGCGAAGCGGACGTGCGCCGGAGAAATGACTGAGCACGAACTTGCCGTCGCGATACGTGCCGGTCAGCGTGCCGGTGTCGCCGTCGATGCGCAGGATCGCGGCCGACGCTTCGGCGCCCGACTGGCGGACGATGAGCTGCCACGCGGCCTCGCCTTTCGAGCTCTTCCCCACCTGGACGTTCCAGACCCCGGCGATCGACGGGATGTTGGTGTTGCGCGCCGGCGCGGGCGCAAACCGTCTGGCCTGGAACGGATACGGCGCGCCGCGCGTGCCGCGCGTGTATTGCCCTTCGAGCCGGCCGTCCTTCACCGCCGCCTCGAGCTTCGTCCCGTACTCATCGAAACTGAGCACGAGCGAGCCGTTCTCGAGCTGACCGGTGGTCGACGTCACCTTGTCGTCGCCGTTGAAGAAGGATCCCTGAACGCTCGACCCGGATCCGGAGAGCTCGAACCTGAACGGAATTTCGATCTCGCCGCTGACAGTCACGGTAGCGTCCCAGAGACCGTTGAGCGACGCCGGCGACTGTGCGCCGGCAGGGGACGGAGACAGGATGTGGGCCAGAAGCGCGGCAACCAGCAGGACGGAGGGCTTCGTAATCATTCAAACACTCCCTGAAACGCAAAAGAGCCCGGGAAACGTGAGCCTCCCGGGCCTGCTGTCGGCTGAGAACCTGGTTCGTGCTGGAGCGGGTATTACCTGGGCACGATCTCGGTGAACGCAGCGCGAGACAGGCCGGAGAGGTCCCCGGCCGGACAACACGAGCACTCGCAACAGCGGAACACGTTCATGCCTGCACATTTATCGTCGAGAACGGGCCGGCTTGTCAATCGAGAACCGGTTTCAAACCTGTCGACGCTGGGACTGGGGACTGGGGGCTGGGGTCAGGGGCACACATGTAGGGCGAGCCTTTGAGGCTCGCCAGTGCGTTTCGGCGACTCGACTCTGAAAGGTCGCCCTACATGATTTCGCGGTGGGCGACGTCCCAGTGGACCGCCCGGGCATCGTAGGACGCGAGGAGTGCCTGCGCCTCGGGCGGCACGACGGCGACCTCGGGATCGTCGCCCGCGAAGCGCGCGATCGCGTCGAGGGAGTCCCAGAGCGTGATGACGGTAAAGGTGACCGTGCCGGGCGTCGCGCGTCGAAGGACGCAGGCCCCTCGATGGCCGGGAATCGCAGCGAGCCGGCGGAACGTCTGGTCCCGCAGGTGCGCGAGGTACGCGTCGGCCTGCTCCGGGCGCGTCATTCCGCTCCACATCCGTGCAATCATCTTGCTATCCTACGGCGCATGCCGCATTTCGCGCTCTTCTACGATACCGTCGACGACTTCGCCGACCGTCGCCAGCCGTATCGCCAGGCGCATCTCGCGCTCGTCGATGCCGCGCACCGCGACGGACGCCTGTTGCTCGCGGGCGCCCTCAAGCCGGCCGACGGCGCGCTCCTGGTCTTCCGCGCGAAGGACATCAGTGAAGTCGAGGCGTTCGTCAAGAGCGATCCGTACGTCACGGCGGGATTGGTGACGGGCTGGCGCGTCCGCGAGTGGGCGGTCGTGATCGGGGAAGGCGCCGTGCCGCGGTGATCTTGCGGTAGCATGGGCCGTGCCCGCGCCCGTCCTGCGGCTCGCCGGTCTGCTCTCCATCATCGGCCTGTGCGCCGCGCTGGCCGCACCGGCGCTCATCGCTCAGAACCAGCCACCGCTCAGGGACAACCGCCTCTTCAAGTCCGGCATCGAGATCACGAGCATCACGGCGACGGTCACCGATCGCGACGGGCATCTCATCACGGGCCTCGGGCGCGAGGCGTTCGACGTCTACGAGGACGGCACGCTCCAGACGATTACGCAGTTCACGCACGAGCGCGTGCCGATCGGTCTCGGCGTGCTGCTCGACATCAGCGACAGCATGTTCGGCAGGCGCATTCAGGATGCGCGCGCCGCCGTCGACCGGTTTCTGTTCGAGCTGCTCGATCCCTCCGACGAGTTCTTCCTGATGGCCTTCAACCACCGGCCGCGCGTGCTGACCGGGTGGACGCGCGCGCAACACGAGGTGCAGCGGGCGCTCGCGGGCCTCAAGCCGTCTGGCGGCACCGCCATCTACGACGCGATCATCGAGGCGTTGCCGCTCCTCGAGCGGCGCACGCGGGAGCGCGCCGCCCTCCTCGTCATTTCCGACGGGTCCGACACGGCGAGCAACGCGTCGCTGCGCGAGGTGCGATCGGCGCTCCTGCGCAGCGACGGGTTCGTCTACGCCATCGCGATCGACTCGCCGGAGCGCCAGCCGATCAACACGCGCGTGAACCCTCAGCCGTTGCGGGAGATCACGGCGGAGAGCGGCGGCCGGACCGAGATCGTCCGGAACTCAGTGGAGCTGAACGACGCCACGGCGCGAATCGCCGAGGAGTTGAACAGCCAGTACGTGCTCGGCTACACCTCGCCGCGCGGCGCCGACGGCCAATACCACACCATTCGCGTGCGCGTGGCCGGCTCGGACTACCGGGTGCGCGCACGCAACGGCTACGTCGCCACGCCGCTCCGCAACTAGCTGACGCTCGCCTGAAGCCTTCGCGCTCCGCGGACCTAACCCGACCTACTCGACCTATCCGACCTACTCGACCTACCCGGCCTACCCGACCTACCCGACCCAGCCGACCTACCCGACCTTCGGCACCTCGCTCATGATCGCGAGCACGTTGCGGTCGGGGTCGCGGAAGAACGCCATCCACAGATCCGCGTGCGGCAGCCGCGCGACGACGTGCGGCGGCTGATCGAAGGTGACGCCGCGGGCCCCGATCACCGCCGCCGCCTGCTGAATGTCGGGGACCGAGTAATAGATGATCGACCCGAACCGCTGGCCGGCCGTCTCGCCCTGCTCTTCGGACAGCGACATCATGAGGCGGACCCCGCCGCAGTCGAAGAAGGCCATCGCGGGGGGCGCCTCGAACAGGAACCGCATCCCGAGCACGTCCCGGTAGAAGGCCACCGCCCTGGGGAGATCGTGGACCGTCATCGCGATCTGACCGATTCGCGACAACCCGAACTGGTCGGTTACTGCAGTCATCGGACGCGCCTCCTGTGTGATTGTGTTATATTAGCTACGCTAAATACATACTTAGCATATGCAAGTATCTCCCGTCAACCGTCCTGCCAGCCACGCGGCCAACCGCCCCGTCAACCTTACCGTCGCCGACCGCCTGCACTCCGCCGCGATCCACCTGCTCCGCCGCCTGCGGCGGCAGGACGACGCCATGGGCCTGACGCCGGCGCGCGCCTCGGCGCTGTCCATCATGGTCTTCGGCGGACCGGTCACGCTCGGCCAGCTCGCCGCCGCCGAACAGGTCAGCGCGCCGACGACGACCCGCCTGGTCATCGGGATGGAGCGCGACGGGCTCGTCCGGCGCGAGGACGATCCGAATGACGGCCGGGTCGTGTGGCTGCACGCCACTGCAAAAGGCACGCGCCTGCTCCACCAAGGCCGGCAGCGCCGCGTGGCGGCGCTCGCCTCCGAGATCGCGGCGCTGGACGAGGCGGAGCGAACGACGCTCGCCGCGGCCGCCGACATCATCGAGAGGGTGCTGGGCGGAGCGGAACAGAGCGGAACGGGTTCTGCGGCCCGGACAGGAAGGATGGACCGGTTGGGTGGGAAAGGCG
>QHWJ01000343.1 GCA_003222535.1 Acidobacteriota bacterium | reverse complement strand
CCGTGAGCCCCAGCTTGTAGCGGATCGTCATCGCGAGGGTCTCCTGCGGCATCACGTCGACGCGACGGTCCTGGCCGTTCACGTTCAGCGTGATGAGACGCTCCACCGCGCCCGGCGCCGACGGCTGGCCGAGCAGCGACGTCGAGCGGAACAGGTAAGCGGAGGAGGAGGCGACGGCCCCCGCGGCGATGACGCCTTTGATGAAGCCGCGTCGCGACACGGATTGCTGTGTTTCGTCCGACATCTTTTTATCGTCCATTGCTGGATCACCTCGTCGGGTCGGGAAACGACCGGATGGAGAGGGACTTGGTCCGCACACGATAAACCCGTACGGGTGTCCGGTTCAACGACTGTTTCATTTCGGTGCCCCTGGAAGGGTCGAGCGACGGCTGGCTCGGATACGAAGGCCAGGATGTCTTCGAATGTCACCCGGACCGGGTCGGGCGGCATCCGCTATCCTGTCATGCCAGCACATGACGCCTCCTGGCTTGACGTTTCTCGGCGCCGCCGGCACTGTCACGGGCTCCAAGCACCTCCTCGAAGCTGACGGACGCCGAATCCTCGTCGATTGCGGGCTTTTTCAGGGGCTGAAAGAGCTGCGGCTGCGTAATTGGGCACCTCTGCCGGTCGATCCCGCCACCATTGACGCGCTCATCCTGACCCACGCGCACCTGGATCACTGCGGGTACCTGCCGCGTCTGGTTGCCGCCGGGTTTCGAGGCCGCGTGTTCTGCACGCCCGCGACGAAGGATCTCTGTTCGCTGGTGCTGCCGGACTCCGCTCATTTGCAGGAAGAGGATGCCCGCGAGGCAAACCGTCACGGGTTCACGAAGCACCAGCCTGCGCTGCCCCTGTACACGTCGATCGACGCCGCGCGTGCTCTGAGCCTGCTGCAGCCGGTGGGCTACGACCGCCCGGTACCCCTCTGGGGTCAGACCCCGACGGTCGAGTTCATCAACGCGGGTCACCTGCTCGGCTCCGCGTACGCGCGGGTCCGGCTCGATGGAAAGACGATCCTGTTCGGTGGCGATCTCGGTCGCTACGGCCGTCCGGTGCTGCCGGACCCCTCGCCCGTCGCCGAAGCGGACATCCTGCTCGTCGAGTCCACCTATGGTGACCGGTTGCACGAAGCGGACGATCGCGGCGACCGCCTGGCGAGCATCGTCACCGAGACGGCCGATCGCGGCGGCAAGTTGATCATCCCGTCCTTTGCCATCGGGCGGGTCGAGGAAATACTGTACTGGTTGAAGCGGCTCGAAGACGAGAAGCGGATCCCCGTGCTGCCGGTGTACGTCGATAGCCCGATGGCGATTGGCGCCTTGCAGTTTTATTCGAGCAGGCTGAACGAGCTCGATGCGGAATTTTCCAGGCTGTCAGACACCGTGCTCAGCGAGCAACGGGGTCAGACACCGGGCCTTCGCCGTGTCGCGGCGTTCGCCACGACGCGCTTCGTGACCGTCAGCTCGCCGCAGCAATCCGCGGACCTCATCGCGTCGCGACAGCCGTCGATCGTGATCTCGTCGAGCGGCATGGCCACCGGCGGCCGCGTTCTGCGGCATCTCGCGGCGACGCTCTCCAGCACGAAGAACACCGTGCTCTTCGTCGGCTATCAAGCGGCCGGCACGCGCGGCCGTCTGCTGACCGACGGCGCGAAGGAGATCAAGCTGCTCGGCCGACTCTACGCGGTCGCCGCGCACGTCGAGCGCATCGATTCGATGTCGGCGCACGCCGACTCCGCCGAAATCATGCGATGGCTCTCGGGATTCTCACGCGCGCCGCGCATGACCTACCTCGTGCATGGGGAGCCGGCCGCAGCGCAGGCGCTGGCCGCGCGCATCACTGCGGAGCGCCACTGGCCCGTGCACATTGCCGCGCACCTCGAGCGTGTCGAGCTTCCGGCCTGATGCGATGTTACGCTAAGGAGAGAATGGAACCGGTGATGCCCTTGCCCGCGATGACCTCAGCGCCACCCGATCGACCGTATCTGCTCGAGCGCATCGGAGAAGCCGCGGTCGTGCAGGTGTACGCGGACGGCTTTCGGGATTTGCCGTTGCGCGAGAAGACGCTCGTGTGGCATCTGGCGCAGGCCGCGATCGCCGGCCGCGACATCTTCTATGACCAGCGCTACGCACACAATCTCGAGATGCGCGATGTCCTCGAGGCGATTGTGGCCACCGCCCCGGACGCCGATCGCGCGACGCTCGACGAGATCGAACGCTACACCAAGCTGTTCTGGATCAATACCGGACCGTACAACAGCCTCACCGCGCGCAAGTTCGTGCTGGCGTGCCCGCCGCAGGCGTTTGACGCCTCGGCGCATGCCGCTGCCCGGGCCGGCGCACGGTTCCCGCTCAAGTCCGGCGAAACGCTCGACGGACTGCTCGCGCGCCTGCGCCCGATGTTCTTCGATGCCGATCTCGATCCAACGGTGACGAGTAAGACGCCGCGCGCCGGCAGGGACATCCTCTCCGCGAGCGCGAACAACCTGTATGCCGGAGTGACGATGGAGGACCTCGAGGAATTCCAGGAACAGCATCCCCTGAACTCCCGTCTGGTGAAGCGCGACGGCCGGCTGGTGGAAGAGGTCTATCGTGTCGGCGGACGGTACGACGGGCAGATCTCCGCGATCGTCCGGCATCTGGAAGCGGCCATTCCGTTCGCGACCGAGCCGATGGCGGACGCGTTGCGCGCGCTGATCCGGTTCTACCAGACGGGCGACGATGCCGATCGCGAGGCGTACGACATCGCGTGGGTGCAGGACAAGGCGTCCCCGGTCGACACCATCAACGGCTTCGTCGAGGTGTACCTCGACGCCCGCAGCATCAAGGGGGCGTGGGAAGGGCTTGTCTATTACGTCAATCGCGAGAAGACCTTCCAGATCCAGACGATTGCGCAGCAGGCGCAGTGGTTCGAAGATCGCATGCCGTGGGATCCGAAGTACCGCAAGGAGGGCGTCACCGCCGTCAGCGCCAACGCCATCGACATCGTCGTCGAGGCCGGGGACTCGGGGCCGATGACGCCGGTCGGCATCAACCTGCCCAACGATCAGGGGATCCGCGAGCGCTACGGCAGCAAATCGGTGTTGCTGGCGAACGTGACCGAGGCGTACGACAGATCGACGCTGCCCGAGTTCCGCATCGAGTTCTCGTGGACCGCCGAGGAAGCGGAGCGCGCGGCGAAATGGAGCGCGTTCGCCGGCGAGCTGACGACCAACATGCACGAGGTGATCGGTCACGGCTCGGGCAGGGTGGACGGGGCGCTGAACGGCAACCCGCAGGCGGCGTTGAAGGAGCAGTTCTCGGCGATCGAGGAGTCGCGCGCCGATCTCGTCGCCCTGTACTTCCTGCCGGACCGCAGGCTCGTGGAGCTTGGCCTGGTGGCGGAAGCCGACCAGGACGACGTGGTGCGCGCCGAGTACGAGGGCTACGCGCGCAACGCGCTCGCGCAGCTCCGCCGCGTCCGGGAGGGCACGCAGATCGAAGAAGATCACATGCGCAATCGCCAGATGATCGTCCGCTGGCTGATGGCGAACTCGACGGCGATCGCCGAGCGGAGGCGCGACGGCAAGACCTACTACGTGATGACGGACCCGGTGGCGTTCCGCGAGGGCGTGGCCCGCCTGCTCAGCGTCGTGCAGCGCATCAAGGGCGAGGGCGATTACGCCGCTGCGCGGGCGCTCATCGAGACCTACGGCGTGCATTTCGATCCGGCCCTGCGCGATGAAGTGGTGGCCCGCGCCGATCGGCTCCAGCTGCCCTCCTACACCGGGTTCGTGATGCCGGCGCTGCGAGCGATCACGGACCGATCGGGCGAGGTCACCGACGTGGTGATTTCATATCCCCTCGATCTGAGCGCGCAGATGCTCGAATACTCCGCAGCCACCCGGCACCTTCGAGCGTGACGCCTGATGTGGAACGCCAAGCCCGCTGAGCCCGCAGAGCCATGGTTTTTTTGCGTGCTTTGCGCGCTTTGCGTTCTACTCGTCGTATTCGCGCGCGCGCAGGCACCTGCCACCACGCGCCTCGCGGTGTTACAGGCCGAGGATCGACGCGCACCCACACCTCGCGACCTGGCCGTGATCCGGTCGGGCGCGCACAGCCCGGACGCCCAGACCATGCGCGTGGCGATCCGGGCGCTCGGCCGCCTCGAACGCCCGTCGCTCATCCCGGACATCGCGCCCGCGCTGAGGAACGCGTTTCCGGAGATCCGTTCGGAGGCCGCGAACGCCATCGGTCAGGCGGCGCAAGGCTGGAAACGCGACAGCCCCCCGGCCGCGTCCGCAGTCGATGCGGTGGTGAACACGCTCGCCGCGCGATTGAAGGTCGAAGCGGATCACGACGTCCGCGCCGCTCTCTGCGAGACGGTCGGCCGCCTGCCGTACGCGACGGCGGCACAAGTTGAAGCGGCCGAGAGGACGCTCCTCGATATGGACGCGCGCAGCGAATCGGTGACCGACCGCCTCGGCGTCGCCAAGGGATTCGAGGCGCTCGTTCGGATCCAGCGCAGGCTGCGCGCGCCCGGCGACGAAGCGCTCGCGCGTCTTCGCCGTCTCGCGAGGCCCGGAGCCGCCGATGCCTCCACCGGCGCGCGCGTGCGCCGGCTCGCGCTCGAGGCGCTCATCGCCGCTTCCGCCGTCGACGGCGAGGCGCTGCGCTCGGCGTCTCACGATCCGGACGCGCAGGCCCGGCGTCTCGCAATGCGCGCGGCGGCGGCGCGCGATGGCGCGTTCACGCCAGACGAGGCGCGGGCGGTGCTGGCCGCGGGCCGCGGAGACGACTCGTCGGCGGTGAGGATCGAGGCGCTTCGCAGCCTGCGCGCCCGGGGCGACGCGGATGCGTGCGCGGCGGCCCTCGGTGCCGCCGCCGATCGCGACGTGCACGTGGTGCTGCTCGCGATCGATCAGCTCGGCGCGTGCGGCCCCGCGCCGGATGCGGTGGACGCGCTGGAGCGTGCAGTCAACGCCCTCTCCGACGCCTCGTCCGCACGCGGTTGGCACCGCGCGGCCCACGCGATCGTCGCGCTGGCGGCGGCGGAGCCGGTGCGCGGCGCCCGATCGTTGCCGCAATTCATCGGTTCGCGGATCTGGCAGTTGCGCATGTACGCGGCGCGCGCCGCGGCCGAGCTCAACGATCGCGCCGCCCTCGACGGCCTCGCGAAAGACGACGACGACAACGTGAGGGAAGCGGCGGTGGAGGGGCTGCGCAAAGTCGCCGGGCACGATGCCGATGCGATCTACGTCTCCGGGCTCGAGCGCAACGGCTATCAGATCGTTCGCGCCGCGGCGGCGGCGCTCGACGGCACGCCGCACCCGGAGCTGGCAGTGCCGGCGCTGAACGCCGCGTGGCAGCGGCTGATCGCGGAAGGCCACGACAACTCGCACGACGCGAGGGATGCCATCGCAAAAGCCCTGGCCGGCCTGGCGGCGGACCCACGCGGCCGCCCCGGCTCGACGCGCGCGTCGACCGCGACACGCCACCCCCACGACGATCTGGCCGCCGAGGACTTGCGCCGGCTGGCGTCACCCCGAGCGCGCGTCACCATTCGCGGCGTCGGCGCGCTCGAGCTGGCGTTGTTCACGACGCAGGCGCCGGCCGCGGTCCTCCGCTTCGCGCATCTCGCGGAGTCCGGGTACTATAACGGGCTCACGTTCCACCGGGTCGTGCCGAACTTCGTGATCCAGGGGGGCAGCCCCGGCGCCAACGAGTACATCGGCGACGCGAGCTTCATGCGCGATGAAGTCGGACTGTGGCCGCACGTGCGCGGCGCGGTCGGCATCTCGACGCGGGGACACGACACGGGCGACGCGCAGATCTTCATCGATCTCGTCGACAACCCGCGGCTCGACCACGAGTACACCGTCTTCGCACAGGTGCTCAACGGCATCGAGGTCGTCGATCAGATTCTCGAGGGCGACGTGATTGAGCGAGTCGACATAGTCCCTGGTCCTTAGTGCTTGGTACTTGGTCCGTCCTTGGTCCGTCCTTGGTCCAGAGTCCATGGTCCACAGTCCTTGGTCCACAGTCCATGGTCCACAGTCCATGGTCCACAATCCATGGTCCACAGTGACCGAGGACGGGACAAGGAACGAGAAGGGCCAAGGACGGACGGACCAGGGACTGAGGACGGACCAAGGACTGAGGACGGACCAAGGACTAAGGACGGACCAAGAACGAAGGCCCAAGGACCAAGGACTACTGTGTTTTCTTCCCGCATCCCGCCCAGCCTGGCGCCCAATCGCCTGGGACATGCTGTCTTGGAACAGCGGCGCACGGGCCGCCCGTTCATCGACCTCACCGAATCGAATCCGACACGAGTGGGATTCACGTACCCGCCCGATCTGCTGGCGCCGCTCGCCAATCCGCGCGCGCTCGGTTACGAGCCCTGGCCCTGCGGCGCCATCGATGCGCGCCGCGCGATCGCCGGCGACTACGGCCGGCTGGGGGTGATCGTCCCGCCTGACCGCATCGTGTTGACCGCCAGCACGAGCGACGCCTACTCGCTGCTGTTCAAGCTGCTGGCGGACACCGGAGACGAGGTGCTCGTGCCGCGCCCGAGCTATCCGCTGTTCGACCATCTGACGCGCTTCGATCTCGTGGAGGCCCACCCGTACGACCTCGACCTCCACGGATCGTGGTCGATCGATTTCGGGAGCCTCGAGCGCGCCCTCACCCCGCGGACCCGTGCGGTGCTCGTGGTCAGCCCCAATAATCCGACCGGATCGTTTGTGACCGATGCCGAGCTCGATCGTCTGGCCGTGCTGTGTGCGCCGCGGGACATCGCGATCATCGCCGACGAAGTGTTCGCGGACTACGAGCTCGAACCCGGCGCGTCGAGCGCGGCAGGGCGGGCCGCGCGTCGCCGCGAGGTGCTGTCGTTCGCGCTCGGCGGCCTGTCGAAATCGGTCGGTCTGCCGCAGGTGAAGCTCGGATGGATCGCGGTCGCGGGGCCCGACGACCTGGTCGGCGCGGCGCTCGAGCGGCTCGAGCTCGTGTGCGACACCTACCTCGCGGTGTCGACGCCCGCGCAGGTCGCCGTTGCCGAGCTGCTCGAACGCGGCGCGGCCATCCGGTCGCAGATTCTTGCGCGGATCGCGACCAACTATCGGTGGCTGCGATCGACGGTCGCCGGCGTGCCGTCGTGCGACGTGCTGCGGAGCGGCGGCGGATGGTCTGCCGTCCTGCAGGTCCCATCTCTCGAACCGGAGGAAGATCTCGTCGTCCGGCTGCTGACGGCGGACGGCGTCCTGACGCATCCCGGATACTTTTTCGACTTTCCCCGCGAGTCGTTCCTCGTGGTCAGCCTGCTGCCGCCGGCGCCGTCGTTCGCCGACGGCATCGTGCGCGTGCTGCGCCATTTCGCGTGCCGCGCAAGTCGTCCATGAGTGCTCCGACCGGCCGCCGTCGGGCGGGGCTGCTCATCCCGCTGTTCTCGTGTCCGTCCACGGCGAGCTGGGGCATCGGCGACATCGGCGATGTCGAGCCTCTCACCGCCTGGCTTGCGGCCGCCGGCCAGCACGTGCTGCAACTCCTGCCGCTCAACGAAATGGCGCCCGGCCAGCAGTCGCCGTACTCGGCGATCAGCGCGATGGCGATCGATCCGATCTTCATCCGCGTTCCTGACGTGCTCGAGTTCGAGGCGCTCGGCGGCGAGGCCGGGCTGTCGCCGGAGGATCGCGGCGCGCTGGCCGCGGTCCGGCGCACGCCGCGAATCGACCATCAGGCGGTGCGGCGGTTGAAACAGTCCGCGCTGCGCGGGGCATTCCAGCGGTTTCTCGATGTCGAGTGGCGGCCGAACACGGACCGCGCGCGCGCGCTGCGCATGTATGCGAGCGAGCAGGCGTGGTGGATTGAGGACTACAGCCTCTTCCGCGCGCTGCACGCGCGCGAGCAGGAACGCCCATGGACCGAATGGTCTGCCGATCTCCAGCGCCGCGAGCCCGCGGCGATCGATCGCGCGCGCCGCGAGCTCACGACCGAAGTGCTGTTCCAGCAGTATCTGCAGTGGCTCGCCGGCACGCAGTGGCAGCAGGCCCGCCGGCGTACGCACGGCGTCGCGCTGTTCGGCGATCTGCCGTTCATGGTGGATGGCGACAGCGCCGATGTCTGGGCGCGCCAGCAGCAGTTCCGCCTCGAGGTGTCGGTCGGCGTCCCGCCCGACGCGTTCAGCCCGACCGGGCAGGACTGGGGCATGCCGCTCTATCGGTGGGACATCATGGCGGCGGAAGGCTTCCGGTGGCTGCGCGAGCGGGCGCGCCGCAGCGCCGACCTGTACGACGGGTACCGCGTCGATCACCTCGTCGGCTTCTACCGCACGTACGGCCGCCTGAAGAACGGCGGCGTTGGCTTCTTCACGCCGCCGGACGAGCCCTCGCAGCTCGCACTCGGGGAGAGTCTGCTCGAGCTGTTTCGCGGCGCCGGAGCCGAAATCACCGCCGAGGACCTCGGCACCGTGCCCGATTTCGTCCGCGCCTCGATCGCGCGGCTCGGCGTGCCCGGGTACCGCGTGTTTCGATGGGAGCGTCACTGGCACACTGCCGGCCAGCCGTTCCGCGATCCCGCGAAGTATCCACCGATGTCGGTCGCGACATCGGGGACGCACGACACGGAGGCGCTCGCCGTCTGGTGGGAAGGTGCTTCTGAAGAGGAGCGGCGGGAAGTCAGCGACCTGCCGTCCATCCAGCGGCTGTCGGGCGCGACCGCTCTCCTGGGCGCCGCCTTCGATACCACCGTGCGCGACGTGCTGCTGGAGGCCCTCTTCGGTTCGCCTTCCTATCTCCTGCTGCTGCCGGTGCAGGACGTGTTCGGCTGGCGCGACCGCATCAATGAACCGGCGACCGTCAACGAGCAGAACTGGACATATCGTTTACCGTGGCCCGCCGACTTGCTCGATGACATACCGGAAGCCCGCGAGAGAAAAGATCGGTTGCGGGCCTGGGCACAGAAATACGGACGCAGCTAATGGCTAATGGCTAATGGCTGATGGCTGATGGCTGATGGCTGATGGCTGATGGCTGATGGACGCGCCATCGACCATAAGCCATCAGCCCTTCGCCATCAGCCATCTCTTCGCCTTAGTCAAGGCTGCGTGCCGCGGCCGGCGGGCGCCTGTGGCTTCGGGAGCGGCTTGCGCGGGAGCTTCTCGTCACGGTTCGCGGTATTCATCACGAAAGACGCGACGATGACGGCATTGCGCATCATGTCGTTGGCCTGGATGCGCTCGTACACGTCCATGTTCGAATGATGCGTCCGTGAGTTGTACTCGACCTCGTCCTGGATGAACTGGAAGCCCGGCAGCCCGACCGCGTCGTACGACAGATGATCGGTGCCGCCAGTGTTGCGAATCGCCAGCGTCTTCATGCCGAGGTTCTTGAACGGTTCCATCCACGCCTGGAAGATCGGCGCCACCGCCTCGTTGCCTTGCAGGTAGACGCCACGAATCAGGCCGGTGCCGTTATCGACGTTGAAGTAGCCGGCGAGCTTCGCATGCTCCGGCTTCAACTGCATCGTCGCCGGATCGCCGTAGTGCGCCTTGACGTATTCCTTCGAGCCGAGCAGCCCCTGCTCCTCACCGCCCCACAAGCCGATGCGCACGGTGCGGCGCAGCTTGACGCCGCTGACCTTCAGCAGTCGCATCGCCTCCATCATGACGGCCGATCCGGCGGCGTTGTCGGTCGCGCCGGTCCCGGTGTGCCATGAATCGAAGTGCGCGCCGAGCATGACGACCTCGTCCGCCTTGTCGGTCCCCGGCAGCTCGGCGACGACGTTGAACGAGGTGAGATCGGCGTCGTAGAACCTGTTGTCGATGTTCATCGACAGCGTGACGGGAATCTTCTTCTCGAGCGTCCGCACGATCCGGCCGTACTGCTCGACTGAGATGACGACCTGCGGTGGTGACGGTGGATCCTTCGCGTCGCGCGACCCGCCGCCCTGCACGAAGAGCGTGCCGCCGTCCCCGCGGCTGATGTCCAGCAGCGCCGCGATGCCCTCGTCGATCCAGAATTGCGTTTTCTTCCTGTTGAAGTCCTGGACCGCCTGGAAGTTGCCTCCGCGCCCGCCACGTCCTCCGCGCCCGGACGCCTCGGGTTGCTTCGAGAGATCCGCCAGCTCGGCGTCCGTGTACCGGTGCCCCGGCGCCTCGAAATGGGCCGGCACGTCGCGCATCGCCGCGCCGAGCACGAACTTGCCGCGCAGCGCTCCACGGAACGTGGCGAAGTCCTTCTCTTCGTTGATCACCGCGATGATCGCTTCGCCGGTGACAAGGCCGCCGGTGCCCGGGGTCCACGCCTTCGGGTACCCGATGATCGGGTAGGCGCGCGGCGTCATCGCCATCGCGAGGAACAACTGATTCTGCCAGCCGCGGCCGAACGGCCATGTCTCGAGATGCACGTTCGCCAGGCCCCACTCCTTCATCGTCTTTTGCGCCCAGTCGGCGGCTTCTTTGATGTTGGGGGACCCGGTGAGCCGCGGCCCGTACACGTCGGTGAGGTAGCTTTCGATCTCCATCACCTTCGAGCGCTGCAGCCCTTCTTCCTTGATGCGATAGATCGCATCGAGGTCGAGTTTTTCCGTCACCGGCCAGTCGGCGGCCAGCGGGAATCCGACGAGCACGGCAATGATGGCGCTCAGAGCGAGCGTGCGGCGAAGCTGCATGGACGGCGAGCCTCCGGTGACGGACTTTATCAGAAATCAGGCGCGGTATAATGCGTGCCCCATGGCGACGCTTCACCCGTTCCGTGCGTTGCGTCCGAACCCGACCCACGCTGCCCGGATTGCTGCTGTCCCTTACGATGTCGTCAGCACGGATGAAGCGCGCGCGCTCGCAGAGGGGAACCCGCTCAGCTTTTTGCGGGTCTCGCGTGCCGAGATCGAATTGAATCCCGGCGCCGACCCGTACGCGGCCGAGGTGTATCAGCAGGCTGCGAAGAATTTTGACGTCCTGCGGAAGACGGCTCTCGTTATCGAGGACGAGCCGAGCGTCTACTTCTACCGGCTGCAAATGGGCCGGCATGTCCAGACAGGCCTTGCCGCCTGTTTCTCGATCGACGAGTACGACCGGGACGTCATCAGGAAGCACGAGCGCACCCGCCGCGACAAAGAGGACGACCGCACGCGCCACATGATCGCGCTCGGCGCGCAGACCGGTCCCGTGTTTCTCACGTATCGTGCGGCGGACGAGGTCGATAGCCTGGCGGCGCGCGCCACCGAGGGAGAGCCGATCATCGATTTCGACGCGCCCGATGGCGTGCACCACACGATCTGGCGCGTCGGCGGCGCCGATCGCGGCGCGCTCGTCGCCGCGTTCCGCCGGATCCCGGCGCTCTATATCGCGGACGGCCACCATCGCGCGGCGAGCGCGGCACGCGCGCGCACCGAGATGCGCGACCGCGGGCTTCCGGGCACATCGCTCTGCGATGGCGCCGATCGGTCGACCTTCCTCGCCGTCGCCTTCCCGCACAACCAGGTGCAAATCCTGCCGTACAACCGCACGGTGAAAGATCTGGGCGGCCTCGCTCCCGATGAGCTCCTCGATGCGGTGCGGGATCGCTTCGAGCTCAAGGCCGGACCGGCGTCGCCCGGCAAGCGCGGCGATATCGCCATGTATGTCAACGGCGCGTGGCATACGCTCTGCCCGCGCGTTCCGCCTGCTGATTCGGACGCGATCGGGTCGCTCGACGTCAGCGTGCTGCAGGAGCACCTGCTGGCCCCAATCCTGAAAATCGCCGACATCCGGACGGACAAGCGGATTGATTTCGTCGGCGGCGCGCGCGCGACGGGCGAGCTCGAAAAGCTCGTCGATTCGGGCAGGGCCGCGGTGGCGTTCTCGCTGTTCCCCGTGAGCGTCGCCGACCTGATGGCCGTCTCCGACGCCGGTGAGATCATGCCGCCGAAGTCCACATGGTTCGAGCCCAAGCTCAGGGATGGATTGCTGATTCATGTGATTTGACGAAAAGAAATCTTAGCCACGAAGGCACAGCGGCACAGAGATTTTCAGATTGAAGACGTGATCGACGCTGGCGGCCTGCAACGCAGGCCCGTCGACCTGACGTCGCCGCTCCGCGGCGCAGCGTCGAACACCGCGATTCTCAAATTCTCTGTGTCTCCGTGTCTTCTCTGTGGCTTGTCTATATGAAAGTCCTCGTCGCCGACACATTTGAGCAGACCGGAATCGACGGGCTGAAGGCCGCCGGCTGCGACGTCGTCTATCAGCCGGACCTCAAGGACGACACGCTGACGCAGGCGCTTCGCGATACCGCCGCCGATGTGCTCGTGGTCCGCAGCACCGCCGTGAACGCCGCGATGCTCGAAGCGGGCGCATTGTCGCTCGTCGTTCGCGCCGGGGCCGGCTACAACACCATCGATGTCGCGACCGCGTCCAGGTGCGGCATCTACGTCTCGAACTGCCCGGGCAAAAATGCGATCGCGGTGGCCGAGCTCGCCTTCGCGCTGCTGCTCGCGATCGACCGCCGGGTGCCGGACAACGTGGCCGATCTGCGCGCCGGCACCTGGAACAAGAAGGAGTACTCGAAGGCGCGTGGCCTGTTCGGCCGGACGCTCGGTCTGCTCGGCTACGGCAACATCGGTCAGGAGATGGCGAAGCGGGCGCACGCCTTCGGCATGCCCATCGTCGTCTGGAGCCGCCGGTTTGCGACGGGGAAAGAGAGCGTCGCCGGCGAACCGATCCCCATGCAGCTTGCCGGCTCTCCCCCGGAAGTGGCCGAGCGCAGCGACGTCCTGAGCGTCCATCTCGCGCTCAACGCCGACACGAAAGGCATGGTCGGTTCCTCGGTCCTCGACAAGCTGAGACGCGGTTCCTACTTCATCAACACGGCGCGCGGCGAGGTCGTCGATTACGCCGCGCTCGAGCGGGCGATTCGCGAGCGCGATATTCGCGTCGGTCTCGATGTGTTCGCGGCCGAGCCCGCCGGCGCCGCCGGCGAGTTCAAGGACGCGATCGCGTCGCTAGGGAACGTGTACGGCACACATCATATCGGCGCCTCGACCGATCAGGCGCAGGAAGCCATCGCCTGCGAAACCGTACGGATCGTCGCGTCCTACAAAAGCACGGGCAAGGTGCCGAACGTCGTGAACCTGGCGAAGAAAACCCCGGCGACGCACATGCTCGTCGTGCGTCACCGCAACAGGCCGGGCGTGCTCGCGCACGTGTTCGATCACCTGCGGAACGGCGACATCAACGTGCAGGAGACCGAGAACGTGATCTTCGACGGCGCCGAGGCCGCGATCGCCCGCATCAACCTCGACGGCGCCCCCTCTGCGGGGCTGCTGAAAACGATTTACAAGGGCAACAGCGACATCCTTGACCTGCACCTCGTCACGATTTGAACACCATGGTCACGAACGCGCGGAGAACTGTTGATCTTTTTCGTGTTTTCGTGTTTTCGTGTTTTTCGTGGTTGCATTTTGGAGCCCCATGACAACCATCCATCGCATCTTCAACTTCGCCGCCGGTCCGGCCGTGCTGCCGCTGCCGGTGCTGGAACAGGTTCAGCGCGATCTCGTCGCGCTGCCCGGCGTCGGGATGTCGATCCTCGAAATCAGCCATCGATCGACGACGTTCGAGTCGATCCTGGCTGCTGCCGAGGCGGACATCCGCCGTCTGGCGGGCATCCCGTCGAGCTACCGCGTGCTGTTCCTGCAGGGCGGCGCGAGCCTGCAGTTCTCGATGGTGCCGATGAACCTGCTCACCGCCGGCGCGACCGCCGATTACATCGACTCAGGCTCATGGGCCGAGAAAGCGATCAAGGAAGCGAAGAAGATCGGCAGCGTGAACGTGGCCGCGACCACGAAGGACGAGAGCTACTCGCGTGTGCCGGAGCAGGCCGAGCTGAAGCTCACGCCGGACGCCGCGTACGTGCACATGACGTCGAACAACACGATCGAAGGCACGGAGTACAAGGATCTGCCTCTTGTCGGCGACGTCCCGCTTGTCAGCGATACGTCATCCGACATGTTCAGCCGTCCCATCGACGTCCAGCGCCACGCGCTGATCTACTCGGGCGCCCAGAAAAACATGGGGCCGGCCGGGGTCACGGTCGTCATCATCCGAGAGGATCTCCTGGAGCGCTCGCAGAAGTCGATGCCCACCATGCTCAACTACGCGGTGCATGCGGAGAACGGATCGCTGTACAACACGCCCCCCGCGTTTGCCGTGTACACGCTCGGCCTGGTGATGAAATGGCTGCTCGCGCAAGGCGGCCTCGCGGGAATCGCCACGGTCAACGAACGGAAGGCGGCGAAGGTCTATGCCGAAATCGATCGCACCGGCTTCTATCGCGGAACCGCGCACAAGGACTGCCGGTCGCTGATGAACGTCACGTTCCGCATGGGCAGCGAGGACCTGGAGAAGCGATTCATCAAGGAATCGACCGCTGCGGGGCTCGACGGGCTGAAGGGGCATCGGGCGGTCGGCGGCATCCGCGCCTCCATCTACAACGCCTTCCCGGAGGAAGGCGTCGACGCGTTGGTCGCCTTCATGAAGGACTTCGAGCGAAGCAACGGATAATACAGGGCTTACGTCCACGATCCTGCGCGCAACGCTCTCGCGAATCTCCCGCTGGCTTTCGAGCGTCCACATCGTTTTCCTCGACGCGAGCGGCCAACGACCAGGAGGGCCGCTGACGATTCCGTGATACGATCTCTTGTTCCCCCAGGCCGGCGTTCCCCCCAAGCTCATACGGGTCAGCAGTCAAGGTTTTTGGAGGGTCGTGTCGTGCTGTATCCGCTTCTCGTCGCGCTCGTCGTGGCAGCCATCCTGATCCAGGTGGCGGTGTTCAGCACGACCATCTATCTGCATCGCTGCGCCACGCACAAAGCGTTGACGGTGCATCCGGGGGTCGCGTGGGCCTTCAAGCTGGCCCTGTGGCTGACGACGGGGCAGTGCACGAAGGAGTGGGTAGCGGTCCACCGGAAGCACCACGCCTTCACGGACGAGGAAGGCGACCCGCACAGCCCGAAGATCGAAGGCTTCTGGAACGTCCAGCTCGGGAATGTTTTCTACTACGTGCGCGAGATCAAGAACACCGACGTTGTCGAGCGCTATGCGCGCGACATCAGGGAAGGCTGGTGGGATCGGCACGTGTTCAACCGCGGGTTGTTGGGCCTCGGCGTTGGTACGACCGCACTGTGTCTGGTCGTCGGCTCGGTCATCGGTGTGTGGTGGGCGCTCCTGGCGGCGGGCATTCACGCCGTGATGTACGTGTTCGTGCTGTCGTCTTCAATCAACGGTCTGTGCCACCAGGTCGGCTACAAGAATTTCGCGAACACGGCGACCAACATCCGCCTGCTCGCGCTGCTGACCGGCGGCGAAGGGCTGCACAACAATCATCATGGCTATCCCCGCAGCCCGAAGTTCAGCTTCCGCGCCAGCGAGATCGATCCGGCCTGGCCGCTTATCAAGCTGCTGATCGTGCTGAAGCTCGCGAAGCCTTACAAGACGATCGCGGAAATCGCGGTGTGATCCAGGGCCGGTGCCCGACCGGACAAGCCCAACGATCCGCCCGATCTCTCTATGTACAGCATCGGCCGTTATCCGTGTTTGACCATCACACCTTCGAGCACGTTGGCCACGTCTTCACACCGATCGATGGCGTCTTCGAGAAAGTCGAGCATCTCTTTCCACCGGATGACCGTAAGCGGATCCCGCTCATCGTCGAACAGCTTGCTGACGGCCTGCTGGTGCGTGCGGTCGCCCTCGTTCTCAAGCCGGTTGATCTCGACCGCATGGGCCATGAACCCGTTGTTCTTCTGCATGCCCCCGAGCGCGAGCCGCACCTCACGGGTTGACGCTTCAATGATGTGTGCGAGCTCGCGTGCGCCGAACCGTACGCAGTCGAGCCGGTACAGCCTGACGAGCGACGCCGACGCATCAATCGCATCCATCACATCATCGAGGGAGCACGCAAGCGCGTGGATGTCCTCGCGATCGAGCGGGGTGACGAACGTGCGGTTGAGCCGCCGCATGATCTCGTGCGTCAGGAAGTCGCATTTGTGCTCGACTTCCTTGATCTCGTCCACCTTGTCCCACATGGGATGCTCAGGCGCGAGCATCTCCGTGAGGAGTCGCGCGCCGTGCTGCACCTCGTCGGCCAGCGCCTGAAAATCGTCGTAGAACTTCACCTCGCGCGGAATCAGACGGAAGGCCAACGCATTCTCCCTTTCAGATCAGAACCTGTACTTTACCGAGGCCTGGACGGTCCTGGCCGCCCGGGCGGCGGTGGCGTCTCCGAAGAACGGCGACGTCTGAATCCCGATGAAATTCGTGAAGTTGCTGCGGTTGAACGCGTTGAATGCGTCCAGCGCGACCTCGATCATCCCGTGCTTGTCGGGATGCGTGCTCGCAGGCCTCAGCGCCAGCAGTTTGGTGACGCGCAGATCCATCTGGGCAAGTCCGGAACCCTCTCCGGTATTGCGCGTGACACCGATCGGGCGGTCGTGGACGCGCCCGTCTCCGTTGTCGTCGAAGCCCGTTGTGATGTCGAACGGCGAGCCGGTGGCTAGCGATGCCAATACACCCACCTTCAGGCCGTGGCCCGCTTGCCAGGTTCCGACCACGTTCACCCGGTGTCGTCGATCGTGGTCGGCCCGACCCCGCTCTGCGGCCACGTTTCGGGGATCGGCCGGCAGGTCGAACAAGCCGCTCGATTCGTCGGTCGCCTTTGACCACGTGTAGTGCACGACTCCCAGGAATTGGCGCGTAATTTGGCCGTTGAAGCTGATGGCGAGCGCGTCGCTGCGCATCGCACCGGCGGAGCCCACCAGCGCGACGTTGAGCAATGCGGGATCGGGCCGCGGCCCGAAAGGGTCGGATGGCGCATTGAGGTTCCGGGCGCGGAACTGATGCCAGCCGCGCAGGGCCTGATACTCAATGACGACGCGCGAGTTCTGCCACAACGCCCGCTCGACTCCAACACTCGCCTGGAGCAGCGCCGGCGCGTGCACGTCCGATTCGACACGCGTTACATTGGACGGCGGAAGGACGCCCTGGTCCGACGCGAACGGGTCTGGGAATGCGGGCGCGATCATCACGAACTCCCGCAACCGCTGCCCGTCGAACAACGATGCGCGTACGATCGCCGCGTCGGGCAAGCGGTCGTAGAACATGCCCGCCCCGGCACGAAGCACGGTCTTCTGGACGCCCGGCGCCCACGTGACGGCGGCGCGCGGCGCCAGGCTGGCGCCCGCGCCCGGGCGGGCCTGCCAGTCTTCGCGCACTCCCGCCATCACGCTCAGGTCAGAACGGACGCGGACCTCGTCCTGCACGAACCCGAAGGCTTCGTGTTGAGAGAAGTCGATGTCGGGGGTCCCTCGATTGATGCGGAACAGGATCGGCGTGCCGCGCGCGAGCTGATTCAGGCCGGCGAACTCGAAGGTCCCCCCGAAATTCGAGGCGTCGACGACGTGGACACGCTTGGCTCGGGCTTCGCCGCCGAACCGAACGGTGTGTGGGCCGTGGAAGTACGTGGCCACGTCCTGGACGTGCACGTCGGTGTCGTCGTTCACGTGGTACGTCTGCGACGCACCGCCGGTGAAGGCGCCGTGAACCACCATCGCCGGACGGTCTGAGGGCTGCCCGGCGCGCTTGTGTTGCCACGCGGCCTGTATCCGCACGTCATTGCTCACCGGCGCGAACAGATCGTGTGAGCCGAGCTGCAGCGTGTGCTTGTGTTCCTCGGTGTCGTATCCCTGTTCGGTCAGATGCAATCCGCCGACCCCTCGATTGCGCGCCGTATCGCCGGTGAAATCGTACCGACCGATCAGCGCGTGAGACCTGTTCGGACGCGCATCGACGCGCCCATACCAGTTCGCGTGCTCCCTGGGGGCGGCCACGTTCTCGACCACAGGTCCGGCCCCCGCCAGGGTCCGGGCATGCACGACGGCACTCTCATCATGGTTCAGCCAACTTCCGGTGAGAAAGAATGTCGAGCGATCGCGATGGAGTGGTCCGCCGAAGCTCCCGTTGAGGAGGCCTTTGTTTTCCGGAGGCTTCGTCTGAGCAAACGGATTGCGAGCATCGAACAAGGAGGCGCGCCCCGAGAACGCGCCGCTTCCATGAAACTTACGAGAGCCGTGCTCGGTGACAACCTCGACCCGCGCCTTGCCCGGACGCCGGAACTCCGAAGAATACGGATTGCGATTGACGGTGACGTGGCGAATGGCCGCGGCAGAAAGATCGAGCGTGCTCCCTTCGACGCCGTCAATGATGATCGACAGGCCGTCGACCCCGGCGGCCGACGGCGCGAGCAGCGATGAGAGCAACGGCAGCACATCGTTGCCATCGACCGGCAGCTGGGCTAGAAAGTCGCGATTGAATGTGATGGCATCGGCGTTCTGGTCGGCCCGGACCGGCGAGTCCCGCCGGCTGCCGACCACCGTCACCTCCTCCTCCAGACCGACCCGCATCATGACGGTCAACGGCTTGAGCGCGTCGCGTCCGGCGGTGACCGGAAGATCGACGTCCTGAAACCCCGCCGCCGTCACGTGCAGCAGATACTCACCGGGCCGCACGTCTTCGAGCGCGAAGCGGCCCGATCCATCGGTCTTTGTGCGCGTCGTTGTTCCACCCGCCAGGTCGATGAGCGTGACGTCGGCGCGCGGAATCGCCAGGCCCGTCTCGTCGACGACGGTCCCCCGAACCCCGGCGCGGCCTTGTGCCTCGAGGCCCGTCGAGCAGAGACAGACGAGGATGCCCAGAACGACGAGGGACCGGCTCACACTCAGGAGAGAGCGTGACAGCGCGCGATGTTCGTGATGAAGGGTGGCCATGACTCAGTTCAACTGCTGGAGCGCCGACGTGACATCGATGTACCCGACGTTCCAAACATTGACGTGGGCCTTGTCGTCGAACACGCAGAAAATGCCACGACCGTCGGCCGACCATGACGGATGTTTGAACAACCGCGGATCGTGTTCGGTGAGATTGATTCGCCGCCGCCCATCTCGCGTCATCAAATAGATGTCTTCGCGAAGTCGTCGATAGGTCCCCGGATGCTGGCGATCCTTGCCGAACGTCTGTGCGTGGTAGACGATGAACCGGCCGTCGTGCGACACGAAGGAATGCCGGCTGTCTTGCAGATTTTCGCCGTCGTCGACGAGCAGGGGGCGGATCTGGCCCGAGTCGAGGCTCAGGGAAAAAATGGTCATCGTGTCCGTCCGCTTCCCGCGGGCGCCGAGCGGAACCTGAACCCCACTGCGATCCGAGTGGAAGATCACCTCCCCGCCGTCGGGCGTGATCTGCGGATGCTTGTCTTGATGCAGCCCGCTGGTCAGTTGTTGCACTTTCCGGCTCGCCACGTCGACGGTAAACAGATTCCAGTCGGCGGTCGCCGCACGGTTCCCGTAGAAGATGACGCGGCGTCCGTCGGGGGAAAAGGCCGGTGTCTTTTCCTCCGTATTGGGGTCGGCCACCAACGGCCGCTTGTTTCCACCATCGGGATCCATGAGAAACAGATCGGAGCTCCCGTTGCGCACGACGCGATACGCGATCATCGATCCGTCGGGGGAATAGGTGGGCTCGTCCTCGACCTTCGGGGAATCGGTCAGCCGAACCCTCTCACTACCGTCGATCCGCATCCGGTAGACGTCCCAGTCAGAATCCTCCTTGAACGTGTAGATCGTCTTTCCCGAGAGCGACGTGCTGATGGTCGGCTTTTCGGATCGCTGGAAGACGATGAAGCGGCCGTCGGGCGAGGCTTGTGGAAACTCGTTGGCGGCGCCCGGGCCGTCGAAGGTCAGCGGGACGACTTGCATCGAGACTGAGGACGGTGCGGCCGGCTGTCTGTACGTGACCACCACCACCACCAGCCCCAGAATGACGAGGGGAATCAGCGCCGCGACGCCGTGGCGCCGGGCCGATGTCGCTGCCCGTGTAAGCAGGGTGCGCATGTCGCTAGTACTCCACTTCGCCGGTCGCGCTGATCAGGCCTACGCTGTCCACGCCAGGCACGGCCATCAGCGAATGCACGAGATCGTCGCGGTCGGCCTCATCGATGCGGCGCACGTTGTAGACGTGCTCGGAATGGCTGTTCACATTGTGCATGTTGAGCAGCACGAGCTTGTCGGCCCACTTGTTGAGAACGGCCTCATGCTTCTTCTCCCCGGACCCGTTGGTCCTCTGCACGACGAACCGCAGGATGTAACCGGGACGACTGTGCGCGGATCCGAACTCCAATTGATCCAGGAAATACACGATGGCCATGAGCACGGTCGTCGCCGTGACGCCGATGAGAAAGTTGCCGCTCCCGACGCAAAGCCCGATCGTGATGGCGAGAAAGACGTACGCCAGATCGACCGTGTCTTTGATCACGGTGCGGAAGCGGATCAGCGACATGGCGCCGACCGTCCCGAACGCCCGTGCCACGCTCCCGCCGATCACGAGGAACAGCACGCTCATGATGCAGGGCAGCAGCGCGAGCGCCAGGACGAACGACCTCGAATACTGCAGTCCCTTGTGCGTCCGCTGGTAGACGAAGCAGATCGCCATCGCCAGCAGCAGCGAGACGCCGATGACGGATGCCGTGAACAGGATCGCCTGCGATGGCGTCTGCGCGGCGTTGGCGCTCGCCGATCCGCGTTGCAGGAACTTGAGAAGCTCGGACATCTGATCCACGTGTGATCTCCTGAATGGGTGTTTTCGTAGTCGTTCGACGCGAAGAGTTAAGGAAGCTTTCGGTGCTCACGCATCCAGCGCGGCGCTCTCCGGGCCGTCCCAGGCACGCTCGGCACCGGCCGGCGCGCGGTAGCGGCGGCCGAGTTCCACGGGCCCCACCAATGGAAGCCGCCGTGCGGCCGCAGGGGCGGGCCGAGAAGGCATGTCCCCCTCGAATCCCGTGCCGGCACCCCACCGCGCATCGATTCCCGAGCAGTACTTGGACAGCCCGACTCGCGCCAGTTGAAACTTCTGAATGACCGCATGCAGCCAGAGGGGAATGCCCCCGACGAACTTCATCTCCACGACGACGGTGTCGAGGATTCGACGGGTTGGACTCACCGGCTCGTACGGATCGTTGGTCGGGACTGTTCTGATGTTGGAATCGAACGTCACGCGCAGTGATTGTCGAGGATCGATGAACGGCTCGCGCTCGTACACGACGAGCAACGAGGGTTGGAGCGGGGTGGTCCAGAGCTGCGGCAGATGGGCGGAGAACACCGTCGGATTCTGCTCAACCAGCCGCTGGACGTTCAGCGACCGATACCGCCTCAGATGATCCTGGAGCAGCGTGTCGGGAAGGCTGACGCGGCCGGTCTTGAGACAAGAGTCCTTCAGTTTGCCTTTGATTTCGAGAAACCAGTCCGACGGCGGCATCCCCGGCATCTCGTACCGGCGCAGCCGCAGCCGTGTGCGAT